>CALXLI010000149.1 GCA_944389155.1 uncultured Spirochaetaceae bacterium | reverse complement strand
GTAATTCTTCACCGGGTCGTAGTTGGTGGGAGCGGCAATCACTACGAAGTCTGCCTTTCGGTAATCTGATGCTCCATCCAGTGTAGCCGTCAGGTTCAGTTCCTTTTCCGCTAAATACTTTTCGATGTACTCATCCTGAATCGGGCTGATACGGTGATTGATTTTCTTTACCTTTTCAGGAATCACATCAACAGTCGTCACCTGATGGTGCTGGGCTAGCAAAGTGGCTATGGATAAACCTACGTAGCCTGTGCCGGCTACAGCAATATTTAATTGTGTCATCTTCTTATTGCTTTTTAATTATTTCTTTCACAAAGAAAGAGAATAATTGAAAGAAAAACAAAAAGAATAATTGAGAAAAATTCTTCCTTTTATTTTAGGGTTTGAGTGTTTTATCACAACATTTTATCAAAATATCTTTTAATCTGTTCTCAAATGTGTTGAGTGTAAATTCTTTTTGATATTTCTTATAACCATTTTCTCCCATTTGTTTGCAGACTTCTTGGTGATTGATAAGATAATTAATTTTATCTGCTATTTGTTGTGGATTCTTCTTTTCAATAACAAATCCTGTTTTTCCTTGGTCAATAATATTAGGAATTCCACCTTCATTTGTGCTAATACAGGGTAATCCTTGCTGCATTGCTTCAAGTAAAACTATAGGAAAGCATTCATTGGGGTAAAAAGTAGGAAATACAAAAATATCGGTATTTTGAAAAAATTGTATTTTATCTTTTCCATATTTTGCGCCATGTGCAACAATATAGTCTTCTAATTTTTGTTGATGAATTTTTATATTAAATTCCCTTTCTGTTATATCATTCCATTTCCCTACAAAATGACATTTGAAGTCTACTCCTGATTCTTTCAGTAAAGAACATGCTTTTACTAATTCCCATACTCCTTTGCTAGCTATCATATTTGATAGAAATAGAATTTGGGCTTTTGTATGATTATGTTTTTTATATATTATTGTATCTTTGACGTCAGGAATTCCGTTTGGACAGAAAAAAACATCTTTTCGGGGAACATATTTTTTAATGTCCTCATATAATACTTCTGCTAATAAAATAACTTTTAGGTTCTTGAAGAATTGTCTGTATAAGAAATTATCTAAAATCTTATTTTGTCGAGTTGCTACGCCTTTATTGTGATAGTGGATTATTATTTTCTGCTTCATAATCTTGAGTAGCATAATAACTATAAAATCCTTGTAGAAGGCACCACCTTTAGCGTTAGGAGTGACATAACATAATTGGGGGGTAACTTTCCTTACAGCTTTCCAAATACAAATAAGTTGTTTAATGAAGTCAAACAACTTTTTGATTCCCCCTTTACCAATATCATTTAAATCTCGAGCAAGTGTAAGATTAAAATAATGACAATTAAAAGTTTCGTTTATGACATGACTATCATGGATATATTTACCAACCATTGATGCGCCATGTACTGGTGGAGGCATATGGAGAATAAATAAAATATTCGGTTTCATGATTAACTTTTATGCGTTAATTTAATTTTCGATGATATTCTCTATATTTTAGAAATTTAGCAAGCATCCACCAAGTTAGTGGAGTATACTTAGCTAGATTCATTAAACGGCCTATCGGATCTTTAGTGAAGTAGTGTCCATATTTAATAGCTTCGTGCCGGCTTAATGATAATCTATCGGATAATAGTTGGCAATAAGTAAGATTGCGTGATATACGCCCTCTTGCTTTTTTATATGATTCAGATTGTTTGGGTAGTCGTGTAATAATTCTTTTTTCCCACTCAGTAATACTTGGGGCGTTTTTCCAACGTTGTTCCATTTTGCTAAGCCAACCCTGAGACTGAGTTACATCTCTGCCGTCACTGACGAAAAGAATTTCAGGTATGAATCCCCATTCTCCATAAGTTGAGAGTAAAGCCCAAAATTCCAAGTCTTCAGTTATTCGTAAATCACTGCGCATACCCCCTGATTCGCGAATAATATTTGTTTTTATTGTTACGCTACCTGTACAGACATGCATATTATTTGCCCAAAAAGTAAAAAAATTATCTAGTATAAAAGGATGTTTATATGTTGTATAGCAACAAGGGGTCAAGTGTTCTCCAGATACTGATAAATGTCGTTGCGCTACATTGACGGCGATACAGTCTGTATGATTTTTTAAAAAAGATATTGTTTTTTCGATAAAGCCTTGCATCCAATAATCATCGGCATCTAAATAAGCACAATAATCACCTTTTGCTAATTCTACTCCTTTATTGCGAGCAACAGAAGGACCAGAATTCTGCTGTTTGTATAATATAATATTAGGTTCTTTACGTTCTTTGATTATTTCAATGCTATTATCAGTGCTGCCATCATCGATTAAAATTACTTCATATGAATATTGAGTCTTTTGTTCGAAAATAGAATCTAGGCATCTTTCTAAAAGTTTTGAGGCATTGTAAACTGGTATAATAATTGATAAGTCCATTTCATTATTTTTTAGAACAGAATATATTTTTGAAAATCTTAAATTAGATATCTAATGACTTTAAGAAATCTTTGGATATCTTTAGCCTTTCAGATTTTAGCTTGTCTATTTCTACCCAACTAAATTGTTTATTAAAAGCCTCTTTCTCTTTCTTTTCATTATCAAGTAGGCAATCTTTTAGATTGAATAGTGTTAATAAACTATCCATCCGTGAATTAACTTTGTGTCGATGTCGGTTAAATACAAAGACAGGTTTATGATACATAATAGAGAAAGCGGTACCGTGAAAACTATTACTGATAAACGCTTCACAATTAGCAATCAGCTTTACAAATTCTTTTGGACCAGCTTTTTTAAAATTTCTGTTTGCATAACTGAGGGGATATTTATCTGTTATCGCGTAAATCTTTAAGTTATGTAACTTTGCAAATTGTAGTGCAAAGGCTTTTAATTTTTTATTTCCCTCAAAGTCATAAATGAGCAAATATTTCTCTGTTATACATTGTACAGATTTATTAGCGCTCATAGCTAATGTATTCCAATCATCAAGTGAAAGTAAAAAAACAGGATCTAATACCCATGTGCTGTTAATTCCTAGATCTTTTAGCAAATCCTGACCTTGAAATTCTCTTACAGCTACAGAATCAAATTTATTTAGCGATTTTGCAATACGTTTTTTATTCGTTTCGTCGATATCAAGAAAAGAAAAACTGGCTGCATAAGATGCTTTTTTCCCTTTTTTTACAAATTCCAAATAGAAAGAGGGATCTTTTCCGGCATCATATAATATATTCCAAACTTGATCACTTCCAACAATATATAAATCAGCTTCTGGTGGATTTTCGCACAGTTCTTGGTATGAAGAATATTTTCTTGTTGTTAGCGGTAAGGTTTTGAAATTAAATTCATCAAAAATATGCTTCCGATTTAGAGTCGTGATGCGTTGTATAAATTTTGCAATTCTGTATATCCAACGAGTAATTAGATGTTGAGAAGCTTTTGATTCTGGATTTACCCACATATAGTCATACATACGTGTTTGATATGGAGGAAGATATTTTATCATCTCAACATCATGTCCTTGTTTTTTCAAATAAGTAAGAAGGGCATAAGCTTGTAAGGAAGCTCCATAATTATAATCTGCCCATGTTGTTATCGTTTTTATTTTCATTTTTTGTGTCTTTTAATTGCAATATCTATAGCTTTTATGATAGAGTCAGCTGCACGTTCAGCCGTTTCTTTAGAAACAATATCCATAGATTTTTTCCCCATATATTTTAATTGATTTTTGGAGTTTATGATTTGGTTAAGCACATTAATAATACTTTCCTTTTTTAACGGATCGAAAGTCCATCCGTTTTCTTGATGTACTAACTCTGGATGGCAGCCATTGTATATAGATGTAGCTATTGGTAAACCGCATGCCATGGCTTCTGGTACTACTAGACTCCAATTATCTTCTAGAGTTGGTATAATAAAACAATCTGCTGCTTTATAATACGGTGCAATATGGTCATAATCAATAGCACCAGTTAAAATAACATCTGGAATCTGTTGAGATTTAATAATATCCTTTAGTTCTTGTTCCTGAGAACCTGATCCTACATATACTAGTGTACAATCTTCATTATTACTTTGTTTAAATGTTTCCCATGCATTTAGTAGTTCTCGGACACCTTTTCGTGGTATTAATTGTCCGACGAATAGAATCATTACTCCTTTTATTTTTAAGTGATTTCGTAGTGATGATATTGTTTCATTAGGTATTTGTGAAATCATATTTTGCATACCCGTTACGTCGGCAACCATATGACCGTATGTTAATCTACTATCATTCCAGCCAAGAAGGGATTTTATATATTCACCTGTTAATATACCATTACATCCAATTGCATCAATCCAATGACTTACAAATTTTCTATATAAAATTCTGATTTTACCTGCCGTTCGTTCTGTATGGGCAGTACGTTCGTAGAGCATCACATGGGGGATACCTTTTAAGGCACTAACTATAAGTGGTGCATAAGTCCATTGCATAAACCCATCACTTATTAAAACGTCTGGTTTAGTCTGAATAATTTGTTTGACTAATCCTGGACTTATTGGTATTCTGATAGAACTGTTTGCGCGTGAAGCATTGTCTATTTTGGGTCGGTTCCCAATTCTAAGTTCTTTATCTCGGGCGATAGCTCTATCTCCAAGAATCTTTTTTAGCTTTTCTTGACACCTTAATGGAGGGATGTCTTTATAATATATTACAGTTAGATTATGATTGCACATCTCGTCTAAAGCTTTATAGACAGGAATTCTATAATCTAAAAAACTCCTAGTGACCCATGTTATTCTCATTTTTTAAACTATTTTTAATATTTCACGCCAATTATATCCATCTTCACTACTAAATGTTTGCTGAAATAATTTTCCTAAGGATCTACATAACCATGCGAATGGAAGTATAATAACAAACATTATAGGAAGATTTAGAGGAAATATATTGTTCATGCTAGTTGTAAATAAATACGGTTGAACTAAATATATCTCTAAGCATAAACCGCCGATAGCCATTATTATCCATGAAATTTTAGGATGTTGGAAAACTTTTTTAACCCAAGTTCCACAACATATAAGATAAAAGAACCAATTAATGCCAAATAGCGGTATAATGGTAAATATTTGCCAATAAGCCCATGCTGGATTTTTTTTACCCATAATTTGTAAACCATAAAATAGGCTCATACATATAATCATCAGTGTAATGTTTATCCATGTTTTATTGTACCTTGAGTGAGGTTTGTTTATAAGATATCCATGTTTACTTTCATATAATCCTACTGCTGCTCCAAGTAGCATATTGAGGAAATAGAAGCACCATTTAATATAAGTCCATTTATAAATAGAAATAGTGTATTTATCAGTATAAAAAAAGAAATACCATATAAGAGTAACAATAAAGGTTATTAGAAATATAACTATTAGCCTATTTATGGCATAACGCCGTATAAAGTATAATATAATATAATATATCATAATACAGCTAACAAACCATTCACCTCCATAAGTAATAATATAGAGAACATCACGATGAAAATTCCATAAAAATGTTCCCATGATAGATAAAGCAATAACAGAAGGATAGATTCTGCGAATCCTTTTTTTATACCAGAAATCAAAACGACCTAATGAACCAAGAAAAAGAGTATAGCCTGAACAAAAGAAGAATAAGACATCACCTATAGCTCCTCCTGTAGCGAAAACATTATAATCACCATATAACTTATCCATGTGGCTATTTGTAATGAGTAAAACAGCCAAAAATTTCATTATATCGATGCTTATGTTTCTTTCTTTTGCTCCCATTATTTTTCTTTTATATAGTTTGTAAGTTTTTCTACTATATCCCAGTGTGCTGAACTAAATTTACGGGCAAAAAGTTTGTTTGAATTCATTAATTCATTCCAATCAGCTATAGTCCAAGTATATGGGTTACCTCTGTTCCAGTCAACAAGCCTTAGGCAGCCTTCATATTCATCTGTCTTATTGTATAATTTTTCAGCAAATGGTGAATTCATAAGTAGAGTTTGTTTATAAACCTCATCACATGCCATGGTATGTTTGAAGCGTTTTCTAATCATAAATTCCTGTGATAATATATAGCCAACAGCCTCATACGTTAAACTGCACCAATTTGCACCTTTAGCCAATATTTTCCAGCCCATATTATTTCGTTTAAGATGAAAGATTCGTTGTAATGCAATCAATCCTGTATGTGCAAAGTATTTCCAAGTCTTAGGGGAGGGACGTGATATGAAAAAATGATAATACATTAATTTTGTTTCAGTTCTCCAGGCATTGGGCATCAATCCTATAAACTCAATTCCTTTATGCTGTTCAAAAAAGGTATGAATAAATTCTTGGCTTTTTAAGGGCATATCTATCCCGGAAAGAAGATGAAAATAATCATATTTTTCTGTTTCATAGGCTAGTCTATATAATACTAACTCGCAATGTATTTGTGAGTCTTCTCCCCAAACAACATTACATCTATTTTCATCGCTTACAACAATTAATTTAGAATGTCGGGGCTTATATTGAATGGTGTACTCTACTTTCTTATCAATATGAACAAAGATATCATTATAAGGGTAGTCCAATATTGAAATCAAATTCTCTAAAAGTTTAAATTCCGTATGGGCTATAATTAAATATGCATGTTTCATTATCTTGGGAAAATAAGTTTATCAAGTTTAATTCGGTAAATAATCTTTACAATAATGTATGCTAATAGTAAAGAACTAAAGTATGATATAAGTCCACCTACAATATTATTAGGTACAATTCTTTCCATGAATGATAATAAAAATACATGAATTAAGTATATACCCAAAGAATAATGTCCGATTTCTATTAGTAATGTGTTTTTAAGACGGGGTAATATAGCTACTATACTACAAAAGGCAAATATAGGCATGAGATGTGACAAAGCATCTGTTATATGGTTATTCCAAAACAGATAAGTTATTAATACAAATCCTATAATCCATATATATATGAACTTTTGTGAATATTTTATCAGATAAAAACAAGCCCATCCAATCCAGTAGAATTTTATGGCGAACATGATGCCTATCGGTAATAAATTCTTTAAAAATTCTTCTGTAGAAAAAGATATGAAACAAGTTGAAATAGACAAAAGCAATAAAATTATTTTTATCCATTTGAATTTTTCTCCTATTATTCTCATTAAAGAGAATGAAAAAAATGAAGGTAAAAACCATAGAAATACAAATCCGACAGCATTTCGTAAGGTATATGGACTTCCTATTATGTATCCTTTTACTATATCAAAAAATGATTTATGTTGAATATGAATTATAATGAATGAAACTAACAAACAAAAGATAAAGAAGACTGTATAGGGTGTTAGTAATCTCCGAATTAAAGATTTAATATTAGTCCATGTACAAGATAACTTTTTATTATAAAAATAGGGTAGGATAAAAAAACAAACAAGGTGAAAACTATATAAGTAGTGAAATAAAACTCCTTGCGATGGTGCTAAAAGGTGATTATGGCCTAAAACAATTAAGAGCATAAGAAAACCTTTGATTGCATTTGCACCTTCTTTATCAATATAATAATTATTGTTGCATCGTATTCTTTTTATTATTTCCATATTTTTTTGTTAAAATATAGTTCATTGGAATTCCTGGAATCTTATGTTTCCATGTATTCATTATAATTAAGACAGACTTCATAGGAAGAAAGGTATGATTCCAATCAGATCCTAAAAGAGGATATGATAAATTATTGACTAAGATACCACAAAAAGCTGCAAAAAAGATTATTGCTAAGGGTTGGGCTACATTGTTTGTTTGCGCTTTTGAAAAACCTCTAAATAAAGTCTTTAAAAGAAAAATGCTGAATATAAATGAGCCTATAATTCCTGTATTTACAAGAATAGATAAATATCCGTTATGAGCGGAGAAGATATGTTCCATTCCTCCCATTAAAGCAAGATTTCTTTCTCCTACGACATAGCCATATCCTAGCCAAGGTGATGATTTCCAAGCTTCTATAAATTGTCCCCATACTTCATAACGACCTGTGCCACCTTCAATGGCTTCCGTACTATGGCCATAGAATACTAAACTATAAATTGTATCTGCAGCCAACTTATATATTAGGTAGGTTATTAAGATAACAAATATAGCTAATCCTAAATTAATCCCTTTTTTGTTAGTGGAAAGAAGGATAAGAAGGGCACAAATTGCAGCTATGTATGACCCGGAACTAGTTCCCATTATTAGACAAAATAAATTTGCGATAATAAAATAATTTATATATTGTGGGTTATATGTTCTTTTTAGTCCTAAAGCAATAATAAATCCAATCATCCCTGAAACGGAATAAGAATTTGTGTGTAAAAAACCTTGAGCGATTCCTCCACTTAATGCAGCTATAGTAGTAATATATAATATGTAGATAACGCAGCAATTTATATCTTTGATTTTATATAAGACAATAGATATAGCTAGAAAAGACGTTAGTATTTCCGCACCCTTAGCTATGATGGATGAAAAACCTGCAGTACCTGTAATAGACCAAAAAATACTAAATAAACAGAATATCGTATAAAAAAGGAACCACTTCGTTTCTTTTATTGATTTATTTAAAATACTGTTGTTTCTTATAATTATCCATATATTGAGTAATATACAAATAAGCATTAAGAAAGTTCCACCACCAGCAATACTTGTATCACCCATTTCTCTACCTACATTGAGAAAGGTTTTCCTAAAAATATGAATTATGAATACTATAGTCTCTATTCTTATGTCTTTAGGATAAAGATGTATAAATTGTTTGTATGGATTAAGCATGTAATTTATAGTTTATGTATTCTATAATTCTATAGATAGCTATAACAAATTTATTTACTTTTTTATACGTTCTATAATAATGTATCTTACTGTCAATTCCTATCAGTTGATTTTTCCTATTTTTTGTTGTACTTCCTCCCTCAAAATGTATTACGCTAACAGTTGCATCGTAATAAAAATGTAAATTTATCTTTAGCAATCTTTCCGCTAAAATACATTCTTCATAATATAAGAATGTATAGGGGTCAAATCCACCAACTTGGTTAAATGCATTTGCATTAACTAGCATAAATGCTCCAGATGTCCAATATGTAATCCGGGAACTTAAAGCACTGTTATTTGCCATTATTGCTCTTTTCTTTTTCGATTTACGAAAAGGGGCCAATATAATCCATCCAATTTCCCTATATAATGAGATATATTGGTCCTTGGGATTTTGATCAATTCCTTCTAGATTGATGATTCTAGGGCCTGCAGCACCGATTCCATTGTTTTCATCTATTTTATTCGCCAATTCATTAATAATATTCTTATCATTAATGGTTATATCATCGTTAGAGAACAAGAAATGTGTAAAACCTCCTATTCTATTAAGAAATGCTACCCCTTTGTTGTTTCCTTTAGCATATCCAAGATTTTTATCTGACCAAATTAAAAATCTATTGTCATCTGGAATTTCATCTTCTATATCATTGTTAATGAATCGTAAATTACAAGTTTTCGCTAAATTCATACTATCCTCGTATGTAGCAGCATTATTCACTACAACTAGGTAAAACTGTGTAGAGAGTTTTGTTAATTCATTATGAATAAATTTTTCTGTCATAGCTGCATTGTGATATACTACTACGATGATACCTATTTTATTTTTGTCCATAGCAAGAAAATCTATATACCTAAATTTATGTTTTATTTTTCTTCAGACCTTATTTCGAGAAATTTCTTGATGTCATTTGTCATCTGTTGTTGACTTGTATATGTATTAGAAAATGTATTTTAAACGAACTTATAAATGTAATTATTTAACTTTGAGCTATCTTATAAGGATAATTCAAAATCTTAAATTTTTAGTTATATTTAGTTTTAGGCTATTTCTTATTTCTTCGAAGGCAGAAGATTGGATATGCTAAATATTTTGGTAATAAATGGACGAGAGATATTTTTATTTTCGTTGTGAGTGAATATGATTTGAATTGCCATACAGATAAATCATTGTCAGGATATGTATTACGCCATTGTATGAAGGTGTCATGATTTGGGGTACTCATTAATCTTTCTTTGCATATTAATTTTAATTTGGATATAAAAGGTTTTATATTGTAATTTGAGAAGTTATGTGAAAGATAATCTTCTAAAATTTTGGTGGCTTGAATCATTTCATTGACTTTATTAAGGTTATTTGATGAAAAAAATGTTGATGCTCGCTGACCAATCCAATAATGATAGAACGTATTCGGTATAATTACAGTCTTTGAGGAATTTAAACGTAAAGGAATTGTAATTAAACTGTCTTCCCACATGTTGATTCCTTCAATAGGGCTGATATTGTTTCTTATATATAAATCTTTAAGAATCATTTTATTCCATACTGCGCCATAAATCCATCCTATTTTGTTTGGATCTAAAATATTATCAATTGTTTCTGTTTTATATGGATATTGAACTTCACAAGTTGTATTTGGTGTTTCTGTTTTAAATCCACATGCAACTATGTCTGCATTATTTTGTTCTGCTATTTCTAGCATATATTTATACATATTAGCATCAACCCAATCGTCAGAGTCACAATGTACTATATATTTACCTTTTGCTTGGTTTAAACCAGTTTTTCTCGCTGCTGCTAATCCCTTATTTTGAGAATGGTGTATTATACGAACATTTTTATCTGGATATTCTTTTAATATGCTTTTTAATATATTGATGCTATTGTCTGGAGTACAATCATTAACGAATATGTATTCTATATTTTCTAAGGTTTGATTCATTAATGAACGGACACATCGCTCTATAAATGGCTCAACATTATAAATAGGGACAATAACAGAAACTTTTACGCTATTAGAATACATATAAATAGACTGTTGATTTGACTTATTAGATCTTGTAATAGTGTTCATTATAGTAGGAGATTAGAATTATTAAAAGATTATGTGAAGAATAATTCAGTTAATATTTATTTGAAATGTCAAGATCTTAGTAGTTTTATTTGTTAATGACATAATAAATTACATGAAGAATCCCCTTTTCTTAATAATTTACTGATGTTATGGATGTCTAAGCTAAATGGAACATTCAATTATTATACTTTATTTCTGTAAATTTTGAGTGAGCCAATTCTTAGAAAAGGAAATTAGTGGTTGTATTTTTGAATCGACAATTGAATAGTTTATAGGATCAAGATTAATAGTGTTTGGATCAAATCTATTCTCTAATCCTGTTAAATTTAGCAAGTCTTCCATACGTGAATTATTTTTATGCCCTAATAGAGGAAATGAATAGAAATTCCTATGGAATATAATAGAAAATGCTGTGGCATGGAAAGAAGATGCTATAACAAATTCTGCATTACGTATATATTCAATGAACTCAATTGGACCTGCATTATTGATGTTCACATCAGCATACGGTATAGTCATGCCATCATTTATACTAATTATTATTAACCCCTTCTCCTTGGCAATTTGCTGGGATATTTTTTTTAATTTAGGATTGTCATTATTGAAATCATAAAGAAGTAAATATTTTTTCTTTATCTGTTTCTTGCATATACTTTCCCATTCTTTTGCGGATAGTAAAAACACTGGATCACAAACATCTGTAGCTTTAAATCCCATAGATTCAGCTAGTTTGGTTCCTGTCTTTTCTCTGATAGATATAGCATCGAAATTTTTTAATAGGGGAGAGATAATTTTTTTTTCTTCATCAGATAGCGATGATATGCCAAAACTTGCAGCATAAGATATACAACGCGTTTGATGATTTGCAAAACCACAATAATAAACGGGATCTGTACCATTTCCATATCTAGGATTCCAAATTTGATCGCTTCCTGCTATGAAGCAATCTGCACTTATTGGATTGTTTATAAAATCATTTAGTTCATGATAACGAATCTGGGTTAGTTTGAGGTATTTATTTTTGAATTCATCAAAAGCTTTTTTCCTACCAGTAAATTTCCATAATTTTCTATAACGTAGGCGTGCCCATAGAGGTGTTAAAATTGGAATGAAATATGCTAACTTGCCAAATAATCCTTTGTTTTCAAGTTTATAATCATATTTCCCTTCTTTATAGAGGGGTAAATAATCTATTATCTCTACATTATGTCCTTGATTCTCAAGGAAATATAAAAGAGCGTATGCTTGAAGTGATGCGCCATAATTATAAACGTCATGACATGTAACTGTTTTTATATTCATAGTTTGGTTTTTAATTTATTAAAAATATTTACTAATGTTCTGATGGGATGTTTTATTCTTTTGATATTTCGTTCTTTTTTGCTTTCTCTTTGTAGTGTTTTTATACAGTCTATAATTGACAACTGGTTGTTATTCAATGATTTCATAACTTGATTATATGCATATGGAATTGCGGGATTACTTTTCATTTGCCCTTCAGTAACAACCTCAATGCTTTCCGTAAGCATTGTGCAATTAAGTTTTTGTAGGCATTCTTCGCCTTTTGGTGTAAATGTTATTACAGCACTAATGCCTTTTTGGTCGGTTGCATATTTTTGCCCCCACAAATCTCCGATTCGAATGTCTGCAGAGCTATTAGTACACTTATATTTACAATTTTGGTAACATTGTTTTCCTAAGCAAGTATCACTTAAAAAAAGATTATAGAACATATCTCCTTGTGAACGAGATGAATATATCGTATCTTTTTGATTTGTTTTTTTATATCCTTTTATCTTTATAGCCCATGAATCATGCCATCCGTTCTGTTTGTTTCTCCATGAGACAAATGTTATTTGGGGCATCTGCTGTTTAATCCACTGGGTATACTTTGTCCAAAGATGCATGCTTGGAACTCCATGGCAAAAGAAGTCAAGAAGGATAAAATTGTCTTCGCAGTGAAACTTTTGAATATATCTACGGAATGAGTCTATTTGACATGGGGTACCAGTGATGAGGTATTTTTCTTTTCTGTTAATTTCTTTAAATCCATTAACTGTGTAGCTTTGAATATATTTACTGCCTATAGATGCAGATAACTCTTCTATTGACTTTGCAATGTAGTGTTCGGCACGATTGTTTTGGGGATTATATTTAACACAGCAAATCTTATATTTTTGTTGTAATAATAATTTCCCTATTTCAAAACTAATACCACCTGACGAACATTTAGTTCGGATTTCTTCATTGTTGCTCCATGCTGCGAAACTTTTTATCCTAGGATTTTTTAATGAAAGTTCATTGTGTGAATAGGAACAAACGTTTACACAAAGTCCACAATTTGTACATCTATCGATTTCTTGTATTTGGGGCTCATAGAAACCGTTACTATTTAAAGATATAGTAATAATTTGTTTTGTACATGCCATTGCACAAACGCCACAGCCATAACAGTCTTTTATTTGAGATACATTCATCTATTCGACTTGCTTAGTTTATTTTTTAATATTGTAATAATTTTAGTCTTAATCTTTTTACGATCATTTTTGCTAAATCCTAAGTAATATCCAAACCCTAAAGTAGCTATTATAGAAAGAATACATACGCTGAAGAATCTAATTATAATGATATTTATGGATTGGTAAGCTATAGAAGGCAGGATTATAGCCAAAATTGTAATGATATAGACTCGAAAAGTTACATCTTTCATAAATTTCCACATCGGAAAATTTATAGTACGTACAAGCATGTATAGTCGTGCTATATGACATATAAATTCAATGACAAAAGCTATAATCATTGCATAATATGGAGCTGCTCCAAATTTGAGTGCAATATATACAATAGGTAAAGTTAGTAATGAAATTCCTCCTACTACTATTTGATAATCACGCACTTTCCCTGACGCATGCATTGAAACGATGAGAGGATTAGAGAGAGTATTTAATAGGGCTGTGAATATAATTATTCTTAAAAATATAACTGTATAATCAGGAACATTTTTCAACCATATATTAAGAATTAATGGTGCTTCTATAATTACTGGGAGTGATAATGTTAATAATAAGAGGTAAGATAGTTTTGCTCCTCGAAAGACCAATGTATACATTGAACTATAATTCCCTGACGCATAATCTTTGATAATTTGGGGATTCATAGCCATTTGGAAATTTGAAACAAATCCATTTAATTTACTCAGTACTTGATAAGCTATCCCTCTTGCAGCGTTCACTACGGGACCGAAGAACATATTTAGCACAATATTGACTCCTTGTTCTTTTGCAACTCCAGCGAGTGAACCTACCAGATTCCAACTGACAAAGGATGTAATTTCTTTACTATAATTCTTATTGAGTTTTCCAGTGAATTTACATTCCAAAAAATTATATCTACAATATAAATAATATGAAACAATTAAAATCAATTGCACAAGTGCCATTAATATAGCATACATAATGAGGCGATCAAAAGGCGTAATTGCTATAATGTAGCATATAGCTAGCTTTGCTGTAACATCTATAATGCTGAAATATGCAAAAGCGGACATTTTTTCGTAGGCTATAATTGCTCCATTATAAGGTACATTGATAACATTTAAGATAAATACCAATAAAGATAACTGATAGGTCCAATTTGCAGCGTTGTATCTATCATGTGGAAAATTCATATAATTATTCAAGAACCATAAGCCAATTGTTTCACCTATGACCAAAATTCCTAGAGCAAGTAGGAGATGGATAAGGAGCATTGTACTGAATATTCCTTTTACATCTCCATCTTGTCCTTTTCCTATTTCGAATGACAGAAAACGTTGGGTAGCTGTAGTCATAGCTCCACTTATAACTGAAAACATGGTGACAAATCCGCCGACAACATTGTAAATACCAAAATCTACTTCTCCTAATTTATCTAAGATGACACGGCTGGTATAGAGTCCAATTATCATCATAAATAACATTCGAATGTATAGCATTAATGTGTTTCGAGCTATTCGCTTGTTGTTTTCTGTTGAAATAGACATAACTTAAATTATCTATTTTGATACATTGTTTCGTAATACTTCTGATAATCTCCTGAAGTTACATTGTCCATCCATTCTTGATTATCCAGATACCAGCGAACGGTCTTTTCAATGCCTTCTTCAAACTGCAAACTGGGTTCCCAACCTAGTTCCCGTTGCAATTTGGTAGAGTCAATGGCATAGCGCATATCGTGCCCCGGACGGTCGGTAACGTAAGTAATTAAGTCCATATCTTCTCCTTCTTTGCGTCCCAACAAGCGGTCAACAGTTTTAATCACTACTTTGATAATGTCAATGTTCTTCCATTCGTTGAAACCGACGATGTTGTACGTCTCGGCAATCTTGCCGTGGTGGAAAATGACATCGATGGCACGGGCATGATCTTCTACATACAGCCAGTCGCGTACGTTTTCTCCTTTGCCAT
>CALXLI010000148.1 GCA_944389155.1 uncultured Spirochaetaceae bacterium | reverse complement strand
AGTGATGTATAACTCATTCTTGGGAGCCAGCACCATAATCTCGTAATCTCTAAAGCAGTCATCGATAATGTCATTCAGTAGTAAAGGAACGTTCTTATCAATTACAGCCTGTACATTAGTAGAATATCTACCAAGTTCAAGTAATTGAGATTGGTGTTTCCGATTAGATCTATAGAAAAGAACGATGACTACTAGAGATCCAATTAAGAAAATTGCTAATGCAATACAGACAATAGTCAATTGGCCTATCATGCCACACAACTGTTCTCCACTCATGATGCAATTCCGCTCCAATCTTTAATCGTTTCTCTAAGATCAAGCAATCCCTGATCATCTGTATGACCAGCTTCCTGTGCTCGTTTGATATAGTAGATTAGCTTAAAAGCAAGATCTTGCGTAATTCCTTCCTTAAACTTCTGGAAGAAGAGAGGCCACTTCTTACTAATAAACATATCAGGATGGAGTACAAATACTCCAGTATTATTGTGATATACTTGGTGCGGAGTCTTAGATAGCATCACAATGGGCAATTCGTTTAACCTATGCTCATCTTTAATGGTCTGGACCACATCGAAGGAGCTTACATAGCCTGTCTTATTTAGATACCATTCACTTACCATCAGAGCAATATCAAAAAGAGTGAGCATAGCATGATGCATTTCTAGATCAGCCATGTCACTATTAATATTACCATGTATTTGACAGTGATCCATACCATTTTCCATAAGAAAAGACTTGTAACCACGATAAGTAACAGATTGTCTTACACGCTTCTCGATATTCTTAAGAAACGCTCTATAGACATCTGTATCCATAAGAGATTCTCTTGTTTGATAGAACCCAATAACATACGGGCTAGAAGGACTACCGATACACGGATTGCATCCTAAATAGCCACTTTCGATATTGGGTAGTGGATTATATTCATTCATTGGACTCACCACCCTTATTTACTTGATTGTTCGAGACATAGGATTTTTAAGCCTTTCACATACCATTAAATTAGACCTATATGGAGGTGCTCTTACAAATGGCATTCCATGTCGAACAAGTATATTCTGAAAACCCGTATGCGGATATTGTTGTGTACTATGCCAAAGTACTGGGCATAGATACAATTCTTAAGATGAAAGATATAGCAGATCAGAATGAGACAGAAGCGTCTCTTAAGAATGCTGATCTGATGATAGCTTGTATGGAGAATACAGCTATTTGGGCTCTTTTCGATTCATTTCCTGAAGAAGTATTGAGAGCATCTGGCCTTACTGGCCAGGCTCTTGTCAATGCCATGATCGATAAAGAGTCTATTCCTAAATCTATGCGAGATGCTGTTCTAGAGAATGAGAAAATCTATGTAATTGATCATTACGAAGAGCAGAATAACTACTATCGTATGCTGCAGGGTCTTCCTCCTGTTGGATATAAAAATGTATATGCAACAGAGGATGATATAACGTCTGTTCCTAGTACTATTAATATAGATCTTACTGTACCGGTACACGAGATGTCTGAAGGTATGATTGAAATCTTAGACTCTTACGACGTACTAGAGACAATGTATCAGAATGATCCTGAGAATAGAGGTTATCTTCGTTATCTAGATAAGAAGATTCAACCCTATGCTGCTCGTAAAGCATCTGCATTCGCTCCTCTCTTTGTACCTACGATTGATTCTACCGAGATCTCAGATGAGTATAAAGAGAGATTAGAAATCAATAGACGGTATGCTATTACAGCTATCTATTCTCAAGCATATAAGTTTGAATCCGATTACTATGATAATTTCATTGCGATCTTTATCATCTTGAATACCATGATCGATATTATCTCTCGTATTCAAGAATCTATTGCTCGTAAAGATGTTTTTGATCTTCGTACCTGTCGATATATCTTTGAGTCCTATGGAGTAGAGTTCTTCCCCAGGATCCCTCTTAGATATCAAATTAATATGGTAAAGGCTCTTCATCAATTACTGAAGTATAAGTCTACTGCTCATTGTATGGTAGATATATGCTCTCTATTTGGGTTTGATAATATCCAGATCTTTAAGTACTATCTATTGCGTAATAGAAAGTCTAATAAGAATGGAGAGTATTCGTTTACTGGCGTAGATGAAGAAGACTTCGAACTTAGATTCGTTAAGATTCCTATAGATGAGCCGATGGATGATTATATCAGAGATCCGACTTATCAAATGGACTATGACGAGATTACTAGTGGTGATGAGACTTGGGATGGTGGGTTAGATCATGACTATGTCAAGAGACAACACCAATCTCTGTCTTTTAACTACACGAGAACCAAGTATCTATCTGTAGATGCTCTCTATGAACTAGCTCAGATTGCTACTCAACAGGCATACTTCTTCAATATGCTATATGACAATGTAGAGCTAGAGGAGCAGTTGCAGGTAACGGTTCCTATGATATCAGATGCTCCTATACAGGTAGCTGATCTGTTTACCTTTATGACTGTACTTACTTATCGATACTATGGTATCAAAGATACTATGCTCGATACTGCTTCTAAAGTACTTACAGTCAATGGGTTTAACTTCCATGCTGATCTATCTGAACTAGCATCTCTATTTGATAAATTTGATGCTCACGAGAAGTTCCCTCATATTACTAGAATGAGAGCCAATGCAGCTCGTAGTATTGATCCTGATACTGGAGAGACACTACTGGCTGATAAAGCTATTCGTACTGCTAAAGAAGCTCTTGATTCTTTTATTCTTCCGACTGATCAGATTCCTTCTTTTGCTCAGTTGATGAATATCTTTAGAACAAATCTTGATGTAAGAGAAGTTCTTGTACAGGGTATGAGAGATGCCGATAATAAGAGAATTTATGAGATCTATAAGACTCTTCATGATTCTCTTATGACAATGCAACTCACTATGGATCACTTTGCAGATCCTGATACTGGAGAACTATATAGAGATGCCGATGGAGATGCCACCTATGAAGCATATCTAATGAATCAAGCTCCCATTCTCTATGCAAAGTTAATAGAGATTGACATGATGGATGATCAGGATTCTAAAATTCAGATGATCTCTAATATTATCGATAATGCTGTCTTTGTGTTGGAGCAATGGATTGATAGAGAAGAATTCCCTGGAATATTCCACAATCTACCTGCAGTATCTGTAGATGCAATTAAGGAATATATCCAGATGGTAGTAGACTTCTATAAGTCTTATAAGGTTCATTTCTTAGGAGTTAATACAATCTATACCTTCGATGATGACTATGAAGGATGGATCAAGATTGTTGACGATGCTCTCTTGAATCGTAAGTTCTGGAAGAGAGATATTGTCGATATAATTGATCGTATTGCTTCTCAGTTGAATACCATGACAAAGGTAGATAAAGTCGCTATTAGAGAGCGTATCTATCTCGATATTAAGACTTGGGTTTATAAAGACATCGTCGATAGATGTTGGTTAAAGGATGATCTTACCAAGATCGCTAAATTTAAATTCGAGGATGTCTATAATCAACTCAGAGATGAAATGTCGTTCATCTCTATGCTATATCATGATGATCTAGTACCTGCGCTTGATATCATGACTGCTATTAATATTACTATGACAGTGAATGATAGTATTGGCATGAGAGATAGAGCTTATTATTATGGATCTGACGATTGGCAACCGTAATAAAAAATAAAGTATACTACACTATAATTAATATACATTATTTATGGGACGTTCTGCACTGGCCTCGGCATCTGCCACAGGTCGCAAAGCATCTTCAAATGTAGCTGTCATATACATTCGAGTGGCCCAAATAATAGTGTATATAGGGCAGGGTCAGCCGTGCGGCCCTGCCCTTATCTATTGTCTAATTGCATGAAGTTAGGTACTAATTTGCCTAGCGAAACATTATATTAAGTTTCTTATAAGCTAAGGAGGAACCATTATGAATAAACGACTTTTCGCGCATGATTTCTCTGACATGCGTGATCTGTCTCAGCTGAAAGGGTTCCATTCTAACCCTAGAACTGAGATTATTTTTAGAGATCCAGTAACGAAGGAAGTTCTGTTTAAAGCCCACAACAAAGTTGTCGGTGCTGGTGGAGATATGGTTGCTCGTAAGCTTTTTGATATCTCTACTGACACTTCTCCGATTGTGATTCCTTCTTACAATGATGAGTTGGCTATTCCTGATCCTGGTGCTGAGGATCCTGATGCAACCTATGACTTTACTTCTGCTAAACAGGGCGATCCCAAGGTTCTGCTGTTTGCTATTGGTACTGATGGTTGCGGTACTGAAGGATCTCAGATCTTTGCAGTAGATTATAATAGCCGTATTGCTCCCGAGGCTATTATTCCTTTCC
>CALXLI010000147.1 GCA_944389155.1 uncultured Spirochaetaceae bacterium | reverse complement strand
CCTAGTACGGCATTCCCGCTGGATGCGCGTTCCATGTTTGGTAGCTACACTGCTGCTCAGGCTGCTGCTGCTACTGCCGAGAACGCTGGTTCCTCTAACACCAAGTACTACTTTGGTATGCCCGTCATTGTCTTTGAGAACGATGTTGCTACCATGTATATCATTCAGGGCGACAAGACTCTGAAGGAAGTTGGTTCTGCTCCCATCCCCGATAATGCTACTATTGAGCTCTCCACTGGTGGTGCTCTGCAGTTAAAGGACTGGGGTAAGCAGTACTATAAGTTCCACGAGAACGATACCATTCATGAGGGTAGCTGGACCTATCCTGGCACTATGCCTACTGAGGGCGTTGCTGAGGGCGACTTTGCCCAGGCTGGCGATGTCTGGTATCAGTATGATGGTGCTGCTTGGCAGGTCTATGATGGTACTCCTCATGCTACCGATTGGTATGAGCTGACTCAAGGCTGGAAGGCTGGCCTGGAGCCCAAGGTCGTATCTGTCGAAGGTGCTGGTAACTATGCTATTGCCTGGTATGAGCCTTCTACTACTACGGTTGAGGGTCTGGGCAATATCGTTAGCTCTCTGCAGACCGAGGTCGATAGCCTGACTGAGCGAGTTGGTGCTCTTGAGTCTGGTCTTGATGTCAAGGTTGATAACACCACCATCAAGAAGGGTGGAGACGGTACTCTGTCTGTTGGTACTATTGAGCAGACTCAGGTTAACGGTCTTGCTACCGCTATCTCTGATGCTGCTGCTGGTGCTGAGACGAATGCTAAGTCCTACACCGATACCAACTATGTGCCCAAGACTTCTATTGTGGCGCAGGGTGGTGCTGCTGGATCCGTTGATGCTGCTTCCGATAGCAAGGTAGTTTCTGAGAAGCTGCTTGTTGATGCTATGACTTGGAAGGAAGGCATGTAAATCAACAATCTAGTAAGAGGATGAGATTAATTCCCTCATCCTCTTGCTAGGTGAAAATCTTATACACATTTTGCCTAGAAACAAAATTCTTATGAAAGGTGGTAAATTACCTATGCTTTCTTGGCATTTTGTAACTGCTGCTGAGTATTATGGCGCTGCTCCTTCTTATGATGCTGACAAGCTCTATTTCCTGAGCGATACTCATGAGATTTATAAGGGCAACGTTCCTTTTACCGAGGCTGTGACATTTGTCGATGATTCTACTGATGGGTTCGATACCACTCTGGCTGGTATTACTAATCCTGCTCGCAATCGCATCTATATGTCCCAGACTACTATGGAGGGCCGTGTCTATACTGGTACCGCGTGGAAGACTGTCATTAAGGCTGTCGACACTGCTGTTACTGCTAGTAGCACTAACCTGATCACTTCTGGCGCTGTGGCTACCTATGTGGCTGCTGAAATTGCTAAGGTGACTGGTGGCACCGGCTTCGTCAAGAGCATTGCTTATAACGATGACACCAAGACCCTGAACGTTGTTGGTGGTGAGGGTGATACCTCCCTGCAGCTGGCTGGTCTGGGCGTGAGCCTGCAGTATACTGCTGAGACTGGTGCTATCCAGCTGACCGATGTGACTGGTGCCGTAATTGGCTCTGCTATCAACATCGACCTGGAGCGCTTTGTGAGCGCTGCTGCTTATGACAACGTCAACAAGCAGATCATTCTGGCCTTTACCGATGTTACTTCCATCGATACTGGCGCTTCCTATGAATATCCCGGCACTATGCCTGAGCATGCTGCTGGTAAGGCTTGCCGCGCTGATGGCACCTGGTATGTGTCTGATGGCTCCAGCTGGAGTGAGATCCCCGAGGATGAGACCCCTCTGGTAATCAGTGTTGGTGATCTGGTTGATACCTACACTGCTGCTAATACTAACTCCATCACTATGACTGTGTCTTCCAACCAGTTCTCTGCTGATGTGAAGATCGATAGCACTAAGGGTCAGAACCTGCTGACTGTTAGCGAGAACGGTCTGTATGTGGCTCCTGTTGATCTGAGCACTTACATGGCTCTGGTTGATAGTGCTATTGAGAATAACCTGGCTGCTTTCGATGCCGATGGTCAGGTGAAGGATGCTGGTGTTAAGGTTGGTGGTTCCACTCTGGCTGGTACTGCTGGCCTGCTGGCCACTGAGCAGGCTGTTCAGGCTGCTATCTCTGCTCTGCAGACCACTCTGCAGTCTACCATTGATGGTAAGATTGCAAAGGTTGCTAGCGCTACTGCTAACAACGTTCCCACTCTAACTGCTGATGGTTCTCTCCAGGATTCCGGCAAGGCCATTGGTGGTGCTACTCTGGCTGGTACTCCCAATGCTAACACCCTGGCTACCGAGGCTGCTGTTAAGGCTGCTATCGATACTGCTAAGGCTGATTGCCTGGTTGATACCGATGTTAAGACCACTATCGAGGCGACCGACACTGATGCCACCATCCCCAGCTCTCAGGCTGTGGTTGAGGCTCTATCCTGGGTCACCACTATGTAATGTAGGTTAATGCTATTGCTCGGTATAGTTTATGCTATGCCGAGCGTAGCATTCCTTATAAATTATTTGAGGAGTGATATTTATGACAGTTAGCGAATATCTGTGGAAGGTTTATACTTAGAATGACTCTCATCCTGAAGGTACTCCCATGCATGTCAACGATATGACGATCGCTATGGCTATGGTGAATGACACCATTCCTGGCAATACTGGGTATGAGATGGAAATGAAGGTTCGTGGGTTCCATGGCCTGCATTATTTCGACCTGGTAGAAGCCAAGAAACAGGCTGACGGCGATTTCGAGAAGTGGGATGCGATTGTAACTCCCATGTACGAGGAATATCTGAAGCAGCTTGCTGAGTATGAAGCTTCTAAGGGCTAATTAGATCATAGGGTTCATTAGTTGCTCCTCAAAAACCAATAAAAGTCCTAGCTCTTAATGGGCTAGGGCTTTTATTTTGTTGGCACATATCAATAATACCTTAGTAAAGGATGGTGTTAGATACACTATGGCTATGATAAAATTCAGAGATTGTCTGGCTAGTGAACTGAATAGCCAGGAAAAGATTCCTGGTAGTTTTATTATTTGCCGAGACACCGGTGACATGTACTGCGATACTCTCGATAATGAAAGAGTTACTATCGCAAAGACTATTCATCAAGTACAAGGCCCTGTAACTGGAGAACTATTCCCTGAGGATGGTCATCTCTATTACTCTATTACTGATAGACAGGTATGCGTTTATCATGATGGAGAGTTTATGCCCATCAATGTAGCAATTGGATTTAAGAAAATCGAGAATTGCTATTGTCCTAAGGGTGATGAAGTAGAGATTGAAATTAATCCTCAAGAGGGCGGAGACAGACTCGATGGATCTTCCTATGGAGGAACTATCATCTCTGTACTTCCTTATAAACTCTATACTGATCTCTCTATCATTGATCTCGATGGGAATCTTGTAGATGGCGGATACGTAGCTTTCAATGGAATCACTCGTACTAGCGAAGGAATCTGGAGTATAAATATTGCTAATTCTAATAACGATCTAGACTGGATCGGTAGTGCAAATGTGATGGTCTTTGTTACTACCGATTATCAGAGAAGTAGAACCTAAGAAAGGTTAGATCAATATGGCTGAGAAATTACCTCCCTTTGTAAAACGAGAGGGAGATGCTATACTCTTTAATCAAGATGGAGAATTCATCTTCTATGTGTTAGATGAATTCTTCCAGAAAGAATATGCTATCGTAAAGGGCGAGTATGTCAATCTAATTGGCATTCTTGACTATGCTATCTTCGATGAGAAAGGTAAGAATAGTGGACTTAAGAGGTTTTACTTTCCTTCAGTCTTTGTTACGAAACCTTATGCTATGGACAAGATGAAGAATGTAAGGCTTACCAAGACTCAGGATCCTAAAGACTATCGTCTGCTTCGTTATAAAAAGGGAGATCAGATTATAGTCTCTACTAAGGTTCCTCAGGAGCTAAAGAATATGGAGGATTTCTATAAAGTATTCCTCTATGGTAAGCTCCCTACTACTATTCCTTACAATAAACTTCAGGATTATTTCAATAAGAATATCAGTCTAAATGGTTCATCCTATGGATTGAATATTCAGATCTTCGGAATGGTTATCTCTGAAATGTGTAGAGATCCCAAAGATCTTTCTAAACCATTTCGTAATACCAATTTTACTGATCAAACAGCTTATAAACCTATCTCTATTAAGGATATTCCCAAGTATATTTCTCCTCACCAGTCTATCTGTAGCGAGAACTGGGATGAAGCACTTATTGGTGCTATTATGCATCCTACAGACGTGGAATCTCCGCTAGAGAAGCTCGTTATGGGTGAATGAGCCATCTTTAACATAGGAGTAAAAGCTCATAAACGTTTATACTATAAGCTTATGCGGCTTAATCTGTTTATAAAGGAGGAATACTTTCCATGATCCCTGGTACTTTCTTTACTTGGGATGATCGTTCGGCAATCGAAACTCCGGAAATTAGTACTGTACGTACTATGCCTTTGTTTGCCTCGGTCATTACCGCGGATAAGGGAGAAGAGGATTGGACTCGTCTCAGTGGCCAGGAATGGTTTGACATGTACGCTGTCGACGACAGTGTTGATTTTACAAGACATGGTCAGCCTTTACTGCAGACGGCTATGGCTATCAATGCCGGTGCTGAGCTGCTGACTAAGCGCGTTGTTGCAGACGATGCTACGTTGGCAAACCTGGCTATCATTGCTACTCCTAAGACCGCAGAAGAGCAGAAGACAGATGCTGATGGCAATCCTCTGTATACTGATGCTTCTAATGGTCAGGAGACTACCACTGCTGAGGGTAATACCCCCATCATGGTAAATATCACTACCGTTACTTATACTTTCAAGTCCGCAGCTAACTGCAAGACTCAGCAGGAAGTTGTCGATGCCATTATGCAGGCTGTCGATACTGATAATGCCTCTGCTGGCGACAATCCTGGTTATCTGCTGTGGGTTCTGTGTGATAATGGTCGTGGTACATCCCGTAAGCGTATTCGCATTACTCCGAACTATAACCTCTCTAAGAACTATTCGAGCTACTTCCTGTATGATCTCGAGGTTTATGAGAGTACCAAGTCCTATAATGCGATTCACTTCTGCGTAGATCCCGATATTATCTCCAATAATGAGAATATTTCTCTGCAGTATGCTGTCAACACTGATTCTACTCAGATCGTTGCTCAGCAGTTCAATGACAATCTTCGTGCTTTTATGGACAAGATGGTAGAGGTTATTGCTCCTAATACTACTCTTGATCCCGAGGGTATGGATGTTCTCTTTGGATGCAACAAGCGTGGTATCGCTTTTGATAATATCAAAATTGATACCGAGGCTGGTGTTGATTTGCAGCTGGCCACCGGTACTGTTCTGATGAATGGTTCCGATGGTTCCTTTGGAGATACGCCTATTGAGGCTGAGAGTTATGGTACTATGCTGGCGAAGGCTTTTGCTGGTTATGTGCCTGGTGCTTCCGAGGATCAGTATACCATTCTGACTGCTAAGGATGGTTGCTATGATCCTATTATCTACAATGTCGATCGTTATCGCATCGATGCTGTCTTCGATGCGAACTATCCCGACGTTGTTAAGAGAGCTATTGAGCAGCTGGTAACCTATCGTGAGGATTGCTTCTACTTCCGCGATATGGGTACTGCTTGCAATACGCTCGATCTGATTATGAATGCAGATAGTAAGAATCTGCATACAAAGTTTGCCGGTACATATTGTACTTACTATGACGTAATTAACCCCTATTCCCGTAAGCAGATCACCGTAACCATGATGTACTCTATGGTACA
>CALXLI010000146.1 GCA_944389155.1 uncultured Spirochaetaceae bacterium | reverse complement strand
CCTGATGTGAAGAGTATTGCAGCGTAATCGTTCTCTTCAACCTCAACAAGATCATCAAGAGGATCTATATCAAGATCTGAAAATTTCGGATAGCTATCGCTTTTGCCCTTGAGCACTGCCATGCCATACAGCGAATCATACCAAGCTCCTCCGATGCCTTTCATCTTCTCAAGTACATCAAGGTCGCAGATTGCGAACCTTGCTTTAGCAAATTCGGAAAGCCTCATGCATCTGTCTGCATGCATCTGGTTGTCGATAGGGACAATCACACCACCAGCTGCAAGGATAGCAAAGTACGCTATTGCCCAGTCCGGACTGTTCTTTCCGTTGAGAAGCACTCTGTCTCCCTTCTTTATTCCTTTTGACTTGAGATATGCTGCTCCCTTGAGGATTTTCCTGTATGCCTCTTTATAGCTGATCTCCTTTCTGTCAGGCTCATATACTACAAATGCAGGATTATCTGCAAATCTATCTACTGCAATCCTGAAAAGCTGTGGTATTGTAGGCCATTCGCCCTTTATGAGATTTCCCCTATAGCTATCTAGTTCATTCCAAATATGTTTTTCCATGATTTCCTCTATGCCTGTGGCTATTCTGACAATTCGTGATGAAAGTGTCAACAATAATTGCAAATATATTGTATATAACGGTTTTCAATGTGTGGACACTTTTGAGATAAGTAAGTATAATCGCCTTGTTTTACGGGTAGTAGCGCAGGGGCTAGCGCACTTGGTTCGGGACCAAGGGGTCGGAGGTTCAAATCCTCTCTGCCCGATTGATTTTCATAGTGAGGGAAATCCCCGTTTCATATTCTGGAATGGGGATTTTTTCATTAGCTTCCATGCCATGTGGTATGATATCTATATGAACAATGTCATAGAATCATTGATAGACCGCAGAAGCTGCAGGAAATACAGAAGCGAGCAGATTCCAGATGATGCTCTCATGGAAGTGATTGAAGCTGGGCTGTATGCTCCGTCTGCCATGAACAGGCAGCAGACAATGATGGTTGTATTGCAGAACGGGGAGGATATAGCGGAGCTTTCGCGGATGAATGCTTCTGTCATGGGCTCTTCTTCAGATCCTTTCTATGGCGCTCCGACGGTTATCGTGGTCCTCGCCAGAAAAGCGTGTCCGACAGCAGTTGAAGATGGAAGCCTTGTTATGGGGAATCTTCTCAATGCTGCCCATGCCCAGGGGCTTGGATCGTGCTGGATACACCGCGCGCATGAAGAGTTTGAGAGCAAGGAAGGAAAGGCTCTTCTGAAGAAATGGGGGATTGAAGGAGAGTGGAGGGGAATAGGTCACTGTATTATCGGATACGCTGTCGAGGAAGCTCCTAAGAAAGCCCGGAATGAAGGACGGGTTAAGATAGTCAGGTGATGAAGTCCGCAAACTCGGCATCTGCAGCTCTTCTCAGATCCTCTGGCTTCAGCTGTAGCTGCATGCCTCTTTGTCCTGCGCTTACATATATGTAATCTTCCAGAAGCGCTGTCTCCTCTATGTATGTGGGATAGTGCTTCTTCATGCCGAGTGGAGAGCAGCCGCCTCTTATATACCCAGTGAGAGGAAGGAGCTCGTTCTGCTTTATCAGGTCGATATCCTTGCTGCCTGTTATTGCCCTGGCCTTTTTCAGTGATATCTCAAAATCCGCTGGAAGGCAGAATACGAAAACGTTGTTGCTGCTGTTCCTCATCACTATCGTCTTGAACACCTTCTCTGTCTCAAGTCCTGCGCTTTGTGCCGCATGTACGGCATCGAGGTTGTCTTCATAGTATTCGTAGGTGTGGACTGTATATGGTATCGAAAGGGATTCAAGGATTCTCATCGCATTGGTTTTCATGCCTCGATTCTAGGCCTCTTAAGGCATTAGGTACAGATAGTACCCTATGAAAAAGCAGATGCTTCCTGCAAGCACGAAGAAGTGCCAGATAAGATGATTGTGCGGGATTCTCCTTATGCCGTAGAAAATGAGGCCCGTTGTGTATGTAAGTCCACCTATCAGCATGAATCTGAAAAGCCCGGATGGAATGCCTGGTATGACGTCGTTCCATACAATCACGATAGACCATCCCATTATTGCGTATAGCGCTATGTGCAGTGGATACAGCCGTCCCCAGAAGCGGAATGTCGTGAATATGCCTATTGACGCTGCAAGCCATATGAGCGCTGCGAATGTCAGTGTCGGCTTTGTGCCTACATACAGCAGGATTGGTGTGTATGATCCTGCGATGAGTATGTATATAGCGCTGTGGTCCAGTACCCTGAACATCTTCTTTACAACGCTGTTCTCAGAGCAATGATAGATTGCAGAGACTGCGTACATGATCATGTTCGAAATGGCGAATATGATCATGCCGGACTTTGGCCTGTCTGTATGGGCTGCGAGAATGAAAAGCAATCCGTAAAGCGAGAGGATGAATCCTATGAAATGTGAGAATGCATTCTTCTTCTCATCGGATATCCTGACGAACCGGGGTAGGGTGATGTGAGACTCAATCCAGTTTTCCATGTCTCGAATCTACTCGCATCATATCCCCTCTGCAAAAGTGAATTATGATCATTTTGGCTTTATAGTAGGCTTTTGCTATCATCATGCGATGACTAGTTAATGGATTTTCCGTTGTTCTGTATGGAATAATAGCTATCTATTTTGGATAATACGCTTCGCTATGGCTATTGATCTTACAGAGGGCAGGCCTCTTCCTGTCATATTCCGTTTTTCCCTTCCAATAATCGGAGGAAATCTCTTCCAGCTGTTCTACACTCTTGCTGATACGATAATAGTCGGCCAGACAATAGGCGAGAACGCGCTTGCTGCAGTCGGTGCGACCACTGTTTTCGTTTATTTTATACTTTGTTTTATACAGGGGCTGACCAATGGCTTTTCGATAACGCTTGCACAGGCGATTGGAAGCCAGGATGGAAGAACAGCACGGAAATGCATAGCATCATCTGTGTATATATCAGCACTATTCACTGTAGCTATAACCTTGATTACCTGTGCATCTGTTCCGTTTGTGATAAGGCTTATGGATGTTCCTTCTGAGATATCGGAAGATGCTGCAACCTACCTTTTCGTTGTATTGGCCGGAACAGGGGCTACTGTCCTGTACAATCTCATATCGAACATACTCCGTGCTCTTGGCGATAGCCGTATGCCTCTTATCTTCCTGATATTCTCCTCCATCCTGAATATTGTCCTTGATATCGTATTCATAGTTCCTTTTGGATGGGGTGTGGCGGGTGCTGCTTTCGCAACAGTCCTGTCCCAGCTTCTTGCCGGTGTTCTTTCTGTAATCTCAGCTGTCAGCAAGTACAGCTTGATGAGACTTGGAAGGAATGACTGGCA
>CALXLI010000145.1 GCA_944389155.1 uncultured Spirochaetaceae bacterium | reverse complement strand
GCTTGATGCGGCAGGGTGCAATGACAGGGGCGAGTTCTTCAGCCTTGTGCCGGATGCGATGAGGAAGGCTGTGAAGTACTTCATGTCGAGCAATGAGCGGTCGATGCAGACCTCAACCATCCTCCAGGCCCTCTCATTCACGGATCTTACGCTCTCGGACATCATTGCATAACCTTGCGCGTACATATGAATATATATTACAGGAAAAGCAAGGTGTATTTTAATTTATTATCAGATTATATATTCTTTATTAGGAATTATAATTAATTTATCGTTTTATTGATTTTCTTTATGAAATCAAGCACTGTTTTTTTTTTTTTTGAGAGATACTTATTGAACGCAGCCGCCTTTAGCATCGTAGTGATTTTTCGGATTTTCACTTAATAAGGCAGACATGCCACAGCAAAGCACTGTGGCATTTCCATTATCCAAGATTCGTGAAAGCCGTAACAGGAAGCGTGAAGAGAATACCCATGCCTTTCTTCTTGAGGATTTCCATTGACTGTATCGCTTCTGTCACCTTATCGGCTTTGCTTTTCTCTATCACGATCATGAGAATCTCCTTTTCAGGTACAAGAGGAGCACCGAAGAACTTCACATCATCGTCCGTGCTTGTGCCATGGGCGTTTATGATTGTTCCGCCACCTGCTCCAGCCTTCCTTGCAATGGCCATTATATCTTCGCTGTATCCTTTCTCAGCTATTACCTCTATCAGTCTCCAGCCAGAGTCCATACTATCCTCCTCATCATCGATTATCATCGCCATTCCTTTTGCTTTCGAGCTCTTCACAGCTTGCAGGATCCTATCTGCATCCTTGTCCTTGACAACAGAGAAAAGAACTTCCTTCATAGTATCCCCAAGGCCAAGAGCTGCCAGTATCGTATGTGTCGCAGTACCACGTGCAAGGCAGATGGTTCCACCGGGAGCCCCTGCGGAGCGAGCTGCTTTCATAGCCTCCTTAGCCTGTCCTTTCATAACAATGGAAATCAGCATGCAGGAATCCATCACTTGCCTCCTTCTGATTTGCTGATGGCTCTTTGATATATTATACCAAGCACTTCAATAAGCAGAATCGGCATCATGGCAATCATCGCTATCATCCCAAAAGATGAATAAGCAGAGCCGGAAGATGCACCTATGGCAAACGGGAGAAGGAATGTTGAGCTCATAGGCCCTGTCGCGACCCCGCCTGAATCGAATCCGATTGCTGAGAACAGTCCTGGGGTCTTTATCATCAGAAGCATGATAGCAAGGTATCCAGGAAGGATGAATGCCCAGATTGACAGAGAGTTCACAGTCCTCACAAGCGCAAGCACAACAGCCAGTCCCACGCCAAGCGCGAGAGTGAAGAGCATCACCTTCTTCGATATCTTCCCGCTGCTTGCATCCTCAACCTGTTCAGTCAGTACCATTACAGCTGGTTCTGCAAGAACAACAGCAAGCCCCAGGATGAATCCTATCAGATAAAGGAATACAGGATTGGAAGCGCTCAGTGCTGCTCCAAGCTCAGAGGCAACCTGAGAGAATGAATACTCAACACCTGTGAAGAATATGACAATACCCAGATACGCATAGACAATACCGAATGCAACTCTTATAGTCTCAGTCCTCGGCATTCTGAGCACGAATATCTGCATAAGGACACATACTGCAAGAAGCGGCAGGAGCGATGAGCCTACATCCGCGAACTTTGACAGCATCAGAGAGCCAAGGCTCAGCGCATTATCTGCTTCACTGCCTATTGCAGCGACCGTATCAGAAGGGAAAACCACACCGAGTATCAGAACGGCAAGGACAGGACCGATAGAGCTGAGCGCAACATATCCGAACTCAGATTCCGTATCATGCTGCCTAAGCGCGGCAACACCCATTCCGAGAGCCATTATGAACGGAACGGACAAGGGCCCTGTCGTAGCACCTCCAGCATCGAATGCTATTGCCACGAAGAAATCATCATTGAATGCTGCCGCTGCGAATATCGCTATATATGAAAGCAGAATGACGATCTTCATTGGCAGGTGCAGGACTGTACGCGCCAGCGATATCGCAAGGAAAACGCCAACACCAAGCGCTATCGCCCATATGAATGCAGTTGCATTGATTGCAGGATTCACTTCCCTGACCTGTTCCGCCAATACCTGCACATCCGGTTCAGGTATGGTGATTATGATGCCCAGCACAAGTGCAACGGCAAGCATCAGCGGCAGGGAGCGGCTCTTTGTCAATGCCGATCCTATCCTGTTTCCGATAGGGAGCAGCCCAACATCGACACCTGAGAGAAAAAGAGTGAGACCTATGATCACAAGAACAGATGAAAAGAGAAAACGAACGATCTCACTGCCATCCATCGTCCCTAGGAGAATGGATGAGACCGCAGCGACTACCACAATAGGCAGCACGGATATGACTACTTCTTTCAGCTGTCTTATCAGATTCATTGTCTTTCCTTTTAAATAAATATAAAAGGAAACGTAATCTTTCGTCAGCCATGTTCTCAACAAAAACAAAAAACTGTTACAAAAAGAATAAGGAAAAGCTGGATATCTGATGTATACTATTCTCATGAAAGAAATTGTCCTGGATGGCCTCTGGAACGCAGAGGCAAGAAGGCTCGATGATAATCCTTCAATAAAGTGCGGAGATCATATATCCGTAGTACTGCCTGGCGAGATGAGGAAAGCACTGGCAAATGTAGGCGTGATAACAGATCCTGACATAGGCCTGAACGCAGCAGAGTCGGTATGGGTAGACAGCGCTGAATGGACGCTGAGGAGGAAGTTTTTCCTAGAAGGAAGGAGAGCCGTATATTACAAAGGCCCACCTTCAAGGATAAACGGCATAGCAGTCGAATCGTCATCAATCATCTCAGATATCGTGAAGAAAGGCGATAACACCATTGAGCTTGAATGTTCTGGTGAACTTCCATCAGGCATCAGGATATATGAGACGGATGATGCTGCTGTAATATCCCTGGAAGCAAGCGCTGAGGAGAATGACGATAAGAGCTGGACAGTAAAGGCTGTATATACAGTGCTTTCAGATGAAAGCAGGAAAGTCTCAGTCATTGCAGATCTTCATGGGCAGGCCAAAGAAGAGACAATCGACGTTCCATCGGGAATCTCTGAGCATACGCTATCCATAGATGTTGTCTCACCTGAGCTCTGGAGGCCCAATGGATATGGATATCCCCATCTGTACCAGCTATCGCTTTCAGTGGGGAAGACAAAGGCAGACTCATTTGTCGCGCTGCAGGAAAAACGCAGGATATTCGAGAAAGGAGCGATATGGAACTCCCTTCCGAAAAGTGCGGGCATACATGAGTATGAGCACCTGGTGAAGAGCATCGCGGAAGCTAATATGAATGTGCTCTACACAAGGAAAGACGAACCACAGCTTCTGTATGACACAGCAGAGCGTTATGGCATCTATGTAAAGAAAATGCCAGTGCCTGCATCTACAGAGACCATAGAGATGCTTCCCTCCCCTCCATCGATGAGCTCTGTCCTTTCATTTGCCCCGCTCCGGGCGGATCTCGCACTCTCTTCCCCTGTAATGGAGGCACATGAAGAGAGGAATGGAATGTGCAAGGAGATAGAACGAAAGACAGTTGAGAACTTCGGCCTTCCAAGCACTTTCGAAAAAGGCACATACCTATCGCAGCTTCTGGCTTCGCTTTCCGCGGCTGACAAGGTTGCCCGGATAAGAGCGGAGAGGAATGCAGAAGGAATAGTGCTGGAATCCCTCAATGATACAAGGCCGCAGATAGGCGCAACGCTTGCTGAAAGCAACGGAAAATGGAAGATACCTCTGTACGCATCACGGCTTTTCTTCGCACCAGTCTGCCCTCTCATGTTCATAGAGAACGATATGCTCTTCATATATGTCGCCAACGATACAGATGACAGCGTGAAGGCAGAGCTTTCGCTTAAGTTCCGTACATTTGATGGAAAGAAGAAGGACAGCAGGGAGTATCCCGTATCAGTGAAGCCGCAGAGTACTGTCCTTGTTGACTCATTCCAGCTTTCATGGATAAAGCGCAGCGAAGTATTCTGCTACTCAAAGCTCAGCACGAAGAATCTCCTGAGGGAAAGGAACCTTCTTCTCACACCTTATCAGGAAGCAGGATTGATGGATCCTGAGCTGAAGTGGGAATGCAGGAAGGCAGGACAGCGCACGATAAGCATAAAGCTCAGCGCCAAGAAGCCGGCATTCTATGTGACTCTCAACCAAGGCAGGATCAAAGGAGTATTCTCAGACAACATGATTTCTGTACGTCCATCAGCTGAGAAGACTGTATTCTTCCGCTCGGAGGAGGATATCACAGCAGAAGAGCTTGAAAAGAACCTTGCTGTCTATGATCTTTACAGCGCCATGCATTGATAATAAGCCATGATAGTGCTATATATTTAATGACACTGTGTCAGTATATAGAAGGAGATGGCTATGAAATCCAAGGTTTATTTCACGCGTGACCTTACACCTGGGAAAGTTGTGGAGGCTTACAGCAAGCTTGGCATAACACTTCCAGGAAAGGTCGCTGTAAAGATTCATTCAGGAGAGAAGGGAAACCAGAACTATCTGCGTCCAGAGTTCTGGAAGCCGATGGTCGATAAGGTCCAAGGAACCATTGTTGAGTGCAATACTGCGTATGGCGATGCAGCAGGCGGTGTCAGAGACAATACAGAGTCTCACAGGAAGTTGCTTGAAGAGCATGAATGGACCAAGTACTTTGACGTTGATCTGATGGATGCAGAAGGTCCTGATGTTGTCTGGCCGATTCCGAACGGCAAGGTCCTCAAGGAGAACCATGTCGGCAAGGATATACTGAAATATGATTCCATGCTCGTTCTCGCCCACTTCAAAGGACATCCGATGGGAGGATATGGCGGAGCTCTCAAGCAGCTTTCAATCGGATGTGCAAGCAGGGCTGGAAAGGCACTTATCCACTCAGCTGGAAAGACAGACGACCGCTTTGATACATGGAAGATGCATGCAAGCGCAGTTGTATTCCCAGAGGCGATGGCAGATGCAGCAGAGAGCGTCGTTGAGCACTTCAAGGACAGGATTGCATTCATAAACGTAATGAAGAACCTTTCTGTCGACTGTGACTGCTGCGAGGTTGCTGAAGACCCATGCATGAAGGATATCGGAATACTGGCATCCTTGGATCCGGTTGCAATCGATCAGGCATGCATCGACCTTGTGATGAACAGCGATGATCCTGGAAAAGATCATTTCATGGAAAGGGTCAACAGCCGAAATGGTATCCACACAATCGAAGCAGCAGCTGACCTTGGCTATGGCTCACGCGAATACGAGCTTATAGAATTCTAATCATAAACAATCATAGCAACGCTGATATAGCAGGCAAGCAGGAATGCAAGCCTGCTATTATTGTTCATCTAAATCTGGAATATGTACTCATGTATTAGGCGTAACTCCTTACAATACATAATTTGCGTTGCGCTGTATGTTGACTCCAAAATAATATGCTATGATATTCTACAAGAAGGAGGGATTATAATGGCAACGATATCATTTGAGACAAATGGAAAGATAAATACAGACAGGGGCATCAAGAACCTTGAAAAAGCTATTGATGAAGGCTCTGAACTTATGAGACAGGCGAGAACCCCTGAAGCCAGAGCAAAGTTCAGGGAAATGACTACATTATCAGATGAAGATTGGAGAAAAATCAGAGAGGCGAACCTGGGATAAAGATGAGAATATTAATGCTTCCTGAATTCTTGCAACGTGTTGATGAAGATGAAGCAAGAAACGCTTTATCTTCATTCTCTGTCAGCAAAAATCCTGATGTAGAAAGATTCATAAGGGAAAATGCAATCTCATATCAACTGCACCATAATGCAAGAACATATCTTATTGTAGATGATTTCTTCCATATCTGTGGCTTTTTCTCCCTTTCTCTATAATGTATGGAAGTACCTGATGAAATATCTACAAGCATGAAAAGGAAGATGCGAGGGTTTGGCAGGACTTCGGCAAAAACCGTTCCTTGCTATCTTTTGGGACAATTAGCCAGAGAAGATTCTGCATTGCATGATAGTGTAAGCCTGCATGACATAATCGAAGCCGTAATAGGATATTTGGATGTACTTCAGGGAATAATCGGCGGTAGATTCCTACGGGTAGACTGCGAAGACAAACTCATTGCTTTATATGAAACTTATGGTTTCAGAAAAGTATATAGGGATGAAACAACAGAACTTAATCAGATGATAATGTTCATCGGATAGGTATAGATTTATCAAGCATCAATACTATCAACATAGAAGAAAGGCAAGAACCCCAATAACATGGTTCTCAGAAGATAAACAAAAAATGCTGAATAAGTCTACGACATTTATGCCGTATCATTACCATATAAGCTGGAAGATGACATGGTAAATAATGAATCCAATATAGAAACCGGCTAGCTCAGATAACATCGTCAATATACTGTAAATAAACTGAAATTATGTCTTCTTCTTTTCTTAATATAAAGATACGGTTATATATACAGGAAAACCTGCCCATAAAAACTGAAAGAAAAATATATTTTCTTTGCAATTTATACCTTCAAAACACTTTATCTACAAAAAAGAAAGCAGTAATGTGTTGAATCATGAATACACTTGTAATAGTACTGATTGCCGCTGTATGTCTTGTAGCAGCATATTTGCTCTATGGACGGTGGCTGGCAAAGAAATGGGGAATCGATCCAAAAGCGAAGACTCCCGCAGTTGTCCACAATGATGGGCAGGATTATGTGCCCACAGACGGATGGACAGTGTTTGCCCATCAGTTCTCATCTATCGCTGGAGCAGGTCCTGTAACTGGAGCAATCCAGGCAGCAGTATTTGGCTGGGTACCTGTTTTCCTTTGGGTTGTCATCGGAGGAATATTCTTTGGTGCCGTAACAGATTTCGGTGCACTATATGCCAGCGTCAAGAACGATGGAAAGTCAATGGGACTGCTCATTGAGAAGTATATCGGAAAGACTGGCCGTAAGCTCTTCCTGGGTTTCTGCTGGCTATTCTGCCTCATAGTCATTGCAGCTTTTGCAGATATGGTTGCAGGGACATTCAATGCATATACAGTTGCTGCTGATGGTACAAGGGCTCTTGTAGATGGCGCGACTGTAAACGGTGCAGCAGGAAGCATCTCCATATTCTTCATCATCTTTGCCGTTGTTGTAGGACTTATACAGCATAAGATGAAGTTCACAGGCTGGAAGGAACTTGTACTTGGACTGGTCTTCACTGTCCTTTCATTCGTTTTCGGAATGAACCTTCCTATCCTCTGGGGAAAGGATGCTTGGGTATGGTTCGCATTCGGCTTCATATTCGTTGCTTCTGTTCTTCCGATGTGGCTATTGATGCAGCCTAGGGATTTCATGTCCACATTCATGTTCGTTGGAATGATCATCGGTGCAGTAATTGGCCTTATCTTTGCTCATCCGACGATGAACCTTCAGCCTTTTACAGGTTTCCAGAACGAGCAGCTTGGAACACTCTTCCCTATTCTTTTCGTAACAGTTGCATGTGGAGCCGTATCAGGATTCCATAGCCTTGTATCATCAGGTACATCCTCAAAGACAATCTCCAACGAGAAGGATATGCTCAAGGTAGGATATGGCGCTATGCTTCTTGAAAGCCTGCTTGCCATAGTTGCTCTGTGTGTAGCAGGAGCCGCAGCCGCAGCTGATGGAACACCTGTTGCAGGAACACCGTTCCAGATCTTCTCATCAGGTGTCGCAGGATTCCTGGAGATGTTCGGTATCCCTGTATATGTTGCCCAGAGTTTCATGACAATGTGTGTATCCGCACTTGCTTTCACGACGCTTGACTCTGTTGCCCGTATCGGACGCATGTCCTTCCAGGAGCTCTTCAGCGTAGACAACATGGACAGCGCTGCAGCATGGAGAAAGGTGCTCTGCAATAAGTATTTTGCAACACTGATAACACTTGTGTTCGGATACATCCTTACGCAGGTTGGATACTCCAACATCTGGCCGCTTTTCGGAAGCGCAAACCAGCTCTTGAGCGCACTTGTGCTTATCACACTCTGCGTATTCCTCAAGGTGACAGGAAGAGAGCTCAGGACGCTTGTACCTCCATTTGTGATCATGCTGGTCGTAACATTCTCAGCACTCATCCAGAGATTCATCGCTCTTGTGAAGGCATTCTCTGCGGGAACTGGAGTGTTCATGGTTGAAGGGCTGCAGCTCATAGTTGCTGTGCTCCTGATGATCCTTGGCGTGACAATCGTCATAACATCTGGAAAAGAGCTTATCAAGGCAAAGAAAGCCTGAAACTATTAAAGGAGCTGTTTCACGCAGCTCCTTTTCCTTTTCAATCACACAGGAACTTTTATCACGATTTTCTTCACTGCAGTCTTCTCATCGACCTTGCAGCGCGGCTTGTGCGCATCCTCCGGTGCAAGGATTATGAAGTCTCCCTCACCAAGATAAACACTGCTGTAATGCTCCGGCTCTGCAAAGAAGACGATATCACCATCGCTGCTATAGGGAATTTCAACACTTAAGCCACTGCGATCGCATACCCCGCAGATTTCACATCCCTTTACAACATACTGGATATCAAAATACCTATCATGAGCTTCAAACTTGTTTTCGTTCCAATCAAAAGTGGTATATTCCTGTACGCTGACCCTTACTCCATTGTCAAGATCTGTCCAGCCAACAGGAAGAGATCCCAGATTCTCCCCTTTGAGGAAACCGAAAGCTGTCCTGAATGCAGGTGAAGAGAAATCATACTTGTACTCAAGCCCATTCTTTGTCACAACCATGTTACAACTCCTTCTTATTTCTTTCTTCCAATGCGTGTATAGCATGAACAAGCATATCATGATAAGGAACAGCAACACCTTGCTCCTTTGCAGCTTCCACAACCGCACCGCTTATTGTATCAACCTCGCTCTTGCGGCCATCTTTTATATCTGCATAGATTGACGTATAGCCATCAGGAGCATTGATAAGCACGCGTTCAACATCATCTATAGTCTCATCCAGATCAAAGTCAAGCCCAAGCGATGCAGAGACTTCCACAGCTTCACGGCAAAGCTGGCGCATGAGGTAATTCGCATCCTTATCTGCATGGATGAATCCCAGAGGAACCTGAAAGAGAGCCGTCAATGAAGAAGCTGCCGTATTGGTGAATATCTTCTTCCATATCTGCTTCTGTACATTATCCTCAGTCCTGCACTCGAAACCGCAAGCTGTAAAGGCAGCGGCAATGCTGGAGAGAGCTGATGAGCCACCATCAAGAAGGCCTATGCTTGTGATTCCCGAACCACCATGGTTTACGAATCCTGGTCCAATCACGGAAGAATTGTGCTGGGTTGACCCGATTATAACATGAGCTCTATCTGCAGCTTTCAGAAGCTTTGCCTCATGCCCTGCCCCATTCTGCAGTGTCATGATATAAGTATCCTTTCCGATTATTCCCTTATTAGCCTGCAAAGCAGAAACAGTGAACATCGATTTGACGAAGACAATAATCAGATCCTGTACATCTAAATCAGATGATGAAGTATAAGCTTTGGGATGATAGACCCCAACGCTTCCATCCTTCTCTTTTATCCTGACCCCGTTTCCATTGATCGAATCAACAATGCTTTGATTCAAGTCTATGACAGAAACATTATTCAATCGCGACAGATAGCCGCCGAAGAGAGATCCCATCGCCCCCGCTCCAAGGATAGTTATGTTCATGATGCCTCCTGTTAGATTCTAGCAGATAATATATAGAAAAGCGAAAAGCCCTTTGCCAACATCCTGCTGACAAAGGGTTCTGTGGATCTGATAGCTTTATTTCTGCTCATACTCCTCTGCATCTTTTATGCCGCCGCCAAAAGATGCACCGAGTTTAAGCCAATCATGTATACCAAAAAGTTCAAAGAGCGCAATCGGACTGGAATCAACACGAGGATCTTCTGTAACAGGAACATCGCTCTTAGCCTCATAGCATAGCCTGCCGAACTCCTGCATTCCCATCATGGCTCCAGCCATCGTATAGTGCATTGTCATAAGCTGATATCCCCAACCATAAAGCTGCTCTAGAGTAACCTTGGGGCTTGCTCCAGCTGAAGCCATGGCAAACATCTTAGGCCCCTTAACACGTTTTCCTATATCAATGATATCCTCAATGCTCTGAGTACCTTCAACGAATGTAATATCCGCACCAGCATCTATTGCATCATTGCATCTTGATATGGCCTCATCCTTTCCAAGGATATGATATGAATCAGTTCTGGCGATGAGTGCACAGCCTGTACCTTCCAACGCCCACGCAGCAGCCTTTATCTTGCTTATATATGCATCATGGGCTATTACTTCCTTGCCTTTCAGATGACCACATCTTTTAGGGAAAGTCTGATCTTCCAGATGAACAGCCTTAGCACCAGCCTGAGCAACCCTTTTGCATGTTCTTATCAGATTGAGTTCATTTCCAAAACCAGTATCGATATCAACAATCATCGGGATATCCGTACAGGAAGAAATCCTATCAACAGCTCCAACCAGTTCATCCAATGTGACAAGTCCAATATCCGGGAAACCACAGAGACTTGCTGCAAGCTCTCCTCCTGATAGGCACATTGCCTTGAATCCAGTCTTTTCCACATATCGTGCTGATACGCAATCATATACACATGGTGCAAGGAGCGGTCCTTCTTTCATCAGCTCCAAGAAACCTTTCTTTTCCTTCTTCTTCTCGTATAACATTGAAACCTCCTTATAGACGTTTGATGATTTTCTGTACATCTGGCCTTGAAAAAATCTCAGCCATTCCATAACTCAGATGCTCAAGATCTTCCCAATCTGCATCATCAAGAACCAAAGATGCTCCTTCCAGATATGCTTCAAGCTCACCTGCAGAATCTGCACCAGCAATAACGCTGGTCAGATCCTTATTGCGAAGGATCCAGGCAACAGCGACAGATGACGAGCAAACCCCATACTTTTCCGCAATATCGTAGACCTTGTCGACAATCATACTGATTCTCCCAGGAAATACCTTTCTGAGATATTCCCGATAAAGATCCTCATAACACCATGTGGATTTCTCTGGAGCCTTACCTCCATGTGCAAATGCACCAGATAGCAGGCCTGCAGCTATTGGGCTATAAGCCATAATTCCAAGATTCCGATATCTGCAGGCAGGTATCATCTCATCTTCCATACTCCTGTTAAGCAGGCTATATGGATTCTGGATGACAGCAGGTACAGATAGATCATGTGCTAAAGCATAATCATACATGCTGACAGCTTCCCATGCATGATGATTGCAGAAACCATAGAAACGGATCTTGCCGGACTTCTGAAGTCTATCAAGACCTTCCACAATATCATCGAAAGGAGTAACCCCATCAGGAGCATGCAGAAAGTATACGTCAATATAATCAGTACCTATCCGTTTCAGCGAAGCTTCAACCTGTTTCTGGGCATTAAGCGACGAAGCTCCACCTCCCTCACCTCCATATTTGGAGGTGATTACGACTTTGTCCCTTTTGCCCTTTATGGCTTTTGCCAATGCAGATTCTGCAAATTCGCCACTGCGCAGCTTATACATATCAGCACAATCAATGAAGTTGATGCCGCTGTCTATTGCCTTTTGAATGACAGAAGCAGCTTCATCGATCTCAAACAAGCCACGGAAACCGCACCCCAGAGCAATCCTAGACACTTTCAGGCCTGTAGAGCCTAGATATGCATATTCCCCTTCATACCTCATATTCTACCCCAATGCTGTTGGAAGGAATGTCACGATTCCTGGGAAGAAGATCATTATCACAACAAGCAGTGAGATTATTGCAATAAACGGGACAAGTTCCTTGATTACATCGGAGGCTGGACATTTTGCAATCTGGGCTGTCATGTAGATCAAAGTGCCAACAGGTGGTGTGCAAAGGCCAAGCTGATTGACAATAAGAGCAAGTACGCTGAACCATACCGGATCTATTCCAATAGCCTCGATGACAGGAACCATCACAGGGAATATAACCATCAGGACAACAGGAACATCCACGATCATTCCGAGGAAGAACAATATAAGCATGCATACCAGCATGATAACGGTATCACTTGCGCCGATTGCAGCAATCTGGGCAGCAATCCAATCAGCAACACCCATTGAGGATATAACCCAGGTATACAAACCTGCGAAAGAGAGCATAGCAAGACACGCTGCAGTAAGTATCGTTGTCCTCATCAGCATCTTTATAAGCTTCTTTGGAGTCATCTCCTTATATCCAATTGAGATGATGACAGCAATTACGCAAGATGTCGCACCAACCTCAACAACAGTCCCTATTCCAAGCAGAAGGAAAATAAGGATCATTGCGGGAAGAAGGAATGCAAGAAGTCCGCCTTGGGTCTTCTCAAGAAGATACTTCCATCCTCTCCATGGACTATATGGGAAATTGCGCTTCTTTGCCATTATCGCAGATACAATCAGCATAGCAACACCCATGAGGATTCCAGGAATCACGCCACCGAGAAAAAGCCTCCTTACAGAATATCCAAAATAGACACCAAGCATTACAAGCCCAGATGAAGGCGGAATGATCGGTCCGATAGTCGAAGATATCGCAGTTACCGCAGCAGCATAGCCAGCAGGATAACCTGCCTTCTTCATAAGATTGAGTTCCATAGCTCCAACAGAAGCAGCATCTGCAACGGCAGAACCCGAAACACCGGCAAACACCATTGAATTTATTATGTTTATATGGCTAAGGCTGCCTCTTATCCTGCCGATGCAAGCATCAAGAAATTCAATCAATCTATCTCCAAGTCCGCCATTGGTCATTATTTCTCCAAGGAAGAAATAAAAGCAGACTGCAACATAGTTCTGATTGGTCAAACCTGATACGATGCCTTGCCCGAATACCGAAAGAGGTACTGAACCAGGAAAAGCCAGAGCATAGGCAATCAAAGATCCCGCCATAGAGATGAAAACAGGGAACTTGAGAAGGAGCATTGCCAATAGTACCCCGAAAATCACAACAAGCTGCAATATTACAGTACTAATCATTCTGTTCCTCCTGCACCTTTTCCATAGATTCACCATGGGTTACGATCAATTCAGCAAAATTGAAAATCGAAGCTAAGATGAGAAGTACACCGCATACAACCACCGGTACATATCTCCACATCTCATCAAAACCCATGATGGACATAACGTATCCTTTATTGAGCATCAGGCTTCTCATTCCTGTTACGATGTATACAACGCCCATAACAACGCCAAAAACCTGGGTTATATATGAAATGACAAGCTTGAACTTCCTGCTCATGAGATTCTCAAGAATGTTCATCTCCATGTGCCCACCGGCAATCCATGCAAGAGGAACCCCCAATCCGAACAGCCAGTAAAGTCCGAGGATCGAGAAATCCTCAACCCACGAAACTGATATATTGATAAAATATCTAGTAAGCATCTGGATAAAGTTCACGATGATCATCACCCCAATCAAGAGGCCTAGGATCAACTCAATTGCAAACATTATCCTCTTCCTGATCTTTTCCATCTTCATACTCCATGGGGCTGCGAAAGGCCACTGCTGGCTTTTTTACAGCCCCGATTTTCAATGCCTAGTTATTCAAAGCACGGATTTCCTCATACAGACCTTCTCTGAACAGTACACCATCCATTACTCCGATAGATGCCTCTGTTGCTGCCTTAAAGGACTCGATATCTGGTTCGATGAATGTCACGCCCTCTTCAATAAGAGCCTGCTTTGCCTCTTCATACTGCTGACCAAGGAGGCCTTCAAAATTGGTATAAGTTTCGTCAAGAGCAGTTTCAAGCCAGCCTTTTTCCTCTTCGGTAAGCTTATCCCAATTTGTCTGAGAGAACCAAAGAACGATGCACTGCTGGATGTAATCAAGCTCTGTATAGTAATCCTGTATCTCGCCCATACCAGAAGAGTGTGTTGAAATCACATCATTATCCTGACCATCAGCCAATCCGCTTTCGAGAGATGAATACAGCTCTCCGCCAGAGATGATAACAGGATTAGCTCCCCATGCTTTCCACATTTCATAAATTGACTGTGCCTCTGAAACCCTGATCTTAAGGTTCGCGACATCTGCAACAGAAGCTACTGGACGGCTTGTCGTACTCAAAGCTCTTGGAAGACGAGGAGCAAGGATTCCGAGAAAATGAAGGCCATTCTGAGATTCAACATCAGCAATCATGTTCTGTCCAAGTTCACTTTCAACGAACTTATGATAATGTTCCATGTCGTCAAAGACATAAGGAACACATGTGACTGTGAAATCCTTTCCACCACGAAGAACAGAAGCTGTATCAAACGCAGTAAGGAACATATCCAAAGATCCTTCTCTGAGCTGTGCATATTCCTGAGCTGTTGTTCCAAGCGTACCACCCATATGAATGGATATATTGAGTTTTCCTCCTGAGAGCTCCTGTACTCTTGACTGGAAGTACTGCAAGGCCTGATGGTCATATGTAGCAGATGGCGTAGTAGAGCCAAGCTTCAATGTCTTCACACCATTTGCGGACTCGGTAGCACCGCCTGCAAAAACAGCACTCGAAACAACAACGAGAATCAAAATCGCAACAAATAACTTTTTCATTCTATCTCCTTTTACCCACCAGCACATACTGATGAGCTAACCTCCTGTTTATACGTTGTATTCCTGCTTGATTGTCTTCATTGCAGGAAGGACTTCATCTCTCAGCATATTCATGGCAAGATCCGCTCTTTCATCCAGCGTATTCAGCTTTGACATCTCCCGATAAGCTTTTTTGGTAAGACGAACCAGTTCTGCAGGTGTTTTCAGAAACACATCAACATATTTCTGTACGGTTGCGTCAAATTCAGATTCATCAACGACTTTATTTACAAGGCCAAATCTCAGGGCATCTTCGGCAGAGAAATTCCAACAGGTTATAAATGCTTCTATAGCAAGCTTCTGCGGCATTGAATCAATAACCTCAGCCATTACCATCATTGGAACACCTCCCATACGGACCTCTGGGAATCCGAATTCAACGCCCTTCTTTGCAATTGCTATATCGGATCGGCAAAGCATCCCCATACCCGCTTTAAGACAGTGCCCATTGACAGCTGCAATCACAGGTTTTTCATTCTGCCTGCGAAGGCGCTCGAAACGTTCTATCCCATCTGCATATTTATCGTTCTCGCCAGGTGCATTCGGATCCACACGCCCACCTGTCCAGAAATATTCACCGGAACCTGTAAAGACAAGGACCTTGATGCTATCATCAGCAATCAAACGTTCAAAACAATCACATAGTTCGTTTACTCCGATGTAATTTGTTCCATTCTTCATTTCAGGATTATCGATAATGATGGTCATTACACCGTTTTCAACTCTGCACCTGACCTGTTTTCCATCCATCTTCTCACCTCTCATCATGCATAGAGAATCAAAGCAACCACTTCCATCGGAATATTGCCTGTATTCCTGATTCCATGTCCCATTCCTGAAAATGTATATGTAACATCACCAGCATGGATGGGGACTATATTGCCATTATCATTGAACTCGCCATCCCCTTTCATGATGAAATAGATTTCAGATTCACCATGATGTTCGTGATAGCCTATCGAGCATCCTGGACCGATTGTCGTATGTGCCAATACACGTCCTTTATTGTTAAGTTCCTCATCGCATTCGTTAAGGGAATCAACAGTAATGAAGCCATCACCTCCGAACTTGTGTTCGATTGATTCTGATTTGATATCATCCTTAAAACGGATCATAGGTTTCTCCTTTTGTATACTTGTTAGATAATAGTTATCTACCTGTTGTATACAACATATGACAGTAAAAACCACCTGTCAAGAAAAAAATGAGACAAATTCTTTACTCAATATCGTGATTATGGGTAATTATCTATAAGCAAAATCCTTTTCGCTTGCTTTTTTGGAATTTGTAGTATACTTGTAACATACAAGAGGTAGTGTATCTTGAACAGGAAAAACGAGGGATTGTCAAATCAAGTCTATGAAATAATAAAACAACGATTGATTACATGCGAATACAAGCCTAACTCTGTGCTGAATGAGGCACAGCTATCCGCCGAATTAGGATGCAGCAGAACTCCTACAAGAGAAGCTATAATACAGCTTGAACGCCAAGGATTCCTGCAGATAATCCCCAAAAAAGGAATATATGTAACAGCTATAACAGCAAATGAGATCATGCAGATTTTCCAGGCAAGGAAGGAGATTGAGCCTGTGACCCTTAGAATGGGCAGAGCAAATCTCGATAAGGAAGTCCTCAAGGATTTCCAATCAAGATTTTCCAAGGATACAGATGATGTAATGGATGGCTATAAGCTTGATACAGCCATGCATATGTATTTTGTAGAGAACTGCGGCAATGACTTCATTATCGATATGATGCATTCCGTTTTCGACAAGAATACACGGGTAATCATCGCAAGCAAGGAAAACCAGCTGCATGTGAATGACTCAAGAAAAGAGCATCTGGAGATAATCAACCTTCTTCTGGATGGAGATTATGAGAATGCATGCAAGAAGCTCAGTGAACATATAGATCATTGCCGTATAGCAGCTCTTGAATCATTCTACTCTGCAAATACAGAGCCAAGAGCACAGACATACAAACAATATCTTGACTGATTCTCAATCATTCGAGAGCGGTATGATAATCTCCTCAAGCACATCAATGAGCGCTTGGTAATCACCATCAAGCGCTGCAACATTAGCTTCAAGGAAGTGATCGGGATCTGCACTGCCCCAACCTATCTCATACCCCGCTTTCAGGCTCATTTCATGGAAGAAGAACCTTGTAGCCCTTCCATTCCCATCCATGAATGGATGAAGAGCCTCCATCTCACCCATGTAATAGGCAAGAGCATTGATATAATCATCTATGTCATCAATGTTCCTGAGATAATTCTCGTCCCTCAGCTTCGAGAAGAGAGTATCCGCAGAACTTTCTATATACTCAGGCTGGCAGAACTCGCTGTGCTTGTTGCGTACAGAACGCCTTATCATTCCCGCAGATGGATAGATATCTCCAAACAGCTGCGAATGAACAGCCTTCAGATAATCAAAGTTGAAAGGCATATCAGGAGGAGAGAGCAGCAGCTCAGCTGTCCTGATTGAGGATATATGCTTATCAATTGCCTTAAGCTGCGGGCGATCCTTGATACCGAAATAATTGACTATGCACCTTGTTCCCGGATAACGTGAAATCTCATCAACACCGGCAAAATCTACCGATTCAAGTCCTTCTTTTCTTATATACGCAGCAACTGCGCTATCAGCTTTAGCATCGCCTTCAAGTATATCAGTGAACGTCTTGCTAAGTTCTTCTGTAAGAGTCTCACCATCTGCTTCGATAGTGAATTTAAGATAGTCGAGGCTGATAGCCAGCCGGTCGTTGTTCATAGTCTAGAAAACACCTCTGCAATTTACGGAACCAAAACGTGATTCCGATTTTCTATGATTATAGCAAAAAACACACAAGGGGCAATAGATAGCTCAGAGAACCTTCTCAAATAGCATGAATGGCTGCGGCTCTACGGAGTCATAGACAAGAGTATATGTACCAAGATAGTCATACCCTGCAGCAACAAACAATGCTTTGGATGGAGCGTTCTGGAGTATTACATCAAGGCGTACAGCCTCCATGCCACAAACTCTTCCGTCTTCCTCTACAGCCTCCACGAGCCTTCTTCCAACTCCTCTCTTCTGATAATCAGGATGAATGCCCAGCGTGTGGATGAAGAAGACCCTGTCATCTGGGGCTTCAACGCCCCACGGAGCTTTCTCATACCCAGGCGCCTTTATATGATTGCGTATGACAGAGCCCACGATCTTGCTGTCAATCAAGGCAATAATGACCTCTCCTTTCATTACCTCTTCCCCAATCGTGGCCTCTGTAGGATACACTCCTTTAGTCCATTTAGGAGATGTCGGCATATTCTCCTGCTGATCTATTATCAGATCATAGAGCGCACCAAGCTTTTTTATGTCCTTCTCTTCTGCTTTGCGAACTGTGATTTCCATAAAGACAAATCTAGCACAAAGCAAAACGGCAAAAAAGAAGGCTGTCCCGAAGAACAGCCAACTTTTCCGGAATCAATATTCTCAGAATGTGAATCCCAGCACGATATCCCCAGAGAAGAGATGCATGCCGTCCGTGAAATCAGCCTTTGAAGGAATATACTTGTAAGCACCTTCAAGACCGATTGAGAACATATCTCCGATATAGAACCTGACACCGAGAACACCGGAGAGGAAATATCCAAGGCTGAACCAGTCATTTTGATTTTCAGGTGTTATGATATTTCCATACATAGATCCTTTGTCAGAAACAGGCATTCCAAGTCCTGCGCCAACACCCAGATAGATAACAGCTGGATCGAATGTCATATCGAGCATAAGCTTGAGGTCGAGAGACAAATCTGCTCCGTAGTTATTTACATCAAAATAATCAGTTACCTCTGGAAGATCCCAAGGACCACCAGCCATGAAATTAACAAGCAGATCAGTTCTGAGTCCAAGACCGAAGTTGTTACCGAACTTAGCAAGGTTTGCAACATCGAATGCAAGGCCGAAATCTCCATATAGATAGTTACCCATATCTACACCTACACCAGGAACCGGCTCATATCCAAAGAGGAATTCAAAATGACCATCCTGTTGCATTGCTGGGAATGTTGTTCCAAGCTTTACAAGCAGTGAGAGTGCAAGCTCGTTTGGTCTTTCAGCTATTGCTGCAGGTGCGATAGGTGCAAGAGGAGCGATGACAACTGGAGCTGGTTCTGCTGGCTCTTCAGCAACAGGAGTCTCTTCGACTGCCACTGCTGGCTCTTCCTCGGCTGCAACAGGCACTTCTTCAACTACTGCTGGCGCCTCTTCCACTACTGCCTCAACAGGAGCTGGCTCTTCTACCGCAGGAGCCTCCTCAACAACTGCAGGCTCTGCAGTTACGGTTGGAGCTTCTGGAGCTACGAGAATAGCCTCAGCTGTGCTGGAAGCGGAAGCAGACCACATAACGCCATCATATGTTCTCTGAAGATAAAGAGTATATGACTGATAAGGATCAAGTCCTGTTACTTCATATGTATTAGTATCAGCAGAGACCACAGTCCAGTTATCAGGATCCTCTCCTCCAAGCTGATAGCGGTATGCCGTTACATCAGGATCATCCAGAAGCCATTCCCAAGATACTGTCATCTCAGCAGCTGCCAGAGGAGCCAGACCTACAAAAAACACTGCAAGCAGAACTATGACTAGTTTTTTAATTCTCTGCATATTCTTCTCCATTACGGGTTAATATTCTAAGCAATATCTTCCCTGCAAGCAAGGATAATCGCGCGATATATTCTTTTTCCCTCGATTTATTCGCTAGATTAATGCTTGATGCATCTAAAGTTAACTACCCCTTTTCTGCTATACTTGCATTATGGATGAAATAAAGGCGATAGCTGTATTCTCAGGTTCCGCGTTCGGAAATGATGATTTATACAGAGAGGCGGCTGCAAAGCTCGGAAGAGAGATTGCAGAACGTTCCATTACCCTTGTATACGGTGGAGGCTACTGCGGCCTTATGGGAACAGTGGCAGAGACTGTGTATGAAAGAGGGGGAAAGGTAATCGGCGTTCTTCCAGAGACTATGAACACAGAGAGCGTTACGAAAAAGCGCGTTGAGAGCGAGCTGATGATCGTTCCTGACATGCACGAGAGGAAAAGGACAATGTATTCCCTTTCTGATGCATTCATAGCGCTTCCTGGTGGAATCGGGACAATGGAAGAGCTTATGGAAATCTATACATGGAGGCAACTCGGGATACATGAGTGCAATATCGGGCTGCTTAATGTGAAAGGATACTGGAATCCCCTTCTTGATATGCTCGATAAAGCCGTAAGCGAGGGTTTTCTCTCAAAAGAAGTGAAGGATATCCTTATAGTGGAAAGCGAAGCAGGAAAGCTTGTGGAAATGCTCGGCAGGAAAGCAGGAAAGCTGCCTGCAAAACTTGGATAAGCACCTGCAGCCGAAGCTGCAAGTGCGCTTGGATCATTTTTCCCAGAGCTTCTCAGGATAATAACCAGATTCAATCTTCTTCCTGAGCTCGGCCATTACAGTTGCCTTGTCCTCTGAGTATGTCATGCCGAACCACTTGTCAGGTGTCGTGAATACCTTTATAGAACCCTGACCTGTCGTAACCATCTCAGAAGCGCCATTAGGAAGGAGGCATTCAACCTTCTCCTCAGCAACGTTCTTGGCAAGGAATCTCTCCCAATAGCCCATGAAATAGTCAAAGGCCTTCGGAGTGAATCCGAAGAAGTTCATAGATACAGGCTCCTCACCTGTAAGCTTCACATCCCCTGAAGGCATCTGTGATACGATACCGCCATCTGCTGTAAAGCCGATCTTCGTATTCTCTTCCATAGAGACAAGGTTGCCATCCTTTATAACGCAGATAGCCCTTGAGACGGTACCGGACGGGCTCATCGTATTGATAAGCTTGTAGCCAACCATCGCATGCGCAGTATCATCATTTGAAAGCGTTGCAAGGTAATCGCCGAGAATCTTGTACGCAGCCCTGCCATAGTAATCATCTGCATTGATTACTGTGAAAGGAGTCTTCACGACATCCTTTGCAGCAAGTATTGCCTGGATAGTCCCCCAAGGCTTCTTCCTGTTCTTGGATATCTCAGCCTGCTCAGCTGTCAGGAGACCTGTTCTTTCCTGGAATACGTACTCAGCGTCCATATTCCTTGCGATCCTATCGAACAGACGTTCCCTGAAATCGTGCTCAATATCCTTTCTTATTATGAATACGACCTTATCATATCCATTATGGAACGCATCATAGACACCGAAATCCAGAAGTGTCTCCCCATGCATTCCAACGGCATCAATCTGCTTTACTCCGCCATAGCGGGAGCCAAGGCCTGCAGCCATGACAAGTAGTGTTGGTTTCATTCTCTCCTCCTTCTATCGATTGTACTCTACATCCCTTTTTGAGTACAGTTCAATGTTGCCACTTGGCTGTTTTAAGCAGAAAGCTCACATGAATAAACTTAACGTTATGTTTTTATACGTTAGATATCTTATTGCTTACAAAGAAATTAACTGGTTTTATCTATTGAACTGATTAAAAAAAGAGCTTACATTCTACGCAGTATGATAAAGAAGAAAGCCGAGCCATACCTGCTTATCCTGCCAGCATTGGTCCTGGCATTGGCATTCTACATCGTTCCTTTTCTCAGAAGCGTCATATTCTCCTTCCTTCGCATAACGCAAGGAGGAGAGCTCATAGGGATTGCCGGCCTTGACAACTACAGAAGCCTGTTTGCTGACAGAGCATTCCTGTCAAGCATATGGCACACGCTGCTTTTCGTGCTTCTTTTCATTCCTGTCAATACCTTTCTCACACTATCAGCGGCAGCACTGACGAGAAGGAAGAGAAAACACGGAGCGATCTTCGAGTTCATATTCTTCTCCCCTCTTGCAGTCTCCCTATCAGCATATGCAGCGATCTTCTCAGAGATGTTCAGGGGAAGGGTCAGCATCATCAACAGGATATTCTCCCTTGATATGCTCTGGCTTGAAAGCCCAGAGAGCGCAATGGTGGCACTTGTGGCTTTATCTGTGTTTTTGGACTTCGGCCTTGACTACATACTCCTTCTATCAGCATTCAGGACGGTGGACAGAAGCATGATAGAAGCTGCTGAGATAGATGGCTGCGGAAGCTTGAGCACGCTTTTCCATATAGAGCTTCCTGCAATACGCAATATGCTGCTTGTAACTATATTCCTTGCCCTTAAGGATGCTGTCCTGATATCAGCACCGGTGATGCTCCTGACAGAGGGAGGGCCATACCGCTCAACAGAAACGATAATGTACTACTACTATCTTGAAGCATTCAGAAGCTCTAACCTGCAGAAAGGCAGGGCAATATCATCGCTGATGGTAGTGCTATCAGCACTGATTGTCACGCTGATGGGGAGACGCAGGAATGATGAATAGGACAATCAGGATCATCCTTGCAGCCATTCTTGCAGCCATAGTCGCATTCCCCATCCTCTATGCCTTTTCCATGTCCTTCTTCTCTATCATCGACTTTACGGACAGCTATGCGCATTTCCTGCCATCAACGCTGAGCTTAAGGAACTACGTACTTGCACTCTCCCACAGGAACTTCCCGCGCTATATATTCAATTCCGTAATGACATCGACACTGCTATCCGTGCTCCGCATCATGATCACCATCCCTGCGGCATTTGCATTCTCACATCTGGAATTCAAAAGACGGAAGATGCTGCTTGGTGTGATGATATCAACGCTGTTCATACCTTCGGATGCACTTCTCTATGAAAATTATTCCACCGTTGCGGCTCTGGGGCTCCTGGACACCTATGCTGCGATAATCCTTCCATCCATCTTCTCAGCATCATCCCTGCTGATGCTATACGGTGCATTCTCTTCAGGAAGCAGATATGTATACGATGCAGCACGCATCGATGGCTCTGGGGATATCAGATACATGGCAGAGATACTCACACCGCTCTCAGGGCCTTTCATCACAACGATCCTGATGCAGAGTTTCATCACTTCCTTCAACAGCTATCTATGGCCTTTGATCGTCACAAGCAGGGACAGCATGAGGACTGTCCAGATAGGACTTGCGATGCTTGGCTTTGCAGAAGAGGGTGAAAGAGGAGCAGAGTTTGCTGCTGTGATGATAATAACAATTCCTTTTCTGGTGCTCCTTGCAGCAGGAAGAAGAACGATAATGAAAGCTTTGGTGAACCCGAAGGAGGATTGAAAGATGAAGAGGACAGTTCTTGTGCTCCTGATGCTTCTCCCGCTATTCACGATCAGCGCAGGCGGAAGCAGGGAAAGCGATGTGAGCGTCATAACGATATGGCACTCAAACAGCGGCAGGGTCGGTCAGGCCTTTGACACCCTTGTAGATACATTCAATGATGGAATCGGAAAGGAAAATGGAATAAGGATCGAGGCTATCTACCAGGGAGCTGCGAATGATGTGCTTACAAAGGTGAAAGCGGCTGCACAGGAAGATAGATCCACGCTCCCTGATATCGCGCAGATGGATGCAACCGCCGCTCTCGATATGAAAAGCGCAGACTACCTCATAACAGCAGATGAAACAGGGGCTGATACTTCATGCATAATGCCATCAGCCCTCAAGGCACTGGACTCAGACAGAGGGCTTCTTGCCATGCCTTTCAATTGCTCTTCCCTTCTTTTCTACTACAACAAGACGCTTTTCGATGAAAAAGGGCTTGAGGCGCCAAGAACACTCGACGAGTTTGCTTCAATTGCACCTGAGCTTGGAGAGAAGGACAGCAGCGGCAACGTTGTACGCTATGCCTTCTCTGGTGTGCCTACAACGTATGAGCTTGGAACATTCATAGGAGCGCAGAATGGCCTATCATACATGATCGATGCAGAGAATGGGCACTTTGGAGTACCTGAAAAGGTGCTATTCGGCGAGGAAGGAACATTCAGGAATTTCCTCGAACACTGGAAAGCACTATATGACACAGGCTATGTAAGCAACATAACATCCGGTGTGCGCGATGAGTTCGCTGCAGGCCGTACAGCTTCCATGCTTGCATCATCCTCCAATCTCTCAACTGTCATTGCAACCGTTGCTGGCAGATTCGAGGTTGGGACAGCATTTGTTCCGATGGTCGACGAAGAGGCAACAGGAGGCGTTAATATAGGAGGTGGCGCGCTCTTCTCATTCTCATCAGAGCCTGGAGTGAAAACTGTACTTGAGTTCTTCACATCACCTGAAAGCCAGCTTTACTGGGCAGAGGCCACTGGATATATGGCTATAAACACAGAGCTTTATGAAACGGATGAGTATAAGCAGTTCCTTTCTGAAAATCCGCAGTTCGAGGTTGCTATGGAGCAGACACTTTCATCCAATCCTGAGGTTGTCGGCATATGGCTGCCTTCTGCTTATCAGATATACTACTCCTTCCAAAGCGAGATCAGAGCTGTCACGGAAAGCGGGAAGAGCATTGATGATGCAGTTTCTGCCATGGAAAGCATAGTACAGGGCGCAATAGATGAGTACAGAAATCAGAACGGCCTCTAACACCAATCTCGTCTCCTTCACAAGAGGAGGCGGGAAAAGGACAATGCTCTCACTCATACCGGAATACGCAGAGCATGGCCTGAAATGCCTCGATCTCAATTTCTGCGAGATGATGAATCCAGGATCTGCCTTGATTTCAGATGGAGAGAGATACATAGACACCCTTCTCTCGCTCAAAGAAAGGTATGGCCTTTCATACATTCAGGCACACGCCCCTTATCCAAGAAACTACGCAGCCCTTACAAATGAAGAGAAGGCTTTATCGGATAAGGAGATAATCCTTGCTGCATCATATGCCGCACGCCTTGGCATTCCTCATATAGTAATCCATCCTATCAAAGGAAGCGTCAATGATAATGTATCGTATTTCAGATCGCTTCTATCCCATATTGACAGCTCCATCATGATAGCGATAGAGAACATGGAGGGACAGGGAGAGATAACAAGCCCCGATGAGCTTCTGGAGATAATATCAGAGCTTGATGGAAGGGCTGGGATATGCCTTGATACAGGACATGCGAATATTGCCGGTGAGGATATTCCAGGTTTTGTCAGGGCATGCGGCAGCAATCTCATCGGAACGCATATAGCTGACAATGACGGCAGAAGCGACCAGCATCTTCTCCCTGGCTTTGGATCGATTGAATGGGAGGAGCTGATCCCGGCATTCCGTGATAGCTATGCAGGCTATCTCACCCTTGAATGCATGTTCTTCTCCCGTTACCTGCCAGAGAGCATATCGGGCAGCATCATAGACCTTGCTCTCTCGATCAGCACATGGCTTGAGAATCTTTGAAGAATATGCAGCGTGCGCTGTACTCGCAGCTCGCGCAGAGAGATCCAGGGCATGATGTAAAACCATCCTCTGCCTTTTCCAGCTGATGGATGTGCCATTCAAGCTCATTTATATGGCTTTGCAGCGCATCCATCTTCTTCTTATCCTCAGAAAGCTTTTTCCTATACTGCGAGAGAAGCTCGCTGCGTCTCTTGTTGCCGCTCTCATCTTCAGCTTTCAGCTCAATGATCCTTCTTATCTCAGAAAGCGAGAAGCCAAGCCCCTTAAGCTCGATGATTCTCTTCAGGTACACGATATCCTGGTCTGTATATAGACGCTGACCACCTTTTGTGCGCGTGGAATTTATCAGCCCCTCCTCTTCATAGTACCTGATTGTCCTCAGGGAAAGCGATGTATGCTCGCTCACCTCACCTATCCTGTATCGTCCCATGTGGAAAGTTATATCAGAAGTTGGACAAAACAGCGAGCTAGAGCGTATTAATAGTATGAACTATAAACTTGAATGCGAATACAGAACACTCAGGGAAGCAGAGAGCGGAGACAAGCCCAGGGAAAGGCTTGAGAGGCTTGGCATCGAAGCGCTTACCGACAAAGAGCTTGTCATGCTAGTCATCGGATCAGGGACTGTCAGGCGTCCGGTTGATGAGATTTCAGAGGATCTCCTGGAGCTTCTTGACAGAACCCCAGAGGCAAAGACCGAGGATATAATGCTTATATCAGGGCTTGGAAGGGCAAAGGCATCTGCTATTGAGGCTGCATTGGAACTCGGCAGGAGACGTTCCCACAAAAAGCCAAGAAGCATCACATCGCCTGAGGATATCTACAGGGAGATAAGGCACTACTCATCTCGAGAACAGGAGAGTCTTGTTGTAGTGCTTCTCAATGGCGCACATGAAGCCATAGGGACATTTGTCGCAACAATCGGGCTCCTGAACAAGACCATAGTCCATCCAAGGGAAGTCTTCGCACCAGCTATAAGCAAGAGAGCTGCTGCCGTGGCTATCGCCCATAACCATCCATCCGGAAACATCGAGCCGTCAAATGATGATAAGGAGGTGACTGTGCGTCTCAATGAAGCTGGGCAGATACTTGGCATAAAGCTCCTGGACCACCTTGTCTTCACAGAGGATAGGTTCTACTCATTCCTTGAGCATGGACTGCTGTGAACCATGCTTGCAGCTTATTTTGCGCAAAATTCCATATTGAATTATTTAATAATTAAATTATAATTAAGGAGTGTAAATTGAGGGATTATTTTACATTTCAATGGGATCAAAGGAAAAACAATGAGAATATCAGGAAACGCCATGTTTCATTCAAGGAGGCTCTAACGGTATTCTATGACACAGACGCAAGGGTTATATTTGATATGGACCATTCTGCAGATGAGGACAGGTTCATCATATTGGGATTCAGCAATCTGATAAGGTTGCTGGTTGTATGCCATTGCTACCAAAATAACACAATAAGGATTATTTCAGCACGCAAAGCAACAAGACATGAAATGCAGCAATATTCTCAAGGAAGAGAAGGAGGAAAGCAATGAGGGATGAATACGATTTCTCAAACAGTACCAAGAATCCATATATCGACAGATTGGGCAAGACTCAGATTACAATTCGGATAGACAACGATACGATCAAGTACTTCAAGAATCAGGCAAAGGAAGTTGGCATAAGCTATCAGAACCTTATCAACCTGTATCTTCGTGATTGTGCGGAAAAGAAGAAAAAGCCGGAAATAACCTGGCAGTGAATACATGATAAACACAGGCTATTTCATGGATATGAGTATTGAGAAGGAGGAAATAGTGAAGGATGCTGAATATTACATGAACCTTCCATATAGGATAGAAATCATCAAAGACGCAGAAAAGAATAGCTTCGTTGCCTATTGTCCCGAGTTTGAAGGATGCATCACGGCAGCTTACACAGCAATAGAAGCAATCGAAAGTCTTGAAGATGCAAAAAGAACATGGCTGAGTTCAGCTCTAGAACATGGAGATTCGAGCCCAGAACCAGATTATACACTGAACTTTTCAGGGCAGATCAGGCTAAGAGTTCCCAAATCCCTACATCGTAGAATCTTCATGGAGGCAAAAGAGGAAGGAGTAAGCATGAATCAGTATTGCATTATGAAACTAGCATCAGCGGTGAGAGCAAAAGACAGTATCCATGAATAATGTTCCATAATTAATAATATCGTAAATACTACCTAAGTAGGATTGAATATGTTCATTGATAATCAATTTCTAAAAGAGAGATTCGGCATAAGCTACCTTCGCCCCTACCAAGAGCTGATCATCAGCTACATAATGGAAAGCGCTGAGGGAAAGGCAAAAGGAGATGTTCTGGGGTTATTGCCAACAGGTAGTGGCAAAAGCCTCTGCTTCATGTATCCTATCGCGAAGCTTGGCTGCCGCTCTGTGCTTATATATCCTCTCCTATCGCTCATGAACGATCAGGCCAAGCGCTTTGAGAAGGCAGGAATCCCTTATGAGATAATGCGTGGCGGTCTTGAAAGAAGCGAAAGGCTGAAACGGATATGCCACATAAAGGGAGATCCTTCCGTATCTGTCATAACGAACATAGAAACGCTTATTGCAATGGATGAGAGAGAAGAACTGAAAGCACTTTGCACCAAGCCTCTTATAGTTGTGGTTGATGAAGCGCATACAGCACCGATGTGGGGTGAAAGCTTCAGGGAATCATATAAGAGGATCGGAGAGATCATCGAGAAGCTGAAGCCTGTCATGACGCTTGCATTCACAGCAACAGCTGATGAGGCAATATGCAGAGGAATGGAAAAGTACATATTCTCAGGAAGAAAACCTTATATAGTCCATGGCAGCTCAGACAGAGAGAACATCTTCTATCATAGCGTGAAATCATTATCAAAGCTGCATGATATCATCAGGATACTTACGCCGGAGAGCGCACGCCCAGCCATCATCTTCTGCCGTTCACGCCATCTCACAGAAGAGATAGCGAAAAAGCTTCAGCGCTCTTTTGAGATAAAGCACTACCATGCAGCGCTTCCACGCAAGGAGAAAGAGGAGAAGGAGAAATGGTTTTACTCCTCTTCATGCGGAGTCCTTGCATCCACTTCCGCATACGGCATGGGTGTGGACAAGAAGGACATAAGAACCGTTATACACTGCTCTCTTCCCGATGATGCTGCATCGTTCATGCAGGAATCAGGGAGAGGTGGAAGAGATGGAGAGAGGATGGATTCATACGTCCTGTACTACGAAAGCGAAACATCCCCTATCTCTGATATCTTCAGAAGCGGAAGATGCATCAGATATTCGCTTCTCAGTGCAATGGGAGAGGAAAGAGAGGAAAAGATGTGCCTTTCATGTTCCTCATGCGTTCCTTCGGGATATCTACGTGCAGGAGAGAAGGAAATCCTCTCCTACATCCGCATGCATCCTTTTTCCAGGAAGGAGAACGTAGCAGCAGCCCTTACATCACGGCATATCTTCTTCCGCTCGCACCGGCTATGGAAATGGAATGAAGAAGATGCTGCGAAAGCTATAGACCGTCTCATCCAGGAGAGGAAAGTGAAAGTCATATTCCATCATCTCATAAAAGCCCGGCATGAGAAGACGGGAGGCAGCATCTGATGATACTGGTCCTGCACATCTCCTGCATGGCAGTCCCTGCGGATGATATATAAGGATACAGCGAGCTCAGCAGCAGAGCTGAAATGTTCCTTCAGAAGCAAGCCATTTCAGGATAATGTCCCCAAAGCCCCTCTATCTCTCATAGAAAATTATTGTTGCTGTCCAATCCAAATGCTAGAATCATCGCAAAGGAGCATATATGACTGAAACCTTGCACAAGGTCTATCCAGACCTTTATGGAAATGAATACGACGAAAAGGAGATGGATGAAAGGTTCGCGTCCCTTCTCCATCGTCATGAGGAGCTTTTCGGGAAGAAAGATGCTGCTGTCTTCAGTGCAGCAGGCAGGACAGAGATTGCCGGAAACCATACAGACCATAATCTTGGCAAGGTTATCGGAGGCACCATCAATCTTGATACCATCGGAGCTGTAAGCAAACGCAGCGACATGACTGTTATAATAGACAGCGAAGGCTTCCCACGTGTCTCTGTGGATATCTCAGACCTGGAGGCAAAGGAAAACGAGAAGAATGATACAGCAGCCCTTGTAAGGGGTATTGCAGAGGGGTTCAGAAGACGTGGCCTTACCATAGGCGGATGGGAAGCGAATACAACAACGCGGGTGCTTGGAGGATCCGGTCTTTCATCCTCTGCAGCAATAGAAGTCCTGATAGCGGAGATCTTCAACAATTTCTACAATGAGGATGTACTTGAGCCGATAGAGCTTGCAAAGATCGGACAGTTTGCAGAGAACGTCTACTACGGCAAGCCGTCCGGCCTTCTTGATCAGGCCTGCTGTGCACAAGGCGGAATAGTGGGAATCGACTTCAAGGATAACGAGAATCCTGTACTTACCCCGCTGAACGTTGATTTCTCATCATTCGGCTATACCATGATAATAACGAACACACATGGTTCCCATGCAGATCTCACAGGTGAATATGCAGCAGTTCCTCCAGAGATGAGGGAGGTTGCAGCGTTCTATGGCAAGAAGAATCTCAGGGAGGTTGAGTTCTCTGATTTCCTTCGTGATATGGCTGTGATAAGGGAGAAGGTCAAAAACGACAGGGCGCTGCTGAGAGCATACCACTTCTTCACGGAAAACAAGAGAGTTGACCTGATGCTTCAGGAACTTGAGGATGGGGATATAGACACATTCCTGTATCTTGTGCAGGAGTCTGGAAACAGCTCGTTCCGCTTCCTTCAGAATGTGTATCCATCATCCTCGCCCGCAGATCAGGGACTTTCGCTTGCAATAGCGCTCTCTGAGGAAATACTCCGCGGAGACGGCGCTGTAAGGGTACACGGAGGAGGTTTTGCAGGCACTATCCAGGCCTATGTTCCGGACAATCTCATAAAGAGATATACAGAAGGCATGGAAAGCCTTTTCGGGAAAGGCTGCACAACCAGGATAGCCATAAGGAAAATGCCTGTCGCAAGAATACTTTAGCATCTTCACATTGCCTTGATAAGCAGATACACTCACTGCGTGAGTCAGATAGATATCAAGGCAAATGGCATTACACAGGGAGTGATCTGGAAACAGCTTCTCTCCTTCTTCTTTCCGATACTGCTGGGGACTTTCTTCCAGCAGCTCTACAATACCGTAGATGCAATCGTTGTTGGCCAGTATCTTGGCAAGGCAGCGCTGGCAGCTGTCGGAGGCGGAACAGGAACAGCTATCAACCTGCTGATCGGTTTCTTCACAGGCCTCTCCTCCGGTGCAACCGTGATAATATCACAGTATTACGGCGCAAAAGATGAGGAGATGGTATCAAAATCAATCCATACCGCGATAATGCTTGCGCTTGTAGGCGGAATTGCGATAACAGTGCTCGGATATGCATTCTCAGAGCCGATTCTTATAGCAATCGGCACGCCAGAGGATATACTTCCGATGGCTGTGACATATATGCATATATACTTTCTGGGGTCTGTTGCCATCGTTATGTACAATATGGGGGCAGGAATCTTCCGTGCATTCGGAGACAGCAGGAGGCCTTTCTACTTCCTTCTCGTCGGATGCCTCGTGAATATTGTCCTGGATATAGTGCTCGTCGGCTTTACAAGCCTTGGTGTCGCAGGGGCGGCAATAGCAACTGTATTCTCACAGGTCGTATCGGTAGTGCTGGTCTTCTGGGTGCTGATGAGGAAGACTGACTGCACAAAGCTCTATCTGAAGAAAATCCGATTCACGAAATCAATCCTGAGGAACATGCTGCTGATCGGATTTCCAGCAGGAATACAGTCAATCATGTATACCATATCGAACCTGATCATCCAGAGCTCCATCAACGCGTTCGGAACAGATACAGCTGCAGCCTGGGCAGCATACTCGAAGATCGATCAGATATTCTGGATGTTCATAAATGCGTTCGGAATAGCGCTTACGACATTCGTCGGGCAGAACTATGGTGCAGGAAGGCCTGACAGGGCAAAGAAGGGCGTTGTCACATGTACGGCAATCTCAGCTGTTGGCACGTTCGTCATCGAAGCCCTGTTCCTGCTCATAGGAACGGATATCCTCCGGCTCTTCACATCAGACGATTCAGTGCTTCAGGTAGGACACGCAATAATCGTGTGCATCGTCCCCTGGTATATCTCATACATAGCAATAGAACTTCTTTCAGGAGCGATAAGAGGAACCGGCAAATCCTTTGTTCCTACGATCATCTGCATATTCGGAATCTGCGTGCTCAGGACTGTATGGATCTATATTGTCCCTTATATCACGCCGACGCTTGAAGGAGTGCTCTGGTCCTACCCGCTGACATGGGTTATTACATCGATTCTTTTCGTGATATACTATCTAAAAGGCCATATTTATGACCGAAGATACAGATAATGTGCTTATTTCTTTTGACACAATGCGTTTGTCCATGATATAACCGCATTCGTGGCTTTTTGTCACAGCAAAAGATGAAGTGTGCATTAATTTGCCGGAATAAGGAGTCAAATGGCAACGAAAGAGCTTAGAATCAATCGTCAGATATGGGCACGGGAGGTGCTTGTTATCGATGAGAACGGTGTACAGAGAGGCGTGATGAGCGTTCCTGAGGCATGCCGTCTTGCAGAAGAGGCAGAAATGGATCTGGTTGAGGTATCGCCAAACGCAAATCCTCCAGTCTGCAAAATCCTTAATTATGGCAAATACAGATATGAGCTGGAAAAGAAATCCAGAGAGGCTAAGAAGAACCAGACTGTAGTCAAGATCAAGGAGATCAGGATGCAGCCTAAGATCGAAAAGCACGATCTGGAGACAAAGAGCAAGGCTATCGCCGAATTCCTGACAGAGGGAAACAAGGTCAAGGTCTCTATCAGGTTCCGTGGCCGCGAGCTGGCTCATCCAGAACTGGGAAAGGTCGTGCTGGACAAGATCCTCGACGCCCTGACAGAGCTTGGTGTACAGTATAATCTGGACAAAGGGGCAGCAATGGAAGGGAAGATGATGAGCATGACAGTCTCCCCTCAGAAAAAGCAATAATCTCCGTATGGAGATGGAATAAAGCAGCTTCAGGGGGTCTTGTTCCCTGCGGCGCATAAGGAGAAGGTAAGCAAAATGCCTAAGATGAAAACAAGAAAAGCAGCGGCCAAGCGTTTCAAGGTCACTGGTTCCGGAAAGGTGGCAACAAAGAAGCAGGGGCTTCGCCACATTCTTACCAAGAAGAGTTCCAAGAGGAAGATGAACCTCCGCAAGCAGGGAATCCTCGCGGATGTCGAGCAGAAGAGAGCAAAGTCAATGCTCCCTTACGCATAAGGAGGTAAGAAGATGCCAAGAGCAGTTGATGGAACAAGACGCAAAGACAGAAGGAAGAAGATCCTTGAGCAGGCAAAAGGGTACTATGGAAGAAGATCCACCAACCATCGCGTAGCAAAAGATGCTGTTGCAAAGGCTGGCCAGTACGCTTATCGTGGTAGAAAGGAAAGAAAGAGAGATTTCAGGAAGCTCTGGATTGCAAGAATCAGCGCAGCTGTACAGGCAGAGGGCCTTAACTACTCTCAGTTCATGCATGGCTTGAAGATGGCTAACATCCAGCTTAACAGGAAAGCTCTTTCTAACATGGCTATTGAGGACAAGACATCTTTTGATGCACTTGTAAGCGAGGTCAAGAAGGTTCTTGCCTAAGAATCTGAGGAGGAAATATGACCACAATCGAAAGCAGCAAGCTACTCTTGATGAGAGTACAGAAAGCAGTCGGGCTTATCCATCGTCTAAGAGACGAGAACAAGGAACTTCAGGCACGTTTTGAACTTGTTGAGAACCATAACAAGGAACTGCAGGATCTTCTGGACAAGGTCAGCACGGACCAGGCAGCTATCGATGAGGCCATCACCTCGGCTCTCAGCGAGCTTGAGTCTTCTCTTGGAGACTTCGAGGATTTCGGCACGCTCGACGCAGAAGAGCTTTCAGAAGCGGAAGACTTCTCTGCAATGGGCGACGACGAGAACTTCGAATCGCTTGAGATCGAGGATATCTGATCCTTACTGTATCGAGGAGGCTACGGCCTCCTTTTTTCATGCCTTTATCTATGATACATTCTGCTTATGGATAAAAAGCAGTTTTTCCAGAAGCTCTTCCTGGGCACAGCCCTCATTGCTGTATTTACGCTCTTCATAAATGCAGATTCAACATTCCCATGGATATGGAATAAGGTTTGCGCTGTCCTCTCACCCATTCTTGGCGGCACGGCAATCGCATTCATACTCAGCATACCCGCAAAACGCATCGAGGCATTCATAAAAGGGAAAACAAATGCAGTGAAAGGGGTCAGGGTAATATCGCTCATTGCCTCAATAGTGATGATTGTCCTGTTCCTTTCCGCAGTTATCGCACTTGTGGTTCCAGAGTTCATACATGCCTGTACAATACTCATAGACTCCCTCAAGTCATTTGCTTCAGATGAAAGCTTCTGGAAGAGAATCGATCTATCGTCAATACCTTTCATAAGCGAGGCAATCGGAGGCGTTGATGAAAGCATAACGACACTTGCAGAGCTGCTCGAATCAAAGGTGAAGGAATTCTCATCGACGATACTTTCATTCACACTGCAGAGTCTTATCTCGCTTATACGGAGCTCGGTGGCGTTCTTCGTTGCAGCTGTATTCGCATGCTACTTCATAATGAACAAGGAGATGCTCTCGTCCCATATAAAGAAGGTACTCTTGCTGCTCCTTTCTGAAGCGAAAGTATCCAGGCTATGCCATCTTAAGGATGTTGTGGCATCATCATTTTCACGTTTTGTGGTTGCACAGCTGTCCGAGGCTGTGATAATCGGCCTGCTGTGTTTCATAGGAATGCTCATCCTCCGTCTGCCTTATGGAGCTGCTGTAAGCGCATTCACAGGACTCATGGCTCTGATCCCGATCTACGGAGCTATAATAGGAGCTGTGGTCGGAGCGTTCATAATCGCTGTGATAAGCCCCCTCAAAGGTCTGCTTTTCCTCATATTCATCTTCATACTGCAGCAAGTGGAAGGCGATTTCATCTACCCTCGTGTAGTTGGATCATCCACAGGGCTCCCATCGGTCTATGTCTTTGCTTCCGTCACGCTAGGAGGTGCGCTCTTCAGTCTTGGAGGAATGCTTTTTGCAGTTCCTGTCTTCTCAGTGATCTATACACTCATAAAGGAAAGGATCTCAAAGGATAAAGCCGCCACCGCCGCCGATGACAACACGAAGGCCAAGGGATGATTCGAAAAGGGAATATGAAATACCAGCATAGAAACGGAAGTAGCTATTCTTCCTTACAGCAATGATTCCAAGATCTCCTATAAGGCTCCACTCCCCAAAACGCCTATATTCAACAGGACCGGGGCTGTTTGGATCGTTTGTAGTCGATGCCCTATAGTAGCCATATTCCATTCCGAAGTCCAGGAAGAAGCCATAGCGTGGCCCTATGAGCTGATAATAAGAAAGGCCAAATGATGTATCGAGGCGGTAATCAGACTCATATGATATGAAAGCTTCCGTAGCACCTCCGAATGTGACACCTACAGGAAAGATTATATCCAATGTAAGGAATGGGCCTATACGCAGCGAGCTGAACGGGAAATACAGCGCATCAAAGCCAAGTCCTACGCTGTTTATTGTCTCGACGCGTCCATACGTTGATTCAAGGTTGTCCTTGACATCTGATGTCGGGATATTAAGGTCATAGATGATATCAGCACCAAGCCAGACTTCCTGCTTTGCTGAAAGTGGGAAGAAAAGCAACATGAGCAGCAATACAGCTATCAGTCTTCTCATCTATCACCTACCCTTATTCCAAGCGAGACATAGCCTCCAAGCCCAAGCATTATATATCCTGGCTCATAGACATAATCGGTATTGCCGATATAGAACTTCATCAAGCGTGCATCATACAGTGCCCCCACGCTTACGGAAAGCCTGTTTGATGTGAAGAACCTTATACCACCATCGACTATCAAGTCAAAGGTCATCCCGGTCTTATAGAAGTCATCCGCTCCTATTCCAGCTCTTATGGAAAGATATAGATCAAGGATTCCCGTATCATAGCGGAAGACAGGCCCTATGGCTATCGAGAAGTAAGGGAACTTATCTGTATCATTCCATATGCCTTCAGGATAATCATATTCCTTTGAATAGAAGGGAAGCCCGAGAAGGAGGGATACGGAAAGCCCGGTAGGTCCATCTGAGAAGAAGATCTCAGATGAAATGGATAATGAGTTGCTGAAGTTCCTCTGATAAGCGAAGTTCATATCATCCTCATCCCAGTCAGGCAGAGGGGACGAGAAGACATTCGTGTTGTATGCAATGCCGTATGATGCGTTGATATACGCATAAGGCGAAGCGAATGCGGGAATTGAAAGCAAAGAAAGCATAATGAGAAGCAGGATCTTTTTCATATTCCCACAGTCACTCCGAATTTCTGCTCAACATACGAGCCCTCGCTGAATGCTCCGTCATATGAGCATCCTATTTCATAGTACAGTTCAATGATGCCGAAAACAAGGAACTCTGCCTTGATGCCATAGCTTCCCACAGTCTCAGCGATATTCTCAGTCACGCTTCCACGGTTAAGCACCCGACCAAGCCCCACTCCGAAATCCCAGAAGAACGTGATTGTTGGATAGCTGTCCCTGCTGTTTATCTGAGGGCCATAGATTGAGAGCGAAAGCCTGTTTGTGATTACATGCGCGGTATTGGGAACATCCCCCCTGCCCCAGATATCGCCACCTTGGATATATGCGGGTACCTTATCGCCATAGATGTATCTATAGGTTATCTTATCATCAAGGACCACAGAGAACCATGAAAGCTCAGAACGTCTGCTCTGCTGTGCGGTATAGAGCGTTTTGGATAGCTCCAGCTCATTCCATGATACAAGGAACGATGCAGAACCTGTTGAAAGCGGCATCCACTCCGGGGAAAGACGCAGATAGCTGCCGAATCGCACGCCGTCACGACGTGTCACCTCATCATCCAGCCAGTCTAGGATGAATCCTGTCGTCACAGATGTCTGGAACATCGATCGCGAGCCACTGAGCTCAGGAGCACCTATCCATGATGATGACGGAAAGCGATCTGTCTTTATACCATCTTCAAACGTATTGAACACTCCCTCCATCTCGCCCGGCCCTGTAAGCCAGAACAAGCGTTCATATGCATTTTCGAATCTTCCATCGATTGATAGGAATGCAGTGAAGAAATCCTTTTCCTCTTCACGTGTCTGACCGAAGCCTTGAGCAAAGAAAAGATTGAACTCATCGAAGAGCACTGTATATTCCCTGGGGAAGGTATAGCTGCTTCTGGCAAGTATCGAGCCATCATCTGGGTGCTGCCTGAGATATCTATACATAAGGCCGTTATCAAGGCGGAAAGCAAGCACAGTACGCCTCCCGTCTATGAAATCAGGCATCGGAAAATTGAATTGGTACATCACAGATGTAGGGAACACTCCTTCAGAGAACTCAGGCTCGGTACGTACCTCGAATACATGATAGCCAAACCCAATGGCATAGAGAGAGAATGAAAAGAGCATCAACAGAAGAAATACGCAAAGCTTTCTCATCCTTCCTCCTAAACAGATACATAGAACGACAATGCAGCGTTCTGCCACCAATCAGGGTACTCGGGCCATATTCCACGTATGAAATCATATCCCACCTGATACTCAAGCCGTATGAACCCGAAAAGCCTTACCTGTATGCGTGCGGAGAAGCTTGACTGAAGCTCTATCGAAAACGATGAGGGCCCGTTGGCAACACCGCCGAACATAAGCGTATTGTACAGATTGAGCTCTATGAACGCAAAGCAGTCGCCTGCAAGGAACTGCGGAGCTGTGAAATGTATCCATATCCTATCTGACAGGATTGCCCTGAGCCTATCCTCCGGAAGCATGTTGACTGGGACAGTCGCCCCTCCTGTATAACGGAATGTATTCGAATGCCCTACATACATGTTGACCCAGTTCCAGCCATTATCCTGATAGACAGTGAACAGCTCCATCTTCTCCTCTAGATATATGCCAAAGCGCCAGAAATCACTCTGCGTGCCAGAGATTGAATTGAAGAGCCATTTCGGTCCATATACAAACGAAAGATCAAGACCTAGCCCATGCTCAGCTTCTGCATCTGTAGGGGTATCACGATCGAGATTGAGGTATGCATCCAGATACAGATAATCTGTATAGACACTGCGATTTCCCTCAAGCCATGGATAAGCCGGCAGCGAACCGTCAAACGGTGGTTTGAGATGCCCCGAATCATCAACAAAGAGAGGGGGATCGCTATTGCCTGATTTTGAAAGATCCACACGTTCAAGGGCCATTGAATAGCGAGCATTGAATCCAAGCCTTAGATTCACCAGAGAGCCATCATCATACAGAGGATTATCCCCAAAGCCCTGGTCAAGATAAATATCAATGTATGCGCGTGGATTGAAATATGTTCCCGACAGTGCTGATATATCCTCATCCATCCATATAGGCATCCCGGTAACATAATCAAACCGTTCATCTATGGTACTGTTGTTGAATGCAAAGGACATCTCGAACTGGAACTCAGCATCTCTCTGTCCTGGAACAAGTGCAAAGAGCCGCTCAAAACCAAATGTAGTCCCGATGGGAAACAATCCGAATCCTATGTTATCAACACCACTGGAAACACCGGAAATGTATGCAGAGAGAGAATAAGAGTCCGCAGCTGCTGGAAAAAGCAGCAGAACAAGGACAATAGCTATAGCAGCAAGACGTCTCTGCATATTGCCAGTATATCAGAAAGAAAAACCAAAGAGCGATGAAAGCCAGGATATGGAAAGCTGTACCCATTCCTCAGCTCTCTTCTCAACCATTCCCGTCTCCTTCCTTGCTATGGAAAGCCCATGAGCGCCATTCTGGAATATATGGAGCTCGAAAGGAACCGAAACTGCGGAAAGCGCTGAAGAAAGAAGTATCGAGTTCATGACAGGCACAGACATATCCTCTGCAGTATGCCAGATAAAGCAGGGCGGAGTATCATCGCTGACCTGTGTCTCCAGAGAATAGTATGAAATCAGCTTTTCATCATTATCTGTAAGAGCCTCTCTTGATCCAGCATGTGCATACTCTCCCATTGTCACAACGGGATAGGAGAGAACCGCAGCATCAGGCTTTGACTCTTCGCCATACAGTCTCCAATGGCAAGCGATTGAAAGAGCAAGATGCCCACCTGCAGAAAAACCTGCTATCGCTATCATATTCTCCTCAACATCCAGATCCTCAGAATTTTCCCTGACGAGCTTTATAGCTGCAGCTGCCTCGCTTTCAGGGCTTACCTTTCTGATAGCCTCCCCTATGCTGTAATAGAGTATGAATACCTGATAGCCGGCAGAAAGGAACTGGAATGCAACAGGATCGGCTTCACGCGGGGAAAGATGAACGTATCCTCCGCCAGGGCATATAATCACCGCTGGACGCTTTCTGTATGTATCGCAATATGAAGAAAGATCATCATGGATGTATCCAATAAGCCGCGATTCATTGTTTCCGATAGTATATTCCACTGTTCTCATAGCTGTATTATGCGACAGAGAACATATATTTCCAACAGCCCCCGGAACTATTCTTGACACTTGAACGCTTTGGAATGTATATTCATCCAAGAGCCCAGATGGCGGAATTGGTAGACGCGCTAGTTTCAGGTACTAGTCTCCGCAAGGTGATGGGGGTTCGAGTCCCCCTCTGGGCATTGCACATAGAAGAAACAGAGTCAAAATAAATGCTTGCAATAAAAGCATTTACCCCAAAAGCACCTTACTAAAAAAGGTGTTTTTTCAATGTAAAGAAAAAAAAAATGTTACCTTTTATGTCCGCAATATCACTTGCCAAAGTAAATGCAAGTTTGAAGAAGTGTTACCCTTTATTGTGCAGATCAGTATTACTACAGTTATAACAGACCATAATAATATTGACCGCTTTGTGAATTCAAAATACTATATATGTATATTTTTTACGCAAAAGGGGGTTTAAATTCATGATTCAGGAATTTTCGGTTTCTAATTTCCGTTCAATTAAAACAAAGCAGACAATAAGCTTCCTTCCGAATAACAGAATAGAGAACCCTTCTGATGTTTTCCTATTAGTACCCGTGAATGATAATGTCAGGCTACTGAAGCTAGGCGTATTATACGGCTATAATGCATCAGGGAAATCAAATATAATAAAGGCATTCTCTACGCTGAGACATCTTGTCCTAAGGGGGAATGATAAGAAGGCTGCAGTCAACAGCTACGAACCATTTCTGCTTGATGATGAATCGCGGAACAGCCCCTGTGTATTTGAGGTTATCTTCTATATCGATGGCATAAAGTATTCCTACTATCTTGAAATAACCAGAGAGGCAGTAAGGAAAGAAATCCTCTGCGGCTATCCCAACGGGCATAAGACAACTTATTATAACCGCTCATATATCACGGAAAGCGGAATTTCGAAGATCTCGTTCAGCCGAGAGTGCGGTTTCAGCAGCAATGACAGAATGATTCTCTCTGGGAATACGCTGAACAACAACACAGTTCTGTACGCATACAGCAGAACAAACATTTCATTCACTATATTCGATTCAGTGATAAGGTTCTTCTCTGGCTATGTCATGCCAGAGGTAACGCCTGATGTAAACTTGTCAGCATGGGGAACCAGAAAAATCTCCTCAGACCGTTCAGATGTCTCATTCTATGAGTCTGTACTGAAAAAGGCTGATTTTCAAATTTCCAATGTCAACATAAAGGAAGATACCGTTCC
>CALXLI010000144.1 GCA_944389155.1 uncultured Spirochaetaceae bacterium | reverse complement strand
TTTTCATAGAACTTCCCCGTGTAGAATGCTCTGCAAAATCAATAAGCATAAACGGACACCTTATTGAACTGCCTTTTGACTATCAGAAGAAAGCTGAGATCACAGAGTTCATAGAAGATGAGAATACGATTGAGATAAACATCTATGGCTCTCCTCGCAATATGCTTGGCCAGCTGCATATGAAAGGCGGCAAGCCTGTATTCTCAAACCCTTATTCCTTCGTCCCGGACGATAAGGATTATGATCCTGGCTATAGCACAGTAAGCTATGGGATGATGGAAAGGGCGGTAATCATAGAAGAAAGATAGGAAGACCAACGCCAAAACACTGCCACGGGCTTGAGCCTGTGGCTTTTTTTCTGCTTAATCTCATCAATCGCAGATATGTTTCAAATTAGAGGAAATAAGGAACCATATGATATAAGAAAAGGCTGCAGTTTCCTGCAGCCCTATCGTTATCTCGACTTATCTTAGAGAATCTCGCCAAGAAGCTCACCGCACTTCTGATAGAATGCAAGTCTATCCTTTGCATCCTCAGCAGCTTCTGCAAAGAGCTTGTCAGCATCCTCTGGGTTCGTCTTGTAGAGTGAAGCGTATCTGACCTCGCCCTTGATGAACTCCTGATAATCACCAGTTGCCGGCTTCGTCTCCCAGACGAATCTCTGTCCAGCAGGAAGCTCTGGATTGAAGCGATACAGCGGCCAGTAACCAGCCTCAACAGCCTTCTTTGCCTCAACCTGGGAATATCTCATGTTGATACCATGGTTGATACATGGAGCATAGCAGAAGACGATTGATGGTCCCTGATAAGCAACTGCTTCCTGCAATGCCTTCTGAGTCTGAAGCCTGTTATAGCCAAGAGCAACAGATGCGACATATGCATGGCCGTATGTCATGAGCATGAAGCCCATGTTCTTCTTTCCAACCTTCTTACCAGCATTGGCGAACTTAGCAACAGCAGCCATTGGAGTTGCCTTTGAAGCCTGTCCACCTGTGTTGGAGTATACCTCTGTATCGAGAACGAGGATCGTCACATTCTTGCCAGAAGCAATAACGTGGTCAACACCACCGTATCCGATATCATAAGCCCAGCCATCTCCACCGATGATGATGACATCCTTCTCTGAGAAGTAGTCCTGAAGCTCGATGATCTTGTCAAGGAGAGCCTGTGCCTCTGCATCTGCTGCCTTCTCCTTTGCAAGGATAGCCTGGACCTCTTTCTGAGCTGTGATTGAATCTTCAGAAGTGTTGTCATTCCAAAGGCTGTAGCACTTCTCGATTGCGCTCTTAAGCTCAGCTGAGCAGCCCTTAGCCAAAAGAGCATCACACTTGATCTTCAGAAGGTGTCTGTTTGAATCTACAGCGAGGCGCATTCCAAGGCCATACTCTGCGTTATCCTCAAAGAGTGAGTTACCCCATGCTGGACCTCTTCCGTCAGCCCTCTTTGTGTAAGGGATTGTCGGGAATGTTCCAGAATAGATTGAAGAACAGCCAGTTGCGTTAGCGATGATTGCTCTCTCTCCGCTGATCTGGGAAAGAAGCTTGACATATGGTGTCTCACCACAACCAGCACATGCACCAGAGAACTCAAAGAGCGGTTGCTTGAACTGCAGGCCCTTCACTGTTCCCATGTTAAGGCCGTCAAGGTTGTCATATGTGAGGCTTTCGAAGAACTCAGCGTTCTTTGTCTCACCGTTTGCTCTCTCTTCAACAAGTGGCTTGAACTCAAGAGCCTTCTCCTTAGCAGGACAAGCCTCGATACAGACTCCACAACCCTGGCAATCCTCTGGATATACCTGGATCTTGAAGAGAAGATTCCTGTCGTTCTTCGTATTTGACTTGATAGCATGGAATGTTGCAGGAGCCTTCTCCATATCCTCAGGTGTAATCTGCTTTGCACGGATTGCTGCATGTGGGCAGGACTGTACACACTGGTTACACTGGATACACTTTGTGCTGTCCCAATGAGGAATGTAAGCTGCAACGCCTCTCTTCTCAAGCTTTGTCGTTCCTGTAGGAAGCTTACCATCGTAAGACATCTGGGAAACAGGAATGTCATTGCCCTCAAGGTGCATTACGCGCTCGATGACGTTCTTTGTGAAGTCATCTGCATCCTCTGGTACAAGACGCTTTGGCTCATAGCTCTTTGTGATAGCTGCTGGAACCTTAACCTCTACGAGAGCTGCAGAAGCTGCGTCAACTGCTGCCCAGTTCTTGTTGACAACATCCTCACCCTTTCTAAGGAATGTCTTCTTGATGTACTTCTTGATAAGCTCGATAGCCTCTGTCTCAGGAAGAACGTTAGCGATCTTGAAGAATGCAGCCTGCATGACTGTATTGATCCTTGAACCAAGACCTACGCTTCTTGAGATATCAAGAGCATCGATATTGTAGAAGTGGATGTGCTTGTTGATGATCTGCTCCTGCATATCCTTTGTGAGATGATCGAAAACCTCATCTGAAGGAATCTGGCTGTTAAGGAGGAATACACCGCCATCCTTAAGAGCTGAGAGCATATCATAACGGCCGATATAAGCTGGGTTGTGGCAAGCAACGAAATCAGCATGGTCAATGAGCCATGGCATATCAAGCTTACCCTTTCCGAATCTGAGATGGCTGATTGTGATACCGCCAGACTTCTTTGAGTCATATGCAAAGTAAGCCTGAGCATTCATGTCAGTGTTGTCTCCGATGATCTTGATGGAGTTCTTGTTTGCACCGACTGTTCCATCAGAACCGAGACCCCAGAACATGCAGGATACAACGCCCTCTGGTGTTACATCGATCTTATCGCAGACAGGAATTGAGAGACCTGTTACATCATCGTTGATGCCAACTGTGAAGTTGTGCCATGCATCATCACGTGCCATGAAGTCAAATACAGACTTTGCATGTGTAGGTGTGAAGTCCTTGGAGGAAAGACCATAGCGGCCACCGATGACCTTAAGGCCTGTTCTCTGCATTCTGTCAAGAGCAGCGACAACATCAAGATAGAGAGGATCGCCAACTGCACCTGGCTCCTTTGTCCTGTCAAGAACTGCAATTCTCTTTGCTGTCTCTGGAATGAGCTTTACAAAGTGCTCTGCTGAGAATGGGCGATAGAGCCTTACCTTGATAAGTCCGACCTTGCGGCCATTCTTGTTAAGATAATCAACAACCCACTCGAATGTGTCAGCTGCACTGCCCATGATGACAACAACATCTGTTGCATCAGGTGCGCCAACATAATCAAAGAGATGATACTGTCTGCCTGTGAGAGCAGCTACCTTATCCATGTACTTCTGGACAATTGCAGGTACTGCATCATAGTACTTGTTTACAGTCTCCCTTCCCTGGAAGTATACATCTTCGTTCTGAGCTGCAACCTTTGTCATTGGATGCTCAGGGCGCTGTGCACGTGAGCGGAAGCGCTCGATGTACTTCTCATCAACGAGAGTGCGGATATCATCATAGGAGATCTCCTCAACCTTCTGAATCTCATGTGATGTCCTGAATCCATCAAAGAAAGCAAGGAATGGAACCTCTGCCTCAAGAGTTGAAAGATGTGCAACAAGAGCAAGATCCATTGTTTCCTGGATGGAAGAAGCACAAGTCATTGCGAAACCTGTGTTACGGCAAGCCATAACATCCTGATGATCGCCAAAGATTGAAAGTGACTGTGCTGCGAGAGCTCTTGCGGAGACATGGAAAACGGTTGGAATCATCTCTCCTGCGATCTTGTACATGTTAGGGATCATAAGGAGAAGACCCTGTGATGCTGTGAACGTTGTTGTCAGAGCACCTGCAGAAAGAGCTCCATGGACTGCACCTGCAGCACCTGCCTCACTCTGCATTTCCATGATCTCGACCTTTTTGCCCCAAAGGTTCTCACGACCGGTAGAAGCCCACTGGTCAGCATACTCGCCCATCGGAGAGGACGGAGTAATCGGGTAAATAGCGGCAACATCACTGAAAGCATAGGCAATATGCGCAGCAGCGGTGTTTCCGTCAATGGTAACCATTTTCTTGTCTGCCATTTATTACACTCCTCAATTTTCTAAGAGCTTGAGACACACTCAGGCCCAGTGTTCAATGCAATTATGTAGGATATCGTAAGTCGGGGAGGTTTACAACCAAAAACCTCAAAAATCCATTCAGATTATACGAAAAGAAGAGGCGAGGAGAAGATTCTGGGAGAGAACCCTGCTAAAAGAATACCGGAATGGTTAGCAGAATCATTTATCCTTCCTTCTCCTCCCCTCCAATGAATGACTTGGTTAGCTATGGCTAACCTATGTATAGCACATCCTTCTGCATGCTGTCAACAGCTACTCTGCTTTTTTCATTTTTCAAGCAATATTTCTGCAAGATAGGGAGCCAAACCTCTGCAAGATAGGGAGTGAAATGCCTGCAAAATAGGGAATGAATTGACATATCCTTTATATTATAAGAAAATAATCATATGGATAGATATCTTCCCAGAGTAGCTGATAATATTCTTTCCTTTAAGCTAAGGAGCAAAGGTGCTGTTTTAGTTGAGGGAGCTAAATGGTGCGGAAAATCGACAACATGCATGAGACAGGCAAAATCCATCGTCATGATGCAGGATACAGAAACGAGAGAGCAATACATTGCTCTTGCCTATACAGATGCATCCGTGCTGCTTGCAAAAGAACCTCCTCTTCTTATTGATGAATGGCAGGAAGCCCCTATCCTCTGGGATGCTGTTCGCAACGAGGTGGATAAAAGATGCAAATTCGGGCAATTCATACTTACAGGTTCTGTTTCTCCTGTTTCTGATGCGGCAAAAGATGAAATTCACCATTCAGGAATCGGACGTATTACGACAATGACAATGAAGCCAATGACACTATATGAATCAGAGGATTCCTATGGCAACGTATCTCTAGGTGATTTATTCGCGGGCAAAAGCGTTGCCGCAGCAGCAGAAAAGAGCCTCTACGATTATGCGTATTATCTTTGCCGTGGAGGCTGGCCAAGCGCAATTGGGCAGGAAAAGGAAATCGCTCTTGAACAGGCATATGATTATTACGAGCAGCTTGTACGCACTGATTTTGCCAAAGCACTGGAGGGCAGCTATTCGCAGGATACGCTGGAACGTCTGATGCGCTCTTATTCAAGGCATCTCAGCACATCCGCAACAAAAGCTCTGATAAGAAAGAATGTTGGAGCGGACACATTCTCCGAAAAAACCTTCGATAGATATTACGATGCATTGAAAAAGCTCTTCGTCATTGATGATGTCCCTGCATGGAATCCAAACATCAGATCAAAGGCAAGAATACAGACCTCTCCGACACGGCAGTTCTGTGATCCTTCGATTGCGACAGCGGCTCTTGGATTAGGCCCGCAGGATCTCATAGATGACCTCAAGACATTCGGCCTTTACTTTGAAGCCCTATGCGACAGGGATCTAAGCGTCTATGCCTCTGCGCTCAACGGCAGGTTGTATCACTATCGAGATAGCAATGGACTTGAGGCTGATGCTGTTATTCATCTGAGAAATGGCAGCTACGGCCTGATTGAGATAAAGCTAGGCCGGCAAAGCGATATAGACACAGCAGCTGAACATCTTCTGGCTCTGTCTCAGAACATTGATACGGAATACATGAAGAAACCTTCTTTTCTTATGATCATCACAGCAAAGAATGCAGCCTATACGAGAAAGGATGGTGTACATGTCGTCCCTCTTGCCTGCCTGAAACCATGACCGGCAACGATACAGCTCACTCTATCGATGCAACTATCTCATCATAATCAGAGAATCTGAGGCTCTGCCAATATGGCGGCTCTACAAGACCGCTGTTTATAAGCGCAACCATCTCCTTTCGCCTGAAGTCGTTCTCGCATAGATCTATGCCGACAATCCTCCAGTTGTTGTCAACAGACGGAGAGACTGGGGAATTCTCCGCAAAATAATCAATAAGCAGATCCCTTATTGATTCTTCGCTCTCCCACTCCGGCTCTGCGCTTACTATGTTCTGCGCTTTCAGGACAGAGGAATAACGATAGCTGTTGCATGCCAGGGTAAGAACAGCATCATCCGCAAGCTCTCTGCCTTTGAATATAACATTCCTTACCCTCTCCCCTGCTCTCTTTGAAAGGTCTATCTCATAGTCAATACCGGAAAATACATCTGCAAGATACTGCGGAAAATCATGATTGAACGATATGTTTATATCCCCCGGCGTCCATTGGTTGTAGCATGAAGCAGACCATTCAAGAAGGGCTTTGAGCTCAGCCCCTGTCACCCTTACCCTATATAGATTGTTGTCAAAGCGGTATATAGAGAAAATCTCAGCGTATGTGATAGGGCCTTCAGGAAGTGATATGGTATCCTGCACTGTCATTGAAACATCTGCATCCGCTGCTCCTCTCTGTACTTCATTTATAAGATCCAGGACAGCTGAATCCCTGATCCTTGTTTCAGGTATTCCCACTATCTCATCCGCAGTCTGGAAGGCTTCAGTTGTCTCTCCGATCGCAATATCGCCATTCATGAAGCGCAGCGTCTTCTCATGAGCCTGAGCCACAGCTGGAATGGAAGCTATCTCCTCAGAAGGCATTGTTCCTTCCATCGAAACTATCATGACACTGCTGTCTATTATCCTCTTACCATCATCAAGCGTGATATCAAAACGGACAATTTCACGGCCTTTATCCCTGACTCCGCCGATTACCGTATCACCACGCTTCTCAGCAACCGTGACATGATCATGTGCAACCTGCAGCACATCTATTTCAGGATTTTCCTCAAGGATCTTCTGTGCTGAATCAGATTGGCCAGCTGTATCGAATTCACTCTCAAGCCCCATATGAGCTGAGACAACGATGACATCGGCTTTATCACCGATCTCCGTGATTGCTTCCTTTACCGCTTCATCCGCAGGAAGGAATATAAGAGAGTCTATGCCCTCCTTGCCACTATCCCATACCGGGATATTTGGAGTGACTGCTCCGATTATGGCGATATCAACATCACCGACTGTGAGTATCGTATAACCATGTCCTGTTGCGTATGAGCCATCCTGATTCCTGACGTTCGCAGCAAGGATCGGGAAGTCTGCCTGACTGAGTATCTTCGCCGCTGTATCGGTGCCCCAGTTGAACTCATGGTTTCCAAGCGTCATCGCCTCATAGCCCATATAGTTCATAGCGGCGATCACGGGATGCTCCGCGTCAGGAGTCTTGTTGTAGATGTCATCGGTCATGATCGTGCCCTGGATATCATCCCCTGCATCGATGAGTATGGTATTGGGATTCTCTTCCCTTACGCTCTCTATATACGTATAGAGCCTGGCCATGCCGCTGTCTTGGGTCTCTTCTCCGCTTTCATATGCATACCCCAGGATATCCCCATGAAGATCAGATGTACCGAGTATAGTTATGGTTGTCTCTGCAGAAAGAGAAAACAAAACGGAAATGATAAGCAGAAAAGAGATCAGCCTGCGCATAAAACACCTCCGTCTACAGAATACAGGACGGAGGAGAAATCAAAGCAAAGAACGTGTTAACAGCGCGTTAATATCCTAGCTGGCACATAGCATCAGCCACCTTTGTGAAACCTGCGATATTTGCACCTTTTGCATAGTCTATATACCCGTCATCTTCCATTCCATACTTAACGCATTCGCTGTGGATTGATTTCATTATATCCCTGAGCTTCTCATCCACTTCCCTTGCGCTCCAGTGCATATGCATAGCATTCTGGCTCATCTCAAGGCCAGAGACAGCAACACCGCCTGCATTTGCAGCCTTTCCTGGTGCGAACGCCACCTTGTTCTTCTTCAGGACATCGATAGCTTCAAGCGTACAGCCCATATTTGAAGTCTCGACTACATATCTGACACCATTTGAGACAAGGGTTTCAGCATCCTTTTTCGTCAGCTCATTCTGAATAGCGCACGGGAAAGCAAGATCAACAGGAACTTCCCAAGGCTTCCTTCCATCGACAAATTCAGCCTTGAATGCTGAAGCATATGGCTTTACCACATCGTTGTTGGAAGCTCTCAGCCGGAGCATATAAGCCCACTTCTCCGGTGTTCCTATGCCATCCTCATCATAGATGTACCCATCCGGCCCAGATATAGTCACGACCTTCGCGCCAAGCTCTGTCGCTTTCCTCACGGCACCCCAGGCGACATTGCCAAAGCCAGAGACCGCAATGCGCTTTCCCTTCAGGCTATCGCCTTTCTCTTCAAGCATGCTCTCTGCAAAATACATCGTTCCGTAGCCTGTTGCTTCCGGACGTACGAGGGAACCGCCCCAGCCATAGCCTTTACCGGTCAATACGCCAGTGTTCTCGCCAGCTATCCTTTTGTACTGCCCATACAGGTATCCTATCTCTCTTCCACCTACTCCTATGTCACCTGCCGGTACATCTGTATCTGGGCCTATGTACTTATAAAGCTCTGTCATGAACGATCTGCAGAAACGAAGGATCTCAGCATCTGATTTACCTTTCGGAGAGAAATCAGAACCACCTTTTCCGCCTCCCATAGGGAGTGTCGTAAGGGCATTCTTGAACATCTGCTCAAAACCAAGGAACTTCATTGTCCCTTCAGTTACGGAGGCATGGAACCTAAGTCCTCCCTTGTAAGGGCCAAGGGCGTTGTTGAACTGTACGCGATAACCTCTGTTTACCCTTATATTCCCCTCATCATCCTCCCATTCCACTTTGAACGAGATTGTCCTGTCAGGTTCTGTGATACGCTCAAGGATCCTGTTCTTTATATAGACAGGATTGTCATTTACAGTATCCAGGACAGAGGAGACTACCTCTCTGACAGCCTGGATGAACTCTGGTTCCGATGGATTCTTCTTCTCAAGTTCCGCCATGAAAGCATCAAGATTGTACATATTCGCCTCCAATTAAAGCTTAAATCCAGTATTTTGAGGTGTCAACAATAATATATATCATAAAACATGTTATGAATTTATGTATCCATAAAAAATGATAACTTGATTATCGTCATTTCTCCTTATTATAAGCGATACCATTACTAGATTTATATATAAATAAATTTTCTGCTTATAATTTTATATTTTCATTATTTTATTAGATGATATTTGCTGAAATATCTTTACTGACAACGAATCTGCTTTGCTGTATACTTTGTAACATGAAAATATCAAGGATAATCTACCTTGCTTCTCTTTGGATCATGGGAATCGCCCTGGGGACGATTGTTGTCTCTGACATAATGTATCCTGTTTCTGATGCTTTTCTGAAAGTTCTTGGAAGCATTGCCCTTATAGCCGCTGCTGGCATTCTTTTCGGCATAGTCTCTGATCGCAGGAGAAAATAGTGTATCTTCTAGATCCGACATGGATGCCATTCTCATCCCTGATGCTCAAGCATGTATATAATGTGCTTCTCATATGCTCAGATTATGATCGCTTCACGCTTGAAGAAGATGGAAGGGTTGAGGAAGAGCTTTATCAGGAATATACAGCTCTAGGGCTTTCCAATCCCCCGAAGATCACTCATACAAACAACGAAGAGACTGCGCTGCGGCTTATAGATGAACTATCTTTCGACCTTGTGATATCAATGCTCGATCTTGGTTCCGAAAGAGTTGAGGCGCTTGCCGAGGCGATAAAGATAAAGCGTCCATGGATGCCAGTCATAGCGCTCTCCCCTTCTCCAGATCACAGGAAGGTGAAGGAGCTCAAGGGTGAGAACTGCCCTTATATCGACTACCTGTTTTATTGGCAGGGAAACGTATCGCTTTTCCTTGCAATGGTAAAGCTCGTAGAGGACAGGATGAACATAGCGCATGATACAGATGTTGCTGATGTCCAGGTGATAATACTTGTCGAGGACTCAGTACGCTACATCTCATCATTCCTGCCGCAGATGTATACCTGCCTTATCCATCAGAACAGAATTTCGATACTCGAAGCGCTGAACGACTGGGGCAAGACGCTGAGGATGAGGGGACGCCCCAAGATCGTGCTTGCAAGGACATACGAAGAGGCATGGAATCTATACAGCGAATACAAGGAAAATGTCCTTGGAATCATAACAGATGTATCATTTCCTGCTCTTGAGGGAAATGAAAAAGCCGGATTGAGGCTTGCCGAGGCTATAAGAGCAGAATCGAAGGATGTGCCCATCCTTATACAAAGCACTGAAAAGGAAAACAGGAAGGATGCGGAAAAGCTCGGTGCGGACTTTCTCTGGAAGCTTTCAGATACAATACTGCAAGACCTTGAAGCTCATTTCATAAAGAACTATAACTTCGGACCTTTCATCTTCATAGACCCGGATAACGGGAAGGAAATAGCTGTTGCACATACAATGAAAGAAGTGCAGGAAACGCTCAAGACACTTCCTCTCCCATCATTCCGCTATCACTCGAAACGCAATGATTTCTCACGCTGGCTCAGAGCGCAATCGCTATATGCACTTGCAGCGAAGATAAAGAACATAAATCTTGATACAGGCAAGAGCGATGAGGAAGTCAGGGATCTTCTATATGAGACCATCAAGGCATATAGGGCAGACAGGACAAGGGGTGTAATCGCAGATTTCTCAATCAACACATATGATGAGACTATGCTTTTCACAAGGATAGGGAAAGGTTCGCTCGGAGGGAAAGGAAGAGGGCTGGCTTTCCTGGCAATGGAGATGAAGGCAAGCGGAATAATGGACCGCTACCCTTCTGTCTATCTCTCAATCCCAAGGACTGTTGTGGTATCAACGGAGCTTTTCATGGAATTCCTTGAGCTTAATGGCCTTTCTTCCTTATCTTTCAGGAATGAAAGCGATGAGGCAATCCTTGCATTGTTCCTGTCAGCAAAGATGCCTGAAAAGCTGACAAGGGATCTGAAAGCCATACTCAACATCATAAGAAAACCTATTTCCGTACGCTCATCATCACTTCTTGAGGACTCGCACTTCCAGCCTTTTGCCGGGGTTTATCAGACATCGATGATTCCCAATGCAGGAAGCGATGAGAAAAGGCTTGAGGATCTGGAGAAAGCCATAAAGACAGTATGGGCTTCCACTTACTTTGAATGCGCGAAGGAATATCTGAAACGGACAGAGCACTCGCTTGAGGAAGAGAAGATGGCTGTAATCATCCAGCAGATTACAGGCTCGGCACACGCAGGATACTGGTACCCTAACATATCAGGTGTTGCCAGATCACTCAACTACTACCCTGTTCCAGGACAGAAAGCTGAAGATGGAGTCGGCATGCTCTCATTCGGCTTTGGCAAGATAATCGTTGACGAAGGCACTGCGTTGAGATTCTGCCCGGCAAAGCCCAAAGCACCATCAAGCGCATCACTTACCTCGGAAACTTCTGCGCAGGATAAGTTCTATGCCCTTGATATGAACGCAGCATTTGCCCCAGAGCAGAATTCGGACAATCTCATAGAGCTTCCGCTGCAGGATGAAGCGAAGAAGATGCCGACAGCATTCAAAGGCATCGCATCCACATATGATGCAAACACAGGAATGCTTTCTGAATCGACAAGGGCTATAGGAGAGCGCGTAATAACATTCAACGGAATCCTGAAATACGACATGCTGCCGCTTGCATCCATCATAGATGACATGCTCAAGCTTGGGCAGGAAGCCATGGCAGAGCCTGTTGAGATAGAATTCGCTGTCAATACAGAGCATGAGGATCGTCCGGACTTCTCTATTCTGCAGATCAGGCCTATATCAGGAAATGAAGCTTATACGGAAGTAAAGATAACGGAAGATGACAGGAAGAATGCGCTTGTCTATGCAAAGAGCGTCATGGGCAATGGAAGCGCTGATGGAATCTGCAATATAGTCACGATCAAGCCCGATGATTTCAAAGCTGCCCAGATGAGCGAGATGGCCGCTGAGCTTGAAGCCCTCAACAAATCCATAGACGGGGAATATGTGCTCATTGCTGCGGGGCGCCTTGGTTCATCTGACAGATGGCTCGGCATTCCATGTACATGGTCACAGATATCAAAGGCACATGTAATAGTGGAAACAGGGCTTAAGGAAATTCAGGCAGAGCCAAGCCAAGGTACTCATTTCTTTCAGAACATGACAAGCCTTGGATGCCTTTATCTGACAATCAACCCAATGTATAACGATGGCATATTCAATTATGATGCCATGAAAAAACTGCCCAAAGCAGGAGAAACTAAGCATTTTCTCCATCTGAGAACTGAAGTGCCGCTCACTATAAAGGCCAATGGACTCTCAGGAGAGGCAGTCATAAGGACAACGGAGGAAGAGAGATGACAGAGTATTATACTCCAACCGATGTCATCCTAGGTAAGGATGCCGTCTCGAAATGCAGTGAGATGCTGAAGAAAGCAGGTGCTGGGAATGTTCTCATCCATTATGGTTCAGAACGTGTCATCAAGAATGGCTTGATGGAAACGATAACAAAGCAGCTTGATGATTGTGGGATAATCTATACCCTGCTCGGAGGAGCCCAGCCAAATCCAAGGCTTTCACTTGTAAGGAAAGGCATTGAGATCGGAAGGGAAAAGAATGTTGACTTCCTTCTTGCAGTTGGCGGTGGAAGCGCAATAGACAGCGCAAAAGCAATGGCTTATGGCCTATATGACAATGGAGATGTGTGGGACTTCTATACAGGTGCGAGAAAGCCGGAAGGAGCACTGCCGATCGGTGTTGTGCTTACCCTTGCTGCAACTGGTTCTGAGATGAGCGACAGCTCTGTTATCACAAACGAGGATGGCGGGCTCAAGCGTGGCTGCAATTCCAACTATTGCCGCCCTCGCTTCGCTCTTCTTGACCCTACGCTCACATACACGGTCCCTCCTTACCAGACATCATGCGGAACTGCCGATATCATGATGCATACTCTGGAAAGATTCTTCCATTCCGGAAAATCACTTGCACTTACAGATAGCCTTTCGATAGCTCTGCTGAAAAGCGTAATCGAAAACGGGCTCAAAGCACTGCAGAATCCAGAAGATTATGATGCAAGGGCAAATCTTATGTGGGCTTCATCCCTCTCGCATAACGGCCTGATGCAGACAGGAAACGAACAGAGAGGAGACTGGGCCTGCCATCAGATGGAGCATGAGCTATCAGGTATGTACGATGTAGCGCATGGAGCTGGGCTCACCGCAATATGGGGAAGCTGGGCCCGTCATGTATACATGGAGGACTCTGAAAGATTTGCAATGCTTGGCGAGGGTGTATTCGGGCTGAAGAGGACATCTGATCCTGACAGGGATGCAATGCAGACAATCAAGGCAATGGAGTCTTGCTTCACAGCTCTCCACATGCCTATAAACCTGAAGGAGCTTGGGCTTGAACCAACAGATGAGGAGATCGATACACTTGCAGAGAAAGCAACATTCTTCGGCAAGCGCACCCTTGGAGCTTTCCAGATCCTAGACAAGCAGGATATCCTGGATATCTACACAGCAGCCAGGGGCTAGATAAGCCCCAGCATATGCTGCATCAATAGCGATACCACAGTAATCGATATCCAGCAGGAGAAGCCCAGAAGAAGGGGCTTCCCTCCTGTCCTGACAAGCTTGACTATATCTGTATTGAGCCCGATAGCAGCCATTGCAAGTATTATCATGAACTTTGAAAGCTCTTTGAATGGCGCAAAAACGCTTTCACTTACACCAAGTGCTGTAAGGATTGTTGTCAGCAGGGATGCAAGAACGAAATAAAGGATAAAGAATGGGAATATCTTCTTTATGGATACCTTCTCCTCCGCGCCTTCCTTTCTTGTTCGCCAGAAAGCAAGCACGAGCGTTATCGGTATGATCGCAAGCGTCCGGGTAAGCTTTACGGTTACTGCTTTATCAAGTGTCTGTGTCCCAAGTCCCCACATATTATCCCAGGTTGATGCACAAGCAGTAACGGAAGACGTATCGTTCACAGCAGTTCCTGCAAATATACCGAAAGCTGTGCCTGTCGTTGTATCAAAACCAATAAGCGATCCGAGCGTCGGAAAAAGAAGAGCAGCAATCACATTGAAGAAGAATATTACGCTGATGGATTGCGCTACGCTCTCATCATCTGCCCCGATTACAGGACTGGTAGCTGCAATAGCAGAGCCCCCGCAGATTGAAGAGCCAACCCCTATAAGCACAGATGTATCCTTGTTTATTCCTATCGCTTTCGAAAGCAGGAATGCAACAATAAGCGAAACAGAAATAGTGGAAAGTATTATCGGAAGGGATTGAAGTCCCGTAGAAGCAACTACAGAGAGGTTCATTCCAAATCCAAGAAGGACAACTGCCCATTGCAGCACCTTCTTCGATGTGAACTTTATGCCCTCCTCAAAAGCTCCCCTCTCCTTGAAGAAGATAGCTATCACCATACCTATAAGGATCGCAAAAACAGGACCGCCAACAACCGGCAATGCCTTTCCAAGCAGGAATGAAGGCGCTGCAATCACAAGGCAAAGCAGCAAACCTTTCCAGATTGACTTAATTGAACTCATAGCCCCTCTTAATATCATAGAAAGAATCAGAAGGAAAAGCTCAGGCAGAAACAAAGCGCTGCAGCTTGCTCTTTGGCTTTTCAGGAAGTGTCATCTTCAATAGCCCCTCGTCCAGAAATGGCTTGATTATGCTGTAGTACAAAGCGGTACGTCCAAGCCCGGTAAACTTCTCAAGCTCTTCCCTGGATCTTGGAATACGGCAGAACTCCAGGATGCTATCAGCAGAATCTGTTTTATTCTCGCTATTGCGGAATATAACCTTGAATTCTCCTCTTTCGCTATAGAACTCAGGCTCTGGCAGGTTTGCCTTGCGCATTTCATTTCTGATAGTAGGTATTCCTGAACCTCTATTCTCTGAAACACCTAGGACTTCAAGTATATCTGAAAGCGTTGGATTCCTTGCTTCGGGTGGAATATGTCCAAGCTTATTTAGCGCAAGTGTTCCATAAAGGCCTCC
>CALXLI010000143.1 GCA_944389155.1 uncultured Spirochaetaceae bacterium | reverse complement strand
AACCAACTACGTGAAAGGGAACGATGTCGAGAAGTCCAGCCTTGCGAGAGGGGCTTCCCCTATAATGTCCGATGATTTCAGCGATGTGGAGGATATCGTATCGATAAGCCAGGCTCTGGTTATCAACATAGGGACTCTGAACAAGAGGACTGTGGAATCCATGATCGCGGCAGGAAGAAAGGCCAATTCGCTCTCAATCCCTGTTGTTCTTGATCCTGTAGGTGCAGGAGCTTCAGGATTCCGCAATGAAACTGTAGATACGCTTCTTGCGAATGTGAAGTTCACCGTGATACGCGGAAATCTTTCCGAGATGGCTTATATCAACGGGGCTGCATCGCGAACAAAAGGCGTTGACTCTTCGATGACAGAGGATGACGCAGATCCTGTAGCTGTTGCAAAGGCTGTCTCTGGGAAGACCGGGGCTGTCGCTGCTATAACAGGGCGTGTGGATACTGTCTGCAAGGACGGACGCGTTGCAAGGATCTATTCCGGACATCCTGAGATGAGCCGCATAACAGGTACAGGCTGCATGCTTTCCGGAATCATAGGTGGATTTGTCGGAACGGGGGAGGATCCTTTCCTCTCTGCATCATATGCAATCGCTTCGATGGGAGCTGCTGGCCTTATTGCATATGGGAAAGCCGGGAGCCTTGGAACTGGCAGTTTCCGCGTAGCACTCATCGATGCTCTCAGCCAGATGAGCGATGAGACGATCAAGGAGATGGGAAAGCTTGAAATCAATTGATTATACTCTCTATGTCTGCACTGACCGCGCTCTCATGAGCTCGAAGACAATAGAAGAGAGCGTAGAGAAGGCTATAAAAGGCGGTGCAGGTGTCATACAGCTCAGGGAAAAGGATGCTCCTGGCCTTGAGTTCTATGAGATAGCGGAAAGCGTTCACAGCATCACTGAGCGCTATGGCATTCCCCTTATAATCAACGACCGTGTTGACATCGCACTGGCCATCGGCGCTGAAGGTGTTCACGTCGGACAGGAGGATATACCGGCATCTGCAGTGAGGAGGATCATCGGTCCTGACATGATCCTCGGTGTATCTGCATCAAGCGTTGAGGAAGCTGTGCAGGCTGAGCACGATGGCGCTGATTACCTTGGGGTTGGTGCAATGAATCCCACAGCGACAAAGAGGGATGCCGACTCAGTATCGATTGAGACGCTGAAGGCGATACGCAGCGCGGTATCGATTCCGATAGTCATCATAGGAGGAATCAATATAAACACGATAGAGCATTATAAAGGGCTGGGCGTTGATGGACTTGCCGTTGTTTCCGCTGTTGTCTCAGCACCTGATCCTGAGAAGAGCGCAATGGAGCTTAAAAGCGCATGGCTGATGTGAAGGGCGCTATATTCGATCTTGATGGAACGCTTCTGGATACCGATAGCCTTTGGGAGGATATAGACAGAGAGTTCCTCTCAAGGCGCGGCATTGCGCTTCCTGATGATTACATTGATGCTGTCAACGCCATGAGCTTCAGGAAAGCCGCTGAATATACCATAAAGCGGTTCTCCTTTCCTGATACGGCTGATGAGCTTATCGCTGAGTGGAATGAGATGTCGCGTTATGCCTATGGGCATACTGTGCATCTTTACCCTGGCTGCTTTGAGTATCTGGAGAAGCTGAAGGCAAAAGGCATATTGATTGCCGCAGCAACTGACCTTGACAGGGAAATCGCTGAATCGTCGCTTGTATCCAACGGCATAAGGGAGCTTTTCGATGCAGTGCTGACAACAGGGGAGGTCGGGATGGATAAAAGCAGCCCTGCTGTATTCCTTGAAGCTGCGCATTCCATTTCCCTTGCCCCATCTTCCTGCGTTGTCTATGAGGATCTTGGTTCAGCGCTCTCTGTTGCTTCAGCCGCTGGATTTGCCGTAATTGATGCCGCATCATTCCATATAGATTGCCTTTCTCTCATCAGCTGACTATCCTGATTATATGCGTAAGAAGCTCATTGTACTTTTATCAGCACTCTTTATACTTATCGCTGCTTTCCTGATATTCTTCTTCTCGCGTCCATCTGTCGCATTCCTTTCTTCTGAGCTTCCAGATGGGTTTTCCATGGAGGGGCCGTCTTTCCTGACATCGCGGTATAGGAGGACGGGAAATGCCGGGAATGCATCGCTTGTCATCGTGATGCCATCTGTTGCCGTTCCTGACGTTGATGGAACGACTGTCCTGGTGGGTCGTGCCGCGGAAGATGGTGAATCCCCAGATATATCCCTTCCGCTTGATTTCTCCTCTATGTGGGGAACTGCTCTTGGCGGATGGAGGGAGTGCATACTTTACGAAAGTTCTGACCGTCATGCTCGTTCACTTGCCGCTTCTCTTCTTGAATCGGACGAGAACGCATTTGAGTTGACATATTCGGGACGTGTATCGGTTGCGAATGCTGTGGAGATAGAAGCGGGGATAGAGAGTGCGGATGTTGTCTTCTACCTGACTCCATCCACCTCAGAGCGTATCCTCAGAAGCAGTGCAAAACCTGCAGTCCTTGATTTCATCCACAATGGAGCACTTGAGAGGACTGCATCATATGGCTATGTCGGGATTGACTGGGACAGTACGGTCGATGCCCTGCTGTCAGGAAGATCAGAGCTTTCTTACGCTTTCTTTCCGTCCGAGGACACGGTATAGGTTATCAAGGACAACAGCCTTCAGCTCTTCCCTGTCCACTCTCCTTATTTCCGCCAGGAATGATAAAGTGTATTCAGTATATTCAGGGGAACAGGGACGGCCACGCATTGGAATCGGCGCAAGATACGGTGAATCTGTCTCATAGAGTATCCTGTCGGAGGGCACTTCCTTCGCGCTTTCCTGTATTGCCGCATTCCCTTTGTATGTGACATTGCCAGAGAATGATATGTATAGTCCTTTATCCAAGGCTGTCTTCATCAGCTCCGGGCCGCTTGAATAGCAATGCATTATGCCACGGCATCTGAAAGATGGGGATAGAATCGCCTGCCTTATCTCATCATCAGCCTCTCTTGTGTGGATTATCAGGGGGACATCCATTGTATAGGCCAGCTCTGCCTGCATCATGAAAAGCTCCATCGCGCTTTTCCTGTCACCATACTGCCAGTGGTTGTCAAATCCGCATTCACCTATGGCATCAGCTTTGAATTCCTTTATATCGTCCTCAAGCAGTTCCTTCTCCTTCTCAGCCCCTTTGTAATCCTTGTCATCAAGTCTCCATGGACCGGAACCTATTGAGAAGAATACAGAGGAAGATGCCGGAAGCAGCTTCATGCGTTCCCTTATATCCCCTGGATCCGTGCCGACATCGATTCCTACGATGCCATCGGGCAGCGGCAGCCCCTTCCTTGCCATTGAAAGCGTATGGAAATGACTGTCGATTATCATATCATTTTCTCCATATAGACAACGGACCATAGCTTTCCGAACTTCTCGCCGCAGTCTGTAAGACGGCCTGCTATCCTGTATCCCATCCTCTCATGGAACTCAACGCTTCCTTCCCCTGGATACATGACAATAGCGTAAAGGTTATGCACTTCCATCTCCTTCAGCTTCTCTTCCAGCACATCGTAAAGAGCTCTGCCTATTCCTTTCCTTCCAGACTTCCTATCGACATAGATAGTGACTTCAGCACTGCGTCTGTACGCTGCACGGGATGAGAATGGATGGGCATAAGCGTAGCCTGTTATCCTTCCGTTTTCCTCTGCAACAATATATGGATAGGAGCGGAATGATGCCCATCTTCTCTCCATTTCCGCGCAGTCCGGCGCTTCTGTCTCGAATGAGATTGCCGTATTCTCCACATAGTAGCTGTAAATTGATGTCACCTGAGGCATATCTTCAGGCCCAGCGTCCCTTATTTTCATCTTTTTCTCCGCAATAAGGATAGCAAAGAGAAAAACTATTTGCATCAAGTGCGCTAATTCTTCATAATCATTGGGGAGGATTGCATGGATAGATACGATGTAGTGATCGTTGGCACAGGCCCTGCTGGAATGGGAGCGGCGTTCTCGCTTCTTGAAAAGAGAAAGGATATTTCCATCCTTATGATTGATAAGGCACCTGTCTCGACGGGCGGCATGAGGAACGACTGCAAGATGAACTTCACGTTCCCGATAGGCTTTCCGTTTGAGTACTGGACAGAGGAGAGTGCCGATAGATACCTTGAGCAGGTAAAGGCTTTCCTTAAGCCAGATATCCTTCCAAAGTCGAATATCTCGACATATCAGACGAGAGCTGAGAAGCTTGGATGCTCTCTTCTGGAGATACAGCAGACGCATCTTGGCACAGATGGCGGACTGCGCCTTATACAGAAGCTTCTTACAGAGCTTCAGGAAAAAGGCGTTGACCTTTCGCTTCGTGAGGAGATGCTCTCCATAAACAATGACCAGAAGTTCATCACGACAGACCAGAGGGAGATTGGATATAAGACAATCCTCATCGCTCCGGGCCGCCATGGCTTCCATTTCCTGCAGGAGATGATGCAGATGCTTGGCGTGAAATACATGGATAATATCCTTGATGTCGGAATAAGGGTTGAGACACGCATAGAGCACTATCCTATAGTCCGCGATTATTACGATCCGAAGTTCTATTTCCCAGAAAAGGTAAGGACTTTCTGCACGAACAGCGGCAATGCCCATGTCGTAAAGGAAAAGTATGTCACCGAGCGTGGGGATATCTGGTACAGCGTGAATGGGCACGCCTATGCGGCAGATGAGAAGAGGAACAACGGACTTGTGAATTTCGCGATCCTCAAGACAGTGCGTTTCACAGAGCCTCTTGCCTCTGGCCAGGAGTTTGCTGAGCATCTTGGCGTCATGGCTGCTCTTATGGGCGGCGGAAAGCCTCTCATGCAGAGAGTAGGGGACTTCAGGATGGGAAAGCGAAGCAAGGTTGCTACATTCAATGATGATCTTTATGACTTTGAGCCATCACTCAAGGATTGCTGCCCATCTGATATATCGCTGGCAATGCCGTCAAAGATCCTCAGGTACATATGGTCTGGCATGAAGAAGCTTGACACGATCATTCCTGGCATTCTCCATCCGTCCACGATAATGTATTACCCAGAGATAAAGCTCTACGCAAACAAGCCGGAATACAAGGATGAGCATTTCCAGGTGACTGACAGCGTTTATTTTGCTGGAGATGGAGCCGGAACAAGCAGGGGCATAACAGGTGCATGGGCTTCTGGCATAAGGGCCTCTGAAGGAATGGTGGAGCATCTATGATGCTTCACTAATTCAGTGTTCTGTGCAATAATGGTCAAGACGCCCAGGTGGTGAAATCGGTAGACACAAAGGACTTAAAATCCTTTGACCTTTGGTCGTACGGGTTCAAGTCCCGTTCTGGGCAGATTTATTTTTCAGCCTTTCCTGAAAATAGGCAATTTGAGCAGTTTATTTGGGCAAAACAGGTAAAGTCTTACATGCTTGCTTCTGCCTGTTCCTTTCTGATTTGGCAACACTTATCTTTGATGATTGCGATTGACTCATGCCTGTAGACACATTAGGATAGCCTTTGGCGCTGCCATGAAATGGTGGACGGTAGCCTCTCGAAACTGAATATCGGATATCGAGGGGCGTTGCCTCTCGATTCTCCTGCAGATTATGAGAGGTGATGCTTATGGATGATTCTACTTACTACATACTGGTGATCATTCTTATGATCATCGGCTTGCTGATAGATAATCGGAAATAGGTAAGCCGTCTAGCTCCGTGAAAGCTGGACGGCTTGTTCGTTCGTGATTAGCGAGACTGCCGTTCATCGGCAGTGCCTCTTTCTGGCTATATTATCGCCATGTTCTGCAAGGAAGTCAAATAGATCAATCCCTGCCAAGGACCTTATCCGCAATGAACCTGCTGAAGCTCTTCCCTGAACCCTCCGCAAGCTTCCTCATCGCCTCATAGTCCTCTTCGAGAAATGACAGGTTGATCTTCTTGTATATCCTGGTTATCCCGCGGGTAGTGCCCTTCGGCCTTCCTGTCCCCAGATGGCTTCCCTACATGCTGATTCTTCTTCTCTTCCATAGCATCCACTTTCCTATGCAATGAGCTTTACGACTATGCTGATTGACGTCAGTATAATCACTGCAATCAAGAGTATGTTTATAAGCTTTGACATTATGATTCCTCCATGATTAAATTCATATGGGTAGCCACTTTGCGGAGGAGCTACCCATCTGGCTATCTATCGGCTAGCTTCTTTCTGGATGATGCCTAGCGATTTGCCGATAATCTGGAGGATCAATGCCGCAATCGCTAGACTGGATGTCTCTTCAGTGTCTATATTTCCGAAGAATTACCATTGTTCACTCTCCTTGATGGTGAATTGGAAGCTGTGGAGAAAGGATACATAGCCTCAGATAGAGAAATGATATATCAGATGGAATGCCGTACCTGGGAATTAAGTTGCAATGAAAGATCCATATAAGAGAAATGAGCTTGCATTTGCCCTGAGCGTTATTGTGCTTTATTGCTTTCTTTTTTCATGTGCAGATACGCTCAGTGCAATGGCCGGGATGGAATACTCTTTCTCTGCCATCTTCGGTATTCTGCTTTCCATGTTTCTTCTTGCATATATCAGACGGAGCAAGCTTCTGGAGTACTATGGGCTTTGCCTGCCATCTGTCAATGCCCGCAGCTTTTTTTATTATATCCCGCTTCTCATACTATCTACAGGAAACGCATGGAATGGCTTTTCTTTTCTACATCCGCCTTTTGAGATGGTTGGTGCAGTCGTCAGCATGCTCTGCATAGGCTTTCTGGAAGAGGTCATCTTCCGAGGTCTTCTTATCTTTGCTGACGGGACAAGCTCAATCACAGTTACTTCAATGTCCGGCAAGTCCTTCTTCCGCAAGTTCGGGATACCGAAAGAGAGACTTGCATTCATTGCAAACTCCACAGGCTCTGCCGTGGCTTGGTTCGTCCCTTTCGGAAGTGCTGCGGCGGTGCTTGTCTCATTTCTTACGCCTGTCATGAATAATCTTGGACTTGAGAAAAATCCATTCTCCCTCGTGCTGAGAGCAGTTCCGTTCCATTTCTTTGCAATAGCACTGATGATTGTTCTCTTTACGACTGTCATCACAGGAAAGGACCTCGGGCCGATGAAGAGAGCTGAAACAGAAGCAGGGAAAGTCCTGCTTCTTGAGCTTGGGGTTGGATATAACACACCCGGGATAATCAAATATCCTTTCTGGAAGATGGCGATTGAGAATCATGATTCATTCTATGTTTCCATCAACAAAGGAGAAGCTGCAGCTCACGATGCTCTGAAGAATCGTTCTCTCTGCATAAATGATGATATTCACCATACATTGCTTGCCATCAATGCATTGGACAGAAAGGAGATGGAAGCAATATGAGAAAATGCAATACAGTCCTGATAATGTCTATCCTCTGTCATGGGCTTGGTTTTCCTATTGGAAAATGCAGATATAAGCTTTATACTGTTAGCAGTTGAAGTTAGCTTTATCTTGATATATTTATCCTTGAAGAGTTTCCGATATCGGAGTAATATTTAGCTATGGAATACATGGATGTTACAGAAGCTGCCAAGAAATGGGGCGTTACGGATAGGAGAGTCAGAATCCTCTGCAATGGAGGAAAGGTAGATGGTGCTGTTAAGCTTGGCTGGGCCTGGATTATCCCGGCTGATACGGAAAAGCCTTCGGATGGGCGCAAGCTCAGACCTATAAAGACGAGGAACATCAGACCCGGCAGCGTTGATGTCGATGGCATCAAGGCTCTGCAGGATGAATTTCCCATCAGCGCTGACATTGCTGAGAACAAAGGCTTTCTGGCTGTTATTGCAAAAAGCATAAGGGCGCTTCTCGCAATAAGCGGCGAGGATGTAAGCGAAAAGGA
>CALXLI010000142.1 GCA_944389155.1 uncultured Spirochaetaceae bacterium | reverse complement strand
TTTGTTTCTGCAAAGTATTCAGAGCATTGGAGAGATGTCCGAGTGGTCGAAGGTGCACGATTGGAAGTCGTGTATGGTCAAAAGCCATCGGGGGTTCGAATCCCCCTCTCTCCGTTCAGCAGCAGATCCTCGGCAATGAGTGCCGCCCAACCCCGTCAGGACAGGAATGTAGCAGCGGTAAGCGGAGAGCCATGTGACTGAGGCCATTTGCTGCTGTCTTATTTTCAGGCTATCTGGCTTTGCATTGGCCTTCAACAGCTGTAGAATGGCTTATGGGAGATGCGGATGCAGAAAAGGAAATACAGCACGATACGTTCAGGGGCGATTCCTGTCATAACGCTTGTACTCATCTCTGCTCTCTCAATAGTCATATTCCTTTATGGAAGATTCGAAAGCTTCTCCCTCGACCTGCTTGGCACAACGAACACGAACCTGATGCGGCAGAGCAGGATCGCAATAAACTACCTCAACGATGTTGTATACGGAGGAAGCGGCCAGCTGCTATCAGATATGTATGTCGACAAGGCAATGAGCAATCCAGCGCCATCCTATTCATTGCTTGTCCGGGCATCACGCGCGCTTGACAAGCTTGGAAACTACGGCATTCCAATACACTCCGTATACGCATACAATAGCGCTGCTGATTTCTTCTGCACATCATGCAATGTCCCTTGGGGAAGCTCATCGGCGTTCTTCGATTCCGGAATAGTCGAGATACTAAGGGAGATGACAGGCGAGAATGCGCCATCTGGACCTCTCTATAGATATATTCCAAGACCCTATAACTTCGGGCTTGATGCTGTATATACATATATCATCCCAAGCTTCTCGCATTCAGGCAGGCTGTCAGGAGCGCTTGTCGTGAATGTATCTGCATCCTGGCTCGATAATATGCTTTCAAGGCTTTTCCCTGAGATGACGATATTCCTTCTCAATGAAAACGGCAGGGTGATTGCAGCATCCATGGAAAGGGACAGCGATCTCATCGAGAGGACAGAAGAAATCCTTCGCAGAAGAACAGCTTCCTCAGGCCGATTCATAGCAAGCACAGATTCAGGGAAGGAGATATTCTTCTATTCATCGATAGGCAGTTCCGGCTGGTGTTTTGTGCGTTATGCCCGCTGGAACGACATATTCGGGGCATTGGATACTGTAAAGGCCTTCACATACCTAGGCATAGCCCTTGTCTCCATATTCGTAGCGGCGGCAGGGCTTGCAAACACCGCAAGGCTTTTCAGGCCTTTGAAGAAAATAGAGACTGAACTGAATACAAGCAATGTATCAAGCCATCCACTTCCGCTTGTTGATTATGTGGATATGCTTATAGTCTCATCAACCCAGGCGAAGAATGTTGAAAAGAACTATATGAGACATCTCCGGACGGAGTATTTCAGGCAGCTGCTATCACGCACATCATCATCGGTGGATACAATACGCACGGAATTCAGCGTATATGAATCTGCGTTCAATCCGGACATGCCATTCATGCTGATTGAAATCCTCTCTTCAAGCGAAGAGGAGGCTGCGCAGGTTACGGAAATCCTTCCCTGCACGCAGAGAGTGATGCTGCGGACAGGAAGAACAGTCCTATTTGTCCAAGGATGGCAGGACAACAGCCTTGTGAAACTGGAGGAATGGCTCCAGTCTATCGGCAGAAGCGCATCTATCAGCCATATGATTGGATGGACAGGCAATATAAAGGAAGCATTCGATAATACAGAAGAAGCGCTGTCATATCATTTCTTCCGATCTTTCCAAAGGACAGTCTACAGCGTTGACCTTCTCCAAAGCAGATTATCAGTGCTGCCTGAAAGCATGAACCACGAGCCGCAGATACTCCAGTCTCTTTCTGCAGCGAAGAGCGAAAGGGCCTGGGCATTCTACACGGAGTATATTGAGAGCCTTTCGGCCTGCCGTTTCAGCTCCATAATATTCCTTATAAAAAGGCTTTATATGGCATCTGTAGGCCATCCTGACCGCATGGATGAAGCTGTAATGGCAAAACTTGATGACAGTATCGCGAAATGCGACCGGGATGCTATCGACGGGATATTCAATGAAGTATTCAAAGAAAGGATAGATCGGGTGCTGAAATCAAGGGATAGCCGCATAGGAAACCTCGTAAAGGATGTAGATTCGTTCATAGAGGGCAATTATACAGATAAGAATCTTTCAATACAGAGCATAGCATCAGAGCTTGGCATGTCCCATGTGTACCTTGGGAAGCTATACAGGGAAGAAAAAGGGCATTCTGTATCGGAAAGCATAAATGAATGCAGGATAATGCATGCAAAACAGCTTCTCAGGACAACAGAGATGACAGTAAAGGAAGTTTCAGATGCGGCAGGTTTCCCGAATTCAAAATATTTCTACACCCTTTTCCGCAATGCAACTCTTCATAGCCCTGCAGAATGGAGGGAGATGGAATGAAGATAAGGATACTTTGGTACATAGTAGCAATAGCCACAGTATTGCTGCTATCAGCGCTGGCTGCCATGTACTACATCTTCACTGCAGGAACAGTGGATCCAGCTGTCATGGACGGAAACAGCCGCACGCAGCTTGTGCTTTATGCTTCACTGAAGGAAAAGCAGCTTGATACAATAGAGAAGGCTTTTGAAAGGAATACACCAGGTATCGATCTGATATGCTATTCAACAGGCAGCGGAAAAGCCGGAGCTTCCCTGATGGGTCTTGCTTCAGAAGGCATCTCAGAAGCCCCTGATCTTGTATGGCTAGCAGATCCGAATGCCTTCATTGACCTTCTTGAAGGAAACAAGCTTGCGCCGTATGAGGGAAGATATTCAGAACAGATACATTCGATGTATCCTTTCATAGATAGCCACCTCACTGTTGTACGCAAGATAAGGATGGGATTCGCGTGCAACCGCTATAGCTTCCAATCAGATGCATTTCCATCTGCATGGAAGGATCTTGAAAAGACAGGGAAAGTGCTTTTTGCAGATCCATATAACTCCGGTACATCATTCTTCACCCTATGCTCTCTCCTTGGTGATGACGATTACGGAAGGCCTTACCTTGAGAGGCTCCATGATGCAGGAAGCGCGATTGGAGGTGGAAGCGGAGCTGTTGGCTACCATGTTGGGAAAGGAACCTTCCTCATAGGGATAATCCCAGATTACCTTGCTGCAATGGAGGAGATTGCCGGGATACCTATCCGCTTCATCTATCCGACAGATAAGGATATAACTATCCCAAGCCCTATCGCCATACTGAGAAGCTCAAACAGGAAATGGGCAGCAGAGCGCTTCATAGACTACCTGCTCAGCCCAGAAGGGACAAAGGTTCTTTCAGCACTGGGGCTCATGGATGCTTTCGGCAATGGGAATACCGATGACAGCAAAGGCTTCTCCACAGCAGTGGAACGAGATGACTTCCTGACGGAAATCGATAGCATCTTCCTCTAATCTGACTCAATCAGCTCCGCCCAGCTGTCTCTCCGTTCCATCATGCCATCGATAAGCAACGAGAGCTCATCTGGAGACATGTAGAACAGTGGAATGCTGCTGCCATGGGCTGCTTCAACTGTCTCAGGATCTTCAATAGCCAACCTGAAAGCATCTGACAGATAGCCTATGATATGCTTAGGAGTATCCTTCGGTGCGGCAAGCGCCCGTGCAGAGCCAAACTCTATATCGACACCAAGCTCCTTTGCTGTAGGTACATCCGGGAATTCCGGGAATCTTTCATCAGAGAAGATGCACAGTATCCTGAGATCTCCCCGCTCAGCCTGGCTGGCAACCTCGGATATCTTGGCTGCTGTCACGTCTATATAGCCTTTTTCAAGGGCATCGATCATATCAGAAGTACCGGGGAACGGCACATGCGACACATCTATCCCAGCCTCCTTTGCTATCACAGCTGCCATTATATGATCGCTGGCCCCATATCCGTTGTTCCCGATACGGATGCATCCAGGATTTCCCTCTGCAGCTTCTATAAGATCTGAAAGGCTTTCCATGGAAGAGTCAGCCTTGACTGCCAGGACACCTGGATCATAGACGATATTCGCAATTGGCTCTACGTCATTGATGCTATAAAGCGTGCTGCGGCTCAATGGGATTGAAAGGAATGTAGGAAGATTTATGAATCCTATAGTATAGCCATCGGGTTTTGCATTGCAGAGCTCCGTATATCCAAGCTCACCATCAGTCCCAACGATATTCTCAATCTCAAGAGGCTGTCCAATATATCTTTCAGCAGCCTTGCATATCAGCTTTGCAGAAATATCTGTCCCGCCACCTTCCTTATAAGCGACTATCACGTTTATGGGCTTTGAAGGATATGGAGCAGAATCGTCAGGGAAAGCTACGGCAGAACTATCCGACACCGTAGTCTCGACAGCTCCTTTCCTGCAGCAGCCTGCAGGAAGGATGAGGAGAAACATGATCAGGATAACAGTGAAAACTAAGCTCCTTATTTTCATATTGCGATGTTGATGTTAACACCCAAACATTCCGCTGGCATTCCATTTTTTCGATATGTTTAGATTTCAAACTCATGTTTAAATTTCCAACTCCTTACACTGCAAAGATTTGTTTGACAACCCATATTCCATGGTTTACTCTCCCGATTACAAGGCTGAAATGTAAAATGCATTTTTCTGACACAGCTTTGACAGAAAAAGGAGGAATCATGAAAAAGGTTTTGATTGTATTGATCGCACTCGTCCTCATTCTGCCTTCAGCGGTTTTTGCAGGAGGCAGCAAGGAATCTGGGAATGGCATGAATCTCATGATCTATACATCCATGAAAGAGAATCTGATCAGCCAGATCGTGGATGAATTCACAGAACAGCATCCAGAGGTAAGCGTTGATTACTATTCAGCAGGAGCTGGAAAGCTGATGGCAAAGATCGCGACAGAAAGGCAGGCAGGAGCTGTTGCGTGCGATGTGCTTTGGACATCAGAGGTTCCTGACTTCATCGGACTGAGGGATGAAGGCGTGCTCATGCCTTATAAGAGCCCAGAGCGCCAGTATGTAGTCTCCACGATCGATGATCCCGATGGGTATTTCACAGCAGCACGTCTAGGGACTCTCGGCATATGCTACAACACCAACCTTGTGAAGAACCCGCCAAAGACATGGGATGATCTCCTTGCTCCTGAATACAAGAACAACTTCGTTATCGCAAATCCAGCCCTTTCCGGCACATCTATGGTATCTGTCGCGATGATCGTAGAGAACCTTGGATGGGACTATATACAGAAGCTTGCAGATAACGGTACCCGTATGGGTCAGGGATCAGGCCAGGTAGTCGATGATACAGCTGCAGGCGATGCATATGCATGCATAGCAGTAGATTACATAACGCTTGATAAGATCGCGAAAGGTGCAACCCTAGGCTTCACATACACGGATTCGATGCTTGTCATACCTAGCCCTGTAGCCATCATGGCAGGAACGAAGAATGAGGAGGCTGCAAAGCTTTTCGTGGATTTCCTCCTTTCGAAGGAAGGCCAGGAATGCGTAGCGGCATCATATACGCTTCCTGTAAGAGAGGATGTGGAACCTCGTCTTGATATGGGTCTGGTACACCCAGATGAAGCAAAGGAAAGGGCTATGTCCCTTGATTACAATGCCCTTGCTGACAACAAGGAAGAGTATATCGAAAGATTCACAGAGATAATCCAGGGCGGAAACTGATCCGACTTAAACCATCCTGCAGCTAGGGCAACCTAGCTGCACCTACAAGAGGAAACCGATGTCAGATATTATTTTCAGAAATGTTTCAAAGGCTTTTGAGGGAAAGCAGGTTCTGAAGGACCTGAGTTTTTCCATAAAAAGCGGAGAATGCTTTACGATACTCGGCCCTTCTGGATGCGGCAAGACAGTAATCCTACGTCTTATTGCAGGTTTTGAGATTCCAGACAGCGGCCAGATAATAATCGGTGATGAGGTTGTGGCAGATCCGGAAAAAGGCATCTGCAAAGCCCCTGAAGAACGGAATCTTGGTGTTGTGTTCCAAGACTATGCGGTATGGCCTCACAAAACAGTAAGGCAGAATGTCACGTATCCGCTGGAGATGCATAATGTACCTAAGGAAGAAAGGCTTCCGTTATCACAGAAAGCAATAGATATGGTGAATCTCCATGGCTACGAGGATCGTCTTCCGAACCAGCTATCCGGAGGGCAGCAGCAACGTGTCGCTCTTGCCAGGGCATTGGTTCTTGATAGCGATATCCTCCTTCTTGATGAGCCTCTTACCAACCTTGACGCGAATCTCAGGGAAGAGATGAGATTCGAGATAAAGGAAATACAGAAAAAGACGGGAAGGACGATCCTGTATGTTACACATGACCAGGAAGTCGCTCTTGCAATAAGCGACAGGATAGCCATCATGACACCAGATAGTGATTTCTGCCAGATTGCAGATCCAGAGACTGTATATGAGAATCCTGTAAGCGTGTTCAGCTTCCGCTTCCTTGGTGTTGCTGATATCCTGGAATGCCACTGCAAGGATGGGAAGACATTGCTTGACAACAACGTTGAGTTCATCCCCCTCCCCAAAGAGTATATGAGCCTTGCATCCTCTCCTAAGTTCATTGCAGGCTTCAGGCCTATGGATGTTGAGATAACAAGAGCAGGGAAAGGCATTGAATGCAAGGTAGAACGATGCACACTGCTTGGGAATATCGTGGATTATCTTCTCTCTATAGACGGAATAACGTTCCGTGCAGAAGCCCAGACTGAAGAAGCTGTCAGGAAAGACACGATCTTCAATCCAGGAGACAGCTGCATGGCGGAATTCGTAGATATCCACTGGTTCCCAGATGACCATGAGTATGAGGAGGTGTTCGTATGAGCAAAGCTGTCAAAGTACAGAAAAAATTCGGAATGGCAGAGGTGGCTCTGATCTTCTCGATTGCCATACTTGTCATAGTTGTTGCCGTTCCTGTCATAATGATATTCCTCACAGCATTCTTCAAGGATGGGCACTTCAATCTTGCTGGTGTCATAGAGGTCCTGCGGCAGAAGGATACGTACCTAGCGCTGAAGAACTCGCTTATCATAGCATTCGGAGTGACGCTTTTCTCTACTATAATAGGTGTTTTCTTCGCATGGCTTCTCGCCAGAACGGATATTCCATGCAAGAAAGCACTGAACGCGATGTTCATGGTTCCGTTCATGCTGCCATCGTTCATCTGCGCAATGGCCTGGAAAGTTCTTCTTTCACCTCGCTCTGGATATATAAACAAGATGCTGATGTCGATGTTCAATTTAAGCTCAGCACCTATAGATATAATGACGATGGGCGGAATCATCGCAATCGAGACGATGTATCTCTTCCCCTTCGTCTTCCTGCAGGTATCAGGTGCGCTTGAACGCATGGACCCTACACTTGAGGAGAGCGCAAGGATAAGCGGAGCATCGCTATGGACGATCACCCGCAAGATCACGCTTCCGCTGGTGATGCCATCAATCGTTGCTGGAGCTCTTCTCGTCTGCCTCTATTCACTGGCACACTTCGGAGTTCCTTCAATCCTTGGCGTTGAGAAGGGAATATACAACATACCTACGAAAATCTATGAAAGGATATATGCATCTGGAGGATCTTATGAGGCAATCCGCGTAGGAACCATCCTCGCGACAATCCTTGTCATATGCGCGACGCTGATACTCAAGCTTCAGAATGTGGTGCTCAAGAAAGGCAGATTCCAGATCATTGCCGGCAAGAGCATGCGTCCTGTCGTGCTCAAGCTGCGTGGACTGAGATGGCCGCTCTTCATAATCTGCGTTGTTTACCTGCTGCTTACTGTCGTGCTTCCTACTGTCACGATATTCCTTATCGGAGGATTGAAGACATACGGACTTCCATTCCTTCCTAAGAACATGACATTCGAGAACTATGCAGAAGTATTCCAGATGAAGATGACAAGATCCGCTATATGGAACTCCGTATACCTCTCAACGCTTACTGCATTTGTGACGATGCTCGCAGGTGTCATGATAAGCTACGTCATAGTGAAGATGAAGGTAAAGGGCAAGTTCATACTGGAATTCCTCGGTGTCCTTCCATATTCGCTTCCTGGAACAGTCATCGCGCTTGGCTGTATCCTCACATGGTCGGGAAAATTCGGAATCAATCTGTACAATACAGCCGGAATCATATTCGTTGCATATATTGCGCGATACATGGCTTTCTCAATCAAATCGAACTCTGCTGCCCTTGAACAGGTATCAGATTCGCTGGAGGAAGCATCCAGAAGCTGCGGAGCAACGCATTGGCAGACCCTTACCCATATAGTCATTCCGCTGATAAGGCCAGGAATGATAAACGCATTCTTCCTTATCTTCCTCCCGGCCCTCAGAGAGCTTACTACATCAGTCCTTCTCTACGGACCTACAACCAGGACGATAGGTGTCGCGATATATGCGCTGAACGAGGATGGAGAGACTGTAAGAGCAGCAGCTCTTGCTGGTATCGCCTTGATAATCATATTCATCGGAGAGACATTCATAAAAGGTCTTCTTGCGAAACTTGATAAGACAAAGAGGAGCGCATGATATGCCAGCAGCACTAGAACTAAAGGATGTAACAAAGATTTTCGGCAGCGTTAAGGCCGTCAACAAGCTGAACCTCACCATAGAGCAGGGAGAGTGCTTCTCATTCCTCGGACCTTCAGGATGCGGCAAGACAACAACCCTCAGGATGATTGCAGGCTTCGAGAATCTTGATGAGGGAGAGCTGTATTCAGATGGAAAGCTCTTCTCTTCAAGCTATAAGCATTATTACCTACCTCCAGAGAAGAGAGACTTCGGAATGGTATTCCAGGCATTTGCCGTATGGCCACACATGACGGTATATGACAATGTAGCATTCCCTCTCAAGATCAAGAAGCTTCCAAAGAACGAGATTGCCGAAAGGACAGAGATGGCACTGAAGGCAACCAGCCTTACGAAAGAAGCTGAGATGTATCCACAGAAGCTTTCCGGAGGACAGCAGCAGAGAATCGCCCTTGCGCGTGCAGTTGCCATAAACCCGAAGGTCATGCTTCTGGATGAGCCGCTTTCAAACCTCGATCCACATCTAAGGGAAGAGATGAGATTCGAGATAAAGGCACTGCAGAACAAGTTCGGCTTCACTGTTATCTATGTCACCCATGACCAGGCTGAGGCTATGGCGCTTAGCGACAGGATGCTTGTGATGAAGGAAGGAGTCGTACAGCAGGTCGGAGGTCCGCTGGATATCTACAACGATCCTGCGAACAAGTTCGTATTCAGCTTCATAGGGCTCTCCAACTTCATTCCGGTAAAGGTGAAGAACGGACAGATATTCGTGGATGGCGCAGAAAGCTGGGGGACTATCAATGGAGAAATCCCAGGGAATCTTGATCCTTCCATCGAATATGATATTGCCTGCAGGCCAAGCGAAATCGACTTTGCGCCAGAAGGAATCAAGGCAGAAGTCGTAAGGAGAACCTATCTTGGGGATATAGTTGACTATCTTCTCAAGATCGGAGATACAGAGCTGAGGATACAGAAACCAAGAAGGCATAGCACCGCACGCCTTGGAGAGACCTGCCACCTCAGATTCAACAGGCTCCTTTGGTATGACAGAAAAGAAGAAACAGCTTCCAAGACCTGATTGCACAATCCCTCCAACTGCAAGCCGTCAGACTGACGGCTTGCTCTATTGTGAAATAAGATGAAAATCAACAAGCTTGCGTTTTGCCGGTCCATTGGGATAAATCCCTTTCCATGCTATACTCCTAGCAATGGCAGAAGGCATGAGCACATACGAAGTAACGGCTACGAGAAAGAGGCCTCAGGATTTTGACTATCTTGTAGGACAGGATTTTGTTGTCTCAACACTTGAGAATGCGATAAAGGAAGGGCGTATTGCACATGCTTATCTTTTCTCTGGTCCAAGAGGTGTTGGCAAGACAAGCTCTGCAAGGCTTCTGGCCAAGGCATTGAACTGTCAGAAAGGAATGAGTGCGCATCCTTGCGGAGTATGTGATTCATGCAGGGAGATAGCACAAGGCAAATCAGTAGATGTAATCGAGATAGATGGAGCATCAAACACCAGCGTCAATGATATAAGGAACATAAAGGAAGAAATCATGTTCCCTCCGCAGTCTTCACGCTATAAGATCTACATAATAGATGAAGTGCACATGCTCTCAACATCTGCATTCAATGCATTGCTGAAAACGATCGAAGAGCCACCTGAGTACATCATATTCATATTCGCGACAACAGAACTGCAGAAAGTGCCTGCAACTATACGATCAAGATGCCAGCAGTTCCGATTTTCGCTCATAAGCCAGAACCTCATAATGCAGTGCCTGAAAAGCGCTGCTGATGATATCCACATAAAAGCTGATGAAGATGCTCTGTTCTGGATAGCAAAGGAAGCAACAGGCTCGATGAGGGATGCCTATACCCTATTCGATCAGGTAGCATCATTCTCAGGCGATCATATAACGCTCGCAAAAATCAGGGAAAAGCTTTCAATAGCTGGATTCTCTGCTATCTCTGATATAGTTTCAAAATCCCTTTCCGGAAAAGCCGGAGAAGCACTTGAAAGCCTGGGAAGGCTTTTTGAGGATGGAATAGCACCAGAGCAGATCGTAAAGGACAGCGCAGATTTCTTCAGGACGATACTCCTGTACAAAGAGGGAATAAGACGCGTCGAGATTCTCGGTTCAGCTCTTTCAGATATCCCGGAAGCTATTGTGAATGCCCTCACCAAGGAGCAGATAGAAGCAGCGCTTAAAGCATTCCTCTCTCTATACAGGGATCTGAGATACACCCTTTCCCCTCGCTTTGAGATAGAACTGCTTTATTCCAGGCTTTCATCCCTTCCCCTGCTCTCCACTCCGGAGTCTCTTGTAAGGAAGCTTGAAGATCTGAAACAGGGAATAACGGAAGGGAAGATAGTGATAAAGACACCAATCAATGCTGTTCCCATAATCCAGCACGCTGTGGCAGGTACAGAAGCAAAGCAGCAGAAGGCTCCAAAGGAGGAAATCGAAGAAGAGGACGATGAAGATGAGCCTCCTCTACAGGAAAGGGAACTTACAGCCCAAGATCTTCCTGCAATAGCCGAATCCCTTGCGAAAATGGGGAAATCAGTTGAAGCAAGGTATATCAGAGGGATCGACAAGATAGTCAGAAACGATGATACATACTATCTTTCCCTCAAGCAGCCTCTTGCATACAACAGCCTGAAGAATGCAGAGAAAGATGTTGCAAAGGCAATTGCAGCCGCAACCGGAGAGAACTTCAGGATAAAGTTCAGGCTTGAGGATGACAACGCTTCAAAAGATGAGGATTTCTCACCTGAAATGAGGAAGCTGAAAGCCTTCTTTGGCGGACAGCTCATACATAACAAGAACATAATCGTAAAGAAGGAAGAAAAAGAAGATGACAGTTTCGCCATTCGAAATGATGAAGAAGCTTAGCGCTCTTGAAAAGAACTTCGATGCTATCGCGAAGAAGACAGGAGCTCTTACTACAACAGGTGAATCAGGGGCTGGCATGGTAAAAGTGACAGTAGATCCTGAAGGTGCTGTCTCTGATATCTACATATCAGATGAAGTTTTCGCAATGAACGATAAGAACACTTTGATCACGCTTATAAAGAGTGCATTCAACAATGCAGCAGAGAAGAAGAAAGAGGCCGTGAAGGATGTTCTGATCAAAGCCTCACAGGACAATCTGAATTGAACGCTATCGAAGATCTTGTACGCCTTCTGAAACGTCTGCCTGGAATGGGAGAGAAATCAGCAACAAGGCTTGCCTATCATCTGATAAGAACCGATGCCTCGTTCAACAGATCCCTTGGAGAGGCTATCTCAACAATAAAGGACAGGATCCACCCCTGCCCCATATGCGGCTGCTATACAGAAAACGATATCTGCGGATATTGCAGCGATGAAAGAAGGGACAGAAGCGAGATCTGCATAGTAGAAGAGCCGCAGGATGTGCTCTCAATAGCTTCGTCTGGTGTATACAATGGGCTTTTCCATGTCCTTGGAGGTGCGATAAACCCGCTCGATGGAATAGGACCCGAAGCACTCTCCTTCCCATCTCTGATGAAAAGAATAGAAGAAGGGGCTTTCAAGGAAGTCATCATAGCTACAAACCCTACGGAAGAAGGGGATACAACAGCGCTGTATATCCGCCATCTCCTCAAGGATAGGGATGATATAGTGCTTACACGCCTTGCATCAGGGCTTCCAATAGGGGGCGACCTTGGCTATGCAGACAAGCTCACGCTCGCCCGTTCAATGCGTGGACGTGTCAAGCTTTGAAAGAGCAGAGATGATACATTCAAGCGCAATTCCTATCAACAGGAGGAATGCTGCGGGAAAGACAACAGTCCAAGGGGCAATCGCCGCAGTTGCTCTTGCCTCTGCAAGTATCGAACCGATGGTAGCAGTCGTCACGGGAACTCCACAGCCTAGGAATGACAGGGAAGATTCTGAAAGTATCGAGGAAAGGAATACAGAGACAGATTGAAGTGCTATGTAGGGAATCAAGGCTGGAATGATATGCTTTCTGAAAACATACAGCCGGCTTTTTCCAAGTCCGAATGACGCAAGCACGAACTCCTCATTCCGCAGGACAGCAACGCGCGAGTATGCTGTTGTCGCTATATTAGCCATCTGCCCAATCGAGAGGACTGCGATAAGCTTCAGGATACCTGGCCCAGACAATGCATTCAGGAACAATGCAAGGATCACAGGTGGAATGCTTTTTACGGTAAGCATGGCTGTAATGAACAGAGGGTTGGGCATTTCCCATGAAAAGAAAAGGAAGGAAAGCATGATTCCTGCAGCAAACGACAGCGCTGTTATCGCAGAAGCAACAGCAATCGATACGAGCACACCCTTTCCGATCATTGCTGATAAACTACGGCCGAAAGCATCTGTCCCCATGATATTATCACCAGATGGAGGCGATAGCCTGCTTGCCGCATCAACATACGCATCCCCTTCCAGGAATAAAGCTGCGATGATTATGAGCAGGAGAAGCAAGGAACCGAAGATAAGCCTCTTCATCTATGCCTCCTTACACGGGGATCTATCATCGGGAGGATCCCTTCAAACAGAAAGAACACGAAGGCAACAGATACAGCAACAAGGATCATGACAGTCCCGGCAAGCTGCGCATCGCGGGAAAGGGCCGCATCTACCATCAATGCCCCGATACCGGGCAGGGAGAAGACAGTCTCGACAGCTGCAGAGCCACCCAGCGCAAAAGAAAGCGACTGAGAGACAAGAGAGGCAAGAAGAGGAAGAGACGGCCTGAGCGCGCTCTTGACGGCAATCTCCTTCTCACTCATGCCAGTAGACAATGCGAAAAGCGAATACTGGCTTTCCGCTCCAGCAGCAAGCGCTTTCCTGAATACTCTCATGAAAAGCGATGAATGAAGAAGCGCCAGCGTCAGAGAAGGAAGGAATATAGATCTGACATGGAGAATGAATCCCCTTGAAAGCGGAACATAGCCAGCAACGGGGAACACCCTGAAATAAACAGAGAAGAGAAGGACAAGAACCATGGAAAGAAGGAACGACGGCATTATCATCAGGACTGTCGACAGCACTGAAACTCCGCAGCCGATCCATTTGCGCCTCACAGCGGCAATAGAGAGGGGGACAGAGATGAGAAGAGCAAGGAAAATCGATGAAAAAGCGATGGAGATGGTAACAGGCACACTATGGGCAATCATGCTTTTTATATCATGCCCTGCTGCAGATATCCCCCACTCTCCTTTCATGAACGAAAGCATGAACCCTGAATACCGTTCAAGGAATGGCCTGTTCAGCCCCTGTGCTTCCCTATATGCGGCAATCTCCTCTTCTGCTGCATCTTCCGGAAGGACATATGCAGAGCTATCGCCTTCTGCCATATCGAGAAATGAGAAGACAAGAAAGGAGACAGAGAGGAAAGTCAGTATCATGATAAGGAAATATCTTGCAGCTCTCTTCAACACAGCATGAGTATATGGCTCATCGTGATAAAGAGGAAGACCAGAAATAAAAACCTTCTCTGAGTATCACACCTTCAAGATCGCTTCTTATCCCATATACTGTCGAATAATGTCCAGGAACTATCGCAGGAACGATATCCCAAAGATAACGCTGTGTCTCATTCCATAAGCCATATGCTTCCTCAAGGCTTTCTGCCTTATTGAGCGCATCGAGCATAAGCAATGCCTTTTCATCTTCAAGCCATCCTGGGTTTGCATCCGAGAGATATGACTTCATCTGAGCAAGAGCAGTCTTGGTATATGCCGATATAAACACGTCCCAGGAAGAAGCATCCCTGCGCTTTTCTATGAAGGAAGCCCAGTCAAGCACGATCACCTCTGTCTTTATGCCATGCTTCTCAAGTTCAGAGGAGAGCGCAATGGCTATCTTATCGAGGTTCGATGTATTTGAGGAAAGAATACGTATAGGCCCTTCATATGAAGATAGTATTTCCTTCCCCTTCTGCTCATCCCTGATAGAATATGGATCGTCCTCCGGCGAAACATACCAAGGCGACTCCTTCTCCATATAAGCTGAATCTATGGAATAGCCATAATCACCATAACATGCAGACATAAGCTCATTCCTGTCTATAAGCAAGGACAGGGCGCGCCTCATTTCAACATCAGTGAAGATACCGCTTCTCTTATTGAGGACAAGTGCAATCGTACCGCTCTCATCTCCCTGCAGAAGCTTTATATCATCGTTCTCTGAAAGAGCTGGGATATCATCAGAGAGTATGCAGTCAACAGCATCGTACTGCCCGCTCTCCAGCCCCATACGCCGTGTCGTACCATCGGGTACAAAGAAATAGCGGAGAGTATCAGGACCTGAGGATTTATCATATCCATACGGCTCATAATTCTCAAACCTCGCAATCTCTATATAATCACCAGGATACCACTGCGAAATCAGATAAGGCCCTGTCCCGATATATTCAGAGATCAGATAATCATCGCTCTCAAATACCTCTTTCGGCATTATCACCGCGCTCTGTGGAGCTGATGCAATCATCATAAGAAGCATGAGAAGGGAATCATCTGAATCAATATATACAGTATTTCCATCCACGCTGAACCTATTGCCGCCAGCAGCCTCATCTGCCGCAGCGTAAACATCCAGCCAGCGATTGAGGGAAGATGCCATATCATCAGCATCCATCTCGCTGCCGTCATGGAAAAGAACCCCCTGTCTTGCTTCAAATACAAGATGCCTTCCATCATCAGAAAGGGAATAAGAAGAAGCAAGGCGGCAGACTATCTCGCCATCCTCGTCAATATCCACAGGCTTTTCAAAGATATTGCCTACAGCAATCATCTTCCCGGATATAGAGGAATTGACCTGCACATCAAGTGTTGGAGGCTCCTGTGCAAGCGCTATGTCCAGAGCACTGTCATCATTTTCAGAGGAGCATGAGAAAAGAAAAACGAAGGATAGAAATAAAATGATATATTTACGCATCAACAAAATAGAGCCAAGGATAACCTTGGCTCTTTCTCCTCTTCATATATCTTACTGAGGCTGCTTTCCGATATAGGCAAGGATTCCGCCATCGACATAGAGAACATGGCCGTTGACGAAATTCGAAGCATCAGAAGCAAGGAATACAGCTGGTCCCATAAGGTCCTCTGTCTTTCCCCATCTGTGAGCTGGAGTCTTTGCAAGGATGAACTCATTGAAAGGATTTCCAGGTACTCTGAGAGGTGCTGTCTGAGGTGTCTCAATGTATCCAGGCCCGATTCCATTGCACTGGATGTTGTATTCACCATACTCAGAAGCGATGTTCCTGGTGAGTATCTTGAGGCCGCCCTTTGCTGCAGCATATGCGCTTACTGTCTCACGTCCAAGCTCAGACATCATTGAACAGATGTTGATGATCTTTCCATGGCCCTGCTTGATCATGCCAGGAATAACAGCCTTTGATACAATGAAAGGTGCATTGAGGTCTACATCGACAACCTGACGGAATTCCTTTGCCGTCATCTCAACCATCGGAATTCTCTTGATGATTCCTGCGTTGTTTACGAGGATATCGATCTTTCCAAGATCATTGATGATCTTCTGTGTTGTCTCCTGAACCTGCTCTTCATTTGTTACATCACAGACATAACCCTTTGCATCAATGCCCTCTGCCTTATATGCAGCAAGACCTTTCTCTACAAGCTCCTCCTTGATATCGTTGAAAGCAATCTTAGCTCCAGCCTTATGCATAGCTGTTGCGATAGCAAATCCGATACCGTAAGAAGCTCCGGTAATCCATGCAACCTTTCCCTCCAGGGAAAAATCCTTCATTTCCATAAACAATACCTCCTGCCCGAAGGCGACCAAGATTTATTCTAAACCACAACTACCTATACCGCAACAAGCAAAATTGAAACATTATTCCAATTCTACAGCTTGTCTATAAGCATCGAGCACTTTCCAGACGGAATAGGAAGCGTCTTCTTCTTATCCTCTTCGAGAAGATGGATCGTGAAGTAATAAAGCTTCTCACTCTCAAGCCTGATTTCCCAGCCCCTTGCATTCTTATTGGACAGGATGGTTATATTGTTCTTCTTCAGGGAAAGATCCTCTATACCCATCTCTTCCAAAGACTGCATAGTCCAATATACCGTTTTCCTTGGCAGCGATATCTCAAGCCCGATGATGTTCTCAATCACGAGAGTTATCGTCACAAGCCCTAGCATAGGAAGATAACGCCTCTTGTTCTCACATCCCTCTGCAGATGAGGCAGCCCCCTCTCCCATTGGCTTGTATATCTCCCAGGCATCCCCCTGCTTTTCCGCATCCGGATGCAATGTATCAAGGATGAAGTACATATGCCTTATCGCACATTCACGCGCAAAGACAAAGGAACCATAGTTTATGAGCCCCTTCACTACCATATACGTGCAGAACGATACCACACCTCCGCGATAGCCATTGCCATCTTCGGAGAAGTACGAAGAGGAGCGAGGCACTGTCGGGAATGGATTTTCCGTACCGAACTCATTCTCATCCTTGAGCTGTTCTATAAGATATGAAGCATACTCATCATTCGGGATTTCAGCCAGAAGCGTCCAATATGCACCGATGTGCTTGTTCTTTATGCGGTTCTCCTTCTCATCAAGATCATAGTAGAACCTATCCTCGCTATCCCACATCATCGAATTTATTCTCGTCTTCACAGAGAAATAGATTCGCTTATATCTGAATGCAAGTTCCTTATCATTGAGGATATCCCCGATGTTTGACATATAAAGCGCGAAGATAGCGATTGCTGAGTTGTAATCAATTGTATATACAGCGTTCTCACGTGGAAGATTTCCCATATGGGTAGCAGAATAAGGAACACGGTAAAGGCCATTAGGCATCATTGCCGTCTTCTGCACCCAGGCAAAATACTTCTCAAGATACGGCAGGACATCCTTCAGCCTCTTCTTGTTTCCTATCTTATGATAGAACACGAACTCCACATAAGAAAGAAGAGGAAGCGTAAGCCCTGCAGGATTATCATCCGTCAGCACAGGCTCTCCTGTCGCTATATCATAACACTCGGCAATCTGGCCTTCCTCGCTCTGCTTCGAATAGAAATAATCTATAAGGGAGTATGGATTATATGACTGATTGCTATATACCAAGAAGAGTGATGAAATCGAAGCATCGAAAAGATTGACGATGCCACTGTCAGCATGTGTGAAATAACCATCAGGGAAAAGGCTGTCCTTATCCCCTTTATGCCAGATCTCATCCAGCCACACCCAGGTCCTGTCATACATATCGACAAAATCCTGATCATAGAAATGAATGCGTGGAACTAAATCCTTAACCACCGTTTTTCTCCGTTTTTCGAAGGAAAAAACCCTGATTTTTGTCCTTGAATCTCATCATACATATTATAGCAGAGGCTTTGATAAGTCAAACTAATTTTATCATCTGCTTTCTCTTGCAATCAAAGAAATTATCAAATTAACATTTTTCTTTGCCATGTATCAGTTTCAGGGCAGAGGGCAGAAGCGTCAATTCAAAGTGCTTTCCGCTGCGTGAAAACACCTCCCCGTCGCAATGCGCCTCAACGACAGCTTCTTCCGAATCTATTATGACATTCTTTGCCTTCTGGTATGAAAACACCTCTTTATCTGAAACATGCGAACCTCGCAGGAAAGCAAAGACCGTCTTCAGTATATCCTTCATGTTATCCAGAGGATGGTTGGTATACATAACATCAAAGTACCCATCTGCTATGCTTGCATTTGGAGCAAGCATGAAAGCAGAACCCATCCTGCGGCCATTGCATACGGAAATCTGCTGCGTGTCCAGGATCCTCTCATCGCCATCTATCACCATCCTGATATGATAAGGAGATGGAAAATGAAACAGAATGTAGATGAATGCAGCAATATAGCTCGGCATTCCATTCAGATGTCTGTATCCCATAGCCCGGAAATTGACAGCTGGCTCAAAGCCGAAACCGGCTCCATTGAAGAAATAAAGGCCATTCTTATGCCCAGTCCCGACGCAAAGCCCTATATCAACACGATCAGCCTTGTTTGCCAATATAAGATCGACGGCCTTTATTATATTGCCCGGTATTCCAGCTTGCCATGCAAAATCATTGCCACGTCCTATCGGGATGATACCCATTGTCACATTCTCATGGTTTTCAGCTGACATTATACCGTTAAGGACTTCATTTACAGTGCCATCCCCTCCTGCAGCCACTATGACCTTATACTCATAAAGAACTCCTTTCTTCGCAAGCATGGCAGCATGGTTCGGACCATTTGTATAAGCAATGGTGCATTGCCGTGAATTGCGTTGGAATGCATCTTTGATTTCATGCGCTTTCTTGCGCCCACGGCCTTTTGATGCATTCGGATTTATGATCAGGAGGATATCTTTTTCGAGCATGACGGAAAAAATATATCACTTGGAATGCCCCCCTGCAATAAAAACACACGAATACAAGCACTATTTTCGCTCACGTGCTATACTCAAAACCATGTTGACGTGCATAAAGAATACAAAAGCTGTAACGAAAGGACAGATAGTGCAGACAGATCTGTTCTTCCAGGACGGAATCATAATCGAAAAACCTTCCACTTCCCCTGACAGGACAATCGACGCAGAAGGGCTTCTTGCAGTTCCAGGCTTCATTGATACCCACATCCATGGTTTTGGTGGACAGGGAACTGAGGATGGAAGCGAGGAAGCTATCCTGACAATGTCAGAATATCTTGGACGCGTCGGAGTGACTACATTCTTTCCAACGATCTACACTGACACGATGGATAGGATCCTCATGGATGAAGAAGCCATTGTCAATGCAATAGGAAAGGAAGAAGGAGCCGTGATCGGAGGTATCCATGTCGAAGGCCCATTTATCTCCCCCAACAAAATAGGCGCCCAGAATCCTCTTGGACGGAAAGATCCTTCTGTTGAGATTTTCAGGAAGATCATAGATAAGGGAAATGGATATGTGAAGGCTATGACATGCGCCCCAGAGCTAAGCGGCATAGAAAAGGTTACGGAAGAAGCAGAAAAAGCCTCTGTCGTGCTGCTTATGGGACATACTGATGCAACATATGAAGAAGCTGTGAGAGGCATAGATCTTGGAATAAGGCATACTACTCATCTCTTCAATGCCATGACAGGCCTTGTGCATAGACATCCAGGAGCTGTAGGAGCTGCCCTGATAAACGACAAGGCCACTGTCGAGATCATAGGAGACGGCAAGCATGTCCATAAGGACATTGTCCTTTTTGTCATAAAAGTCAAAGGTCCGGACAAGGTTGCAATCATCACTGATTCTCTCCGTCCGACAAATCAGACAAGCGGCGCGCTTACCGCAAATGGCGTAGAGGTTGAGATGGGAGATGGCCTATGGGTGACAAAAGGCAACAGGGATCTTATCCAAGGTTCAGCCCTCAATATGCATAAGGCTTTCAAGAACCTAGTCAGCTGGGGACTTCCGATAGAGAAAGCTGTAGAGGTTACATCTACGACTCCGGCAGCTATCTACAACATGAAAGATAGAGGAAGCCTTGAGTGCGGCAAGCGTGCAGATATAGTTCTCCTTGACAATAATCTAGAGATAAGCAAAGTAATAATCGGAGGAAAAGAGTATGTGGTATAGCAAACTCAACAACAAGGCTCTCTGGAAAGAATTCAATGAGATATCAAAATATCCAAGGGAAAGCGGAAACGAGGAAGGTATAAGGAACTATCTGCTCTCATGGGCTGAAAAACATTCATTCGAGGCAAAGAAAGACCAGACAGGGAATGTTGTAATCTATGCTCCAGCAACAAAAGGATGCGAAAAGCTTCCCCCTGTTGCCCTTCAGGGACATATGGATATGGTATGCGTGAAGAAGCCTAGCTCAAAGCATGACTTCCTTGCAGATCCCATCACTATAACAACAGATGGTGAAACCATAAGGGCAAAAGGAACCTCTCTTGGTGCAGATAATGGAATAGCCATAGCCATGATACTGACAATACTCTCAGATCCGAAAGCAGCGCATGGCCCTGTAGAGGCTATATTCACAGTGGAGGAGGAAACAGGCCTTGCTGGTGTATATGGCCTTGATACAGAACTCGTGAAGGCAAGACGCCTTATAAACCTCGACAGTGAGGAAGAAGGACTGATCTATATCGGATGCGCAGGCGGCCTGGATCTTGAGGCATCGATGAAATACAAGACTGAAACAGCAACCGGCACACCTTTGAAGGTCACCGTATCAGGCCTGCTTGGAGGACACAGCGGTGGAGAGATACACAAAGAGAGAGGAAACGCGATAAAGATCCTTGCCAGATATCTGAACAGGCTCCCTTCTGTTTCAATTGCTTCCATAGAAGGCGGCACAAGACATAATGTAATACCGTCAATAGCAACTGCCGTCATCACAACAGACAATAGGGACATCGCGATATCAACAGCACAGGCACTGCAGGTAGAACTTTCAAATGAATACAAAGTATCTGATCCTGGAGTAAAGATCACTGTTGAAGATACGGAAATGCCCCTTGTAACGATGAGGAAAAAGAAAGGGCAGAAGCTTATCGATCTTCTTTTCACATCTCCGCACGGAGTAAAATCGATGAGCACGACAATAAGCGGCGTTGTCGAAACTTCCGACAATCTTGCGAAGGTTCGTCTTGAGAATGGAAAGGCTATCGTAAGCTATTCGATAAGAAGCAACGTGGATTCAAGGAAGATGCTTCTGATGTATGAGATCCAGACAATCGCGGAGAATATCGGATTCAAGACAAAGGCGACAGGGAGCTATCCTGCATGGGAGCCGAATCCTGCATCCAAGCTTACGAAGGAAGTTTCAAGGGCGTATTCAAAGATCATGGGAAAGAAGCCTGTCGTAACTGCAATACATGCAGGGCTTGAATGCGGAATCATAAATGACCGCATCGAGGGTATGGACTCTGTTTCAATCGGCCCAGAACTCAGGGATGTCCACTCTGTAAACGAGAATCTCAACGTTGCATCAGCAGAGAGGATCTGTGAGTTCGTGAAAGAGCTGCTTCCACTGCTGAAATGAAGCTTACACTCTCATCTCCCCTTTCGTATAAACCAACGGAAAGCTCTTTTGATGATTTATCAGCCAAGGCCGCATCTGCGGCCCCTGGCTATGATGCTGCCATGCTATACGAAATCAAGCTTGATGATATCCTCATCCTCAAAAGGATTGGATGCGGCGAAAGATATGGATACACGGAAAACGAAAAGGAACAGATAGAGAAAGGCATGCCGCCAGTGCCAAAAGAAGATGAGACTTTCATCATTCCATCAGGCACTTATGATTTCGAACAGCTTCCAGCTCTATTCGAAGAGAAGGATATTGCCAGGCTTATTCTGCCATATGCCGCAAAGAACCGCTTTGTCTATATACGCCTTTTCCATGAAAACGCATTCGAAACCGTTATGCAGTTCTTCTTTCCCCGATAGCGCGTGTTGCCCTTAAGTTTTCCCATAAGTATACTTTTATCATGCAGATTGAAACCATCAGTGATACCTTTCATCGCGTAATCTTCTCAAACGGCAGCCAAGTTCTCCTTGTAGGAACAGCCCATGTTTCGAAGACAAGCGTCGAAGAGGTCGCTACAATAATAGAAAATGAATCGCCAGATCGGGTTTGCATTGAACTCGATGCCTCCAGACTTGCCAGCAAAACGAAGAAAAACAACTGGGAAGATATGGATATCAGAAAGGTCTTCAAGGAAAAGAAAGGCTTCCTGCTTCTTGCCAATACAGCTCTTGCTTCCTTCCAGAGAAGACTTGGTGCCCAGACGGGGGCAAATCCTGGTGATGAGATCCTTGGAGCTGCAAAGCTAGCTGAAGAAAAAGGCATACCGGTATCTCTATGCGACAGGGATATACAGACAACTTTCCGCAGAGCATGGGCAAAAAGCTCTTTCTGGAATAAGTGCAAGCTCCTGGGCACTCTTGTTTCAGCTGCTTTCTCGAATGAGGAAATCACACCGGAGGAACTTGAGGAACTCAAGAAACAGGAAACACTGGAAGGCATGCTCAATGAAGTTGCAAAGGAACTTCCATCTATAAAAGAGGTTCTTATCGATGAGCGTGATACATATCTGGCATCAAAGATATATGCGGCTCCTGGATCAAAGAAGCTTGCAGTAATCGGAGCAGGCCATACAAAGGGCGTGCTTGCCACATTCGAGAAACTTGAAGCAGATGCATATGTCGCTTCAACACAATCCCTCGAGGAAATCCCTCAGTCAAAAGGTTTTGGAAAAGCTGTAAGTTATCTTATTCCCCTTCTGATTGCAGCTTTGATCCTGTACGGGATCCTCGCAAATGGATGGGATCAAGGCCTAAGGACATTCCTTTACTGGATATTGGTAAATGCAGGATGTACTTTCGTAGCGACAGCCATAGCAGCAGCACATCCGCTTAATATAATCATCTGTGCCATCACAGCGCCCTTCTTTGCCCTCAATCCTGTTCTGGGTGTGGGTATGCTTGGCGGCATTCTTGAGGCATCATTCCGAAAGCCAAAGGTCAGGGATTTCCAAACGCTCAATGATGAGGCAATGACACTGAAAGGCTGGTATAGGAACAGGATACTGCATTGTCTCCTTGTATTCTTCCTAAGCTCGCTTGGAAGCATGCTCGGCACATTCGTCGCATTCCCCCTGCTTATTGCAAGACTATGATAATCAGGAGTGCTTATTTATTATTTTTCCTGCCAAAAGCCGCAATTAATGCGGTTTTTATGTTTTTAGCGACAGTTTCCTCGATTTTATCGCCAGGATGCGATTCTGCAACGATCACCCTTTTATAACCAAGGCTTACTAATGATTTCACACGTCTATCATGAAAAGCAACAGGCCTGACCTCTCCCGCAAGAGACAGTTCACCAAAAGCTGCTATATTCTTATCGAGAGGGATATCCTGACGAGAGGAATACAAAGCAAGAGCGAGAGCAAGCTCAATAGAGACCTCTGAGAGCCTCATTCCGCCAGCTACGTTGACATATATATCCTGATCAGAAAGCTGAAGCCCTGCGTGGCGCTGGAGTATAGCAGCAACACGGCTTACACGTGCGCTATCGATACGCTCTGAGTATATTCGCTGAAGATTGGATTTTGCCGGAACGACAAGGGCCTGTATCTCAACGGTAAATACCCTTGTCCCCTCGACGACAGGAGTAAAAGCTATGCCGGAAGGCAGTTCATTCCCGTCTCTTGCAGAAAGGAATGCTCCCGTTGGATCGCTCATGCCCTGCAAGCCTTTATCGCACATCGTGAAAAGGCCTATCTCATCAACAGATCCAAATCGGTTCTTGCTTGCCCTAAGCAGTCTCATGCCAGATTCAACGCTCTCAAAGTAAAGAACAGTATCGACCATATGCTCAACGATCTTAGGCCCCGCTATATTGCCATCCTTTGTCACATGGCCAATGAAGAAGATTGCACTGCCTATCTTCTTAGCTAAAAGCGAAAGCTCCATACAACAGGCTCTGACCTGATTAGGAGAGCCTGCCATAGACGCCACAGATGCGCTATAAAGCGTCTGCAGCGAGTCAATCACTATATAACTTGGCCTGACTCGCTCAATGACGTCTGAAAGTGATTCCAGACGTGTATCACAGAAGATTGAGATGCGGTCACTTCTAAGTCCCAGGCGTTCCGCTCTCAGCTTTACCTGAGAAGGAGACTCTTCTCCAGAGACATACAGGACTTCTGCATTCTCCGAAAGGTTTGAAAGCATCTGCTCCATGATTGTTGATTTTCCAATGCCAGGCTCTCCGCCGACAAGGACAGAAGAGGGGCGCATGACCCCTCCCCCAAGGACTCTGTCAAGCTCATTGATTCCAGATGAGACACGCATGGATTTCTCATAAGGGATATCAGAAAGCTTCCGGACACTTTCATCAATGACTGGTGCACTCTCAACCTTCCCTTTCTGCTTTGGTACAACCTTTTCCTCGACAAAAGTGTTCCAGCTGCCGCACTCAGGGCATCTCCCATTCCACTTCGTCTCTACATGCCCGCACTCTGAACATACATACCTGACAGCGTTATCCTTCACATCGCCCCCTTAGAAATCGAGAAGCTCAACATCAAAGATGAGGTATGAATTCGGTGGAATTACACCTGGATATCCATACTCACCGTATCCTAGTTCAGGTGGAATGATAAGCGTTCTCTTCTCGCCTTTCTTCATAGTCATCAAGGCTTCATTCCAACCTTCAATGACCTGCCCTATATTGAACACCGCAGGTTCTTTTCTGACAAGAGAAGAATCAAAGATCTTCCCATTGAGAAGCTGTCCTTGATAATGCACCTTTACAGGATGTCCCATCTTAGGGCTTTCCTTTCCTGTACCATTTTTTGTAATTATATACCTAAGCCCCGTAGGGGTAATTTCAGCATTTGGATATCTATTCTCAATCTCTTTCTCTATTCTTGCACGAGCTTCCTTCAAGGCTTCCTGTTCCCTTTTCTCTACAGAATCAACAAGAGACGCAAAAGCATCACCGGACGTATCGAATTTCTCGGCATCTTCACCAACCCTGACAATTTCAACACTATTGATACGATCACCTTGTTCAATCTTATTCACAACATCCTGGCCATCGATAACGTGTCCAAAGACTGTATGCTTGCCATCAAGCCATGGTGTTGCAACATGTGTTATAAAAAACTGGCTTCCATTCGTACCAGGACCAGCATTGGCCATTGATAGCACACCTGGTCCATCATGCTTCAGTTCAGGGTTGAATTCATCAGGAAATCGATACCCTGGACCACCTGTTCCATCCCCCTTAGGACAACCACCCTGAATCATGAAATCTTTGATGACCCTATGAAAGTTAAGACCATCATAAAATGGCGTACCAAGATCAGACATATTCAAAGAACCTTCAGCAAGGCCTACAAAGTTACAGACTGTCATTGGGCATCTTTTATATTCCAATTCTAATGTGATATCACCCTTATCGGTATGAATAATCGCATAAATTCCATCTTTAAATTTAGATTTATCCATTTGAAACTCCTGCATACACTATAGCATAAAAAATCCTCTATGTTTCACGTGAAACACAGAGGAATTGATTTTAATTAAACAAGCTTGATCCGCCGGACAATAAAGAATATATCCTTTCGAGATCTTGCTGATTCCTGAATTTTATCAAGAGCTTTCCTTTATCCAACGTTCCCTTGATCTCACACCTTGAACCGATTGCTGATACAAACTTTTCAACAACTTCAGAAACTTCCGGATCTTCTTCCTTGCCTTTTTTCTTTGGTTCAATCTTGTGGCCTTTGTTATATTCTTCAGCAAGCCTTTCAGCCTCCCGGACAGAAAGGTCGCCTTCTACGATCTTCTCTCGCAGAAGCTGCTGATCAGCTGGATTGACCAGGGAAAGGATTGCTCGTGCATGGCCTGCTGTAAGCTGTCCGGAAATCACGTCATCTTTAAGCTTATCTGAGAGAGAAAGCAATCGTATTGCATTTGCAATCGCAGATCTTGATTTTCCGACTTTTGTCGCAACCTCTTCCTGTGTAAGATTCGATCTTTGCATCAGGTATTGATATGCATATGCCTCTTCGATTGGATTCAGGTTTTCTCTCTGAATGTTCTCAATCAAAGACATTTGTATACGTTGCAGCTCTGACAGAGATTTGATTATCACAGGTATTTTATCAAGCCCTGCAATCTGTGCAGCCTTGAATCTCCTTTCTCCTGCAACTATTGAATAATGTCCTGGTACGATTTCTTCTACGACAAGAGGCTGGATAACTCCTTGCTCCTTTATGGAAGCAGCAAGTTCATTCAAAGCTTCTTCGTCAAATGTCTTTCTCGGCTGATTAGGATTCGGTGATATCGAAGAAACAGGCACATAAATAGCCCTGATTGTATCAGCATCAGTCTTTTCCTCTTTCACTGTTGTCGAAACAGCCTGTTTTTCTTTCTTATCTGAGATTTTCTTAGCAGATGGACTAGGCTCAGATAATTTCGAAACTTTCTCTACAAGCTCTTCCTCCGCGTCATAATCGAAATTGCCAAACAAGGCTCCCATGCCTTTTCCCAATCCATGTTTTTTATCAGGCACGATCAATCACCTCCTTTGCCAGTTCAGCAAAAGCTTTTGATCCTTTGCTGCTCTTATCATAGTAATTTATAGGAAGCCCATGCGATGGTGCTTCTGCAAGCCTAACATTTCTAGGAATAACGGTTTTGAATACCATATCACCAAAGAACTGCGTTATATCTTCTATTACTTGCTCATTCAGCAACGCACGTTTCTTATACATTGTGAAAAGAATACCCAATACCCTTAGATTTGGATTAAGTTCCCTTCTCACGTTTGTTATGGTTCTCATGAGAAGATTCAGCCCCTCCATGGCAAAATACTCACACTGGAGAGGAATGATTATGGAATCTGCCCAAACAAGAGCATTCATAGTTTCAAGTCCAAGAGATGGACAACAATCCAAGAGAATATAATCAAAATCCTCATTCAGAGGCTCAAGAACAGTCTTAAGAAGGAATTCCCTATTATTCTCATTAACAAGTTCAATCGCCAATCCAGAGACATCAACAGAACCAGGAATCAAATACAGATTCTTGAATATAGTACTTTGTACTGCATTAGCCGCAGGTACATCTCCTGTTATTACTTGATATATATTAGCTTTCTTGGGATTGCCAGAAACAGCGCCTGTGAGATTACATTGAGCATCAAAATCAATAAGAAGCACCTTCTTATCTAAAGAAGACAATGCGGATCCCAAATTGACGCAGGAAGTTGTCTTACCAACTCCTCCTTTCTGATTATAGAATATAATCTTATGCGCATTCATACCTTCCATTATACAAAATAAGAAAAACATGTCACCCGAATTATAGTCGAAAAGAAACATTTATCTTAAACAATAAACGCCAGGTGATCCCATGGCTTGATGGTGTGATAAAAGCATGTTAAATTAAAGAAAGGAAAAGATTTCCTTGTACATAGTTATTCTAATCGGATGCATTGAATATCTGGAAAAGGCAATCTTATTTCCAAAAGATAAAAGGAGTTTGAACCATGGAAAATATTCCTAACGAACAGGCAATCAAAGATGCAATCAATGCTATCAGGCCTGCTCTTCAAAACGATGGTGGTGATATCGAATTCATCAGTTATGATGTAGAGAACAAAAACGTACACGTGAAGCTCGTTGGAGCCTGTGCGGGTTGTCCTATGAGCCAGCTCACACTGACAAACGGCGTACAAAGATACGTCAGGGAGACCGTAGATAAAGATATTACGGTTATAAATGACAATCAGCTTTAAACAAAAAGGCAGCGGTCTTCCGCTGCTTTTCTTTTTTTATCAGCAAGACAAGCAAAAACAACACATAAGTTCTAAAAGTCCAGAACCCTTCAATAATATGATTACATCAACAGAATAATCATAGTTGAACATATCCATCAAAAAATATACGTTCAACAGCCTCAAACGAATCAACATTTCAAAATTTAACTCAAGATGCTATTCAAAAAGCACTAATAAAACAGTTCCAAGCTTTCTCACTTCCTAAATCCAACCCATCCAACGTCACTCACATATCACACAATAACTCAACCATCAAACTATCTCATGAAACTCCATAAAATAATGATTCTATATCAATGCGCATCGCAAATGGTCTTTGATCAAATTTCTACAGCACAGCAAAAGAACAATCCATTCATCTTTAAGCCCTGGCAGCACGGTACCAAATGGTTTTAAAACACCGTCAGACATTCTTTTAGATATTATCCATTCAAGCATATTTTTATTCGCAAAAAGAAACAGCCCTCAAAGAATAATAAAATGAAATGCTACGAAATAATTCAATGAGTTTTTAATTACTGCTATCAATGCTTAAGACTGCATTAAATGCAAGACCATCAAAAACGCTGCCGTCTTTCCATAATCAGAAGATATTCACGGATAAACATATTGACGAATCCGTTTTCCAGAATTGTCATAATAAGACAAATACACAATTAAAAAGATTTAATGATATCTCTCACTAGATCATATGTTTTCAATTGTATAGAAACCTTCGAATTTACATTGCTACATGTGGTCAAACCTGTCTCACAGTCTTTAGTAGTATTCCTTGGTTTTTGCTATTGCGCTTGTTTGGCCTCATACGTTTTATAGAATCATCACAGAGGACAATACCAAAACCCTATGCCATCATTATCGAGGACACCGCTGTTATTGAATAGAATACGGCCTCCTCTATTGCCATTTTTAATAAGGCAATATAACCATCTATGTTTCATGGTTTAGTATTAAAACATCAAAGGTACATACTATAATCTTCTAAGTTAAGTTTTAAGCCATGTTTGAAGATATATAACAGATCCCGTAATTCTAAACAGGGAATCTCTTAAAAAGCAAACTCATTCATAACTAACAGCAATATCAATCACCAACTAATAAATAAAAACATCACAAAAAAAACAATAGCATTTAATCATTATTATCGAAATTTCCGAAGATAGAAAAATTAAGATATCCTCAGCTGAAGAGAAGTGATGCTAATTTTTTGGTGACGATAAAAAAAAGAGGCAAGTCATGGTTTTTAGTGATGAAACACCTAAGGCTCTACCCTTTCTAAAAAATAGGCCGCTTCAGTTCATCGATTACTTATTCAGGGAGACTGGCCAGCGCGACATAGCCGCAGGACAGAGCCCAATAATAAAACTGAAATGGGCGTTGCTCACTTCCACGATGAATGGATCGGTTCTCTTGGCTGAATACAATCAAGGAGGCATTCTATGAAAGATACGTCAAAAGACATCGGGCAGCATGGACGCATCATTGGCCTTGCCCTGTCAAAGAAGACATTCAAGGGCTTGCATACTCACAAGGGAGAATGACTTCGAAGGCAGGAGGATCTTCACTGATGAGATGGATCCTGATGGAAGGTTACATTTCATACCAAGTTCGTGTAGGCCGATGATATTTCTTAAATTTTGCAAGGAAAATCATGAAATACTCGGAGGCTGCGATAGCTGTCCTCAATTCTAGCAAGCTCCACAAGGCTTTCGAGGCGCAGGACAAGGCTAACAGGCTCGATGCGGTCAGGATTACGCACTATGTGAGGCAAACGAAGAGTCCTTATGATACAGTCATCAACTCCTATAAGTCTTACAAATAAGGACAGGACAATGAAAATCAACAAGCTCCATGCCACGTTCAATCAGAATGGGATATACAAATCCTCAAGAAGACAGATCTCCAGGAAAACAGCGACAGAATAGAAAACATCACAATATATCTGAATGACCTACTTCAGGTACCTGTACCATTAGAGAAGCAAATTAATGATTAATATCACTATTATGATGAAAACTCTGATTGATCATCCAGATGTATCCCTTATACGGCTGTCATTACTATAACAAGGACCATCATTGCAACCTCACTCCTTGCCTACATCGGAGAAGGAAGACACGTCTCCCCAGTTCAGGCGCAACTATATGTTTTGAACCAATGCGAACCAGCGGTCCAGAGATGCATGCTCCCAGAGCGATGTATCATAAAGAGAATGCAAGTCTGAGGGAAGAACATCACATAGAGCGCATAGAACATTTAGTCACTCAAGGCCGAATCAAGGACAAATGGCATTCTCTTAAGAAAAAAACACAAGGAAGAGTCTATCATCGTAGTCCATATAGCGGCTCTAGCCCTCGAATGAACGCACCACAGAAAGAAGGAGCTATGCAAGGATCCAAGGATCACAGCAGAGTGAAGGCAAAGCACATGTAGAAAACACTGCAGCATGTTTTTCTGGGCTCAATTAATATGCGCGACCCCTACAATCTTCAATCCCCGCGGGGCATCCTGTTATGGGTGCATTCATTTGTTCATAAAAGTTTTTCACAAAACACCCGCCATCCAAAAAAAAATCCACATCAGATGCTAAGTTTCAACTATTTCTATTTTATGATCTGACACCCAAGGACAAAGAAAACACACTTAGCGGTCTCAGTGTTTTTACAGTCATATAGCAAACCTCAAATTCCATGCATCTGATGACAACCAGGCTTTTAATATCAATATGTTTAAAATCTAAAAAACTTACCACATTACATCCGTACAAGTTAAAGGATTTTGAATATACAAAACAGTGCAAACAGCCAAAAAGCAAACAAACTTTCACATTTTATGATTCAGTGCATTTGCAATAATTTTACTGAAAACAGAAAGTAGCCCGAGAAACGAGTTTTACCATCCGTACAACAAAATATAATTTTTACAGATGGATTGTCAAAACAAATTAATTTCAATTTTTAAGGAAAGTGAATATAATCGTTGCAACACAACTAAACAGGATTAACAAAAAACGAATGTTTCACGTGAAACATAATATATCTATCACCAAACCAGAATAAAAAGAATACAAAGCCTCTTCCATAAACACAAGCACTAAAAAAAATAATATCTACCTAATATATGCAAATAAAATCAAAAGCAGCCAGCCCAAAACAAATCTTCATACTTAATAAACTACATATAAACCTAACTGCATTTAATAAAGCTTCTAAGATTTAGGTTTATTGTTTCACGTGAAACACTACATTTCTACAACTGAAATCGGATTAATTCAGCTGCAATTTCCTGTTGACTTTTGCCTTATTTTAAATAAGATTTTATTTGAAAGGCAAGGTATCGTCTTCGCATTTCTGAACTTGGGATTTTTCAGACATCTTTGCCCCAAAAACCCCAAATAAACGCGGCATTTGCGGTTTTTTGACAGCAAATTACTATATATAGATACAGAATCGTTTTACATTTTATGATGTTTAACCCCATTAAATAGGGAGGATTTTTACAGTTTCCAACAACTCTGAAAACATGAAAGTAAAATGAAATTTTATTTCTTCTGAATCGCTATTTTTCGCTGTTTTTTGCGCTTTCATAAAAAGAAACAGAATCCTTTAGATGTTGATATATGGGTTGTTTTTCGTTAAAATTCTGTCATAAAGATATTTATTTATAATACAACAAATTATACTAATTTATCAGATATTTGAATAATAATCCGCATTTTGACCTATTAGTTTCTTGGCAACATAGTATGATTGATAAGAAAGGGATTCGAACATATATTCACTTCTAGATATTCATGATAGATGGTATATCATTCCGCCACACAACACTATTAGCTGCAATGTTAGGACAGCAAAGCCTGAAATATCACTAAATGCAAAATACAAGATACGTTAAACACATTTTACAAAGCATATTTGGGTATACCTGATGTCGTTGGAAATATAAGTGCTTCGTACTTTTCTTGAATGCAATTTGTGCTGATAAAGCGATAGGCCAACATATTTTCTTCGTTCAAAGAGACGCATGATACAGATAATAAGGCTTTCGGAAGGAAGGTGTCTGACTGCGGACTAAGAATATGAAAAAGAAGAGACCAAGGACACAAGGGCAAAAGGAATATCAAATAGGACTCTTGGAATTGACTGTCCCTCTCTTGCCAAAAGAAAGCATAGGTCAATCGTTAATGTATACAGAGAAATGATTAGCTTGAAGTTACTATGATCAGATCCAGGGTAATGAACGGATATAGTACAATCCTATACACCGGAGCCATACAGAATCAGTATGAACAGTCAATTCTGGATTTTAAGAAACCAGTCATAACTATGCTGATTGAATATTGCTTAATAAAAAAGGCTACATCAGGGGTTATCCTTCTGCAGCCTCTGAAATCTACAGCTTGCTTTTACTCTTTGGTCTCTTCGTGAGATTCCTCAGCTTCAGCTGGATCTTCAGTAATTTCCTCTTCTTCCTGATAGATCGTAACTGCAACAGCATTTACTGTATCATCCTTTTTCTTGAAAGATGCTACTTTAACGCCCATAGCAGCTCTGCCCTGGATGGAAATATCCTTAGCATGGACTCTTATTGTCTGGCCCTTCATCGTGATGAATACAACATCTGAGTTGTCATCAACAGATACAGCACCAACAAGACCAGAATCCTCAACAGTGTAGATCTTCTGGCCCATTGTCCCTCTGCCATGTACATTGAACTGATCGAATCGGACCTGCTTGCCTTTGCCTTTGTCTGTTACCATGAGGATTCTCTTTGAATCGTCAACAGCGACTACACCGATAACCTCATCGTCTCCAATCAGCCTTATGCCTCTGACTCCATGAGTAGATCTACCCATTGTCCTGACATCATCAGCATGAATCCTAAGACCTTTTCCACCACGTGTGATAATCATTACATCGTCATCATTCTTAACAAAGATCGAAGACTGCAAAGAATCACCTTCATCAAGGATTATGGCCTTGACACCTCTGACCTTAGCATTACGGAAATCATTAAGCATCACTTTCTTTGCAACGCCATACTTCGTAACCATGAGCAGATACATGTCATCAGAGAAAGCAGGGAAGGTGATAACGGATGTTACCTTCTCATTGTTTTCAATCTGAAGGAAGTTCTTTATATTAGCTCCCTTTGTGTTCTTAGCACCCTCCGGAATCTCAAAAGCCTTTATATAATAAGCCTTTCCAAAGTCTGTTACGAACATGACGATATCATGGGAAGAGCAGATGAATAGATGATCGACATAGTCACCATCTACGAGCTTTGCACCAATAGTGCCTTTTCCGCCTCTGGATTGTGCTTTATATTCACTCGTGCTCAGTCTCTTGGCAAATCCCTTCTTTGATATGCTTATGACAACATCTTCCTTCTTGATGAAATCTTCAGGTGATGCATCATCAAGCTCCTGCTCAATGATTTCAGTGCGCCTTCTATCACCGTAGTCTTCACCGATTTTCCTGATCTCATCACGGACAACGCCCAAGATCTTGTTCCTATCTGAAAGAAGATCCTTATAATATGCAATCTTGGCCTCGAGATCTGACAGTTCGTTCAGTATCTTGTCAGTTTCAAGATGCGAAAGCCTTCCAAGCTTCATATCGATGATTGCATCAGCCTGTATCTTTGTAAGCTGGAATGCTTTCTGAAGCTCAAGTGAAGCTACATTATTATCTTCGCTTTCCTTGATTATCCTTATGACTTCATCGATATTCTCAAGGCCTATCTTGAGACCAAGGAGGATATGAGCTCTCTCTTCAGCCTTCTTCAGATCATATCTTGTACGTCTCTCAATGACCTCTTCTCTATGGTTTACATAGATTGAAACCATATCCTTGAGCGTCATAAGGACAGGCTTGCCTTCTACCAGAGCAAGGTTATATGCATTGAAATTGCTCTGAAGGGCAGTGCGGCTGAAAAGCATATTGAGAACTATCTTTGGGACAGCTCCCTGCTTAAGCTCAATAACGACACGTATGCCATCTCTGCCGCTTTCATCCCTTACCTGGGATATATTAGGTATTATATTGTCCTTTCGCAGATCATCAATCTTCTTTACAAGCTCTGCTTTATTTACCTGATAAGGAAGCTCTGTAAAGATGATCGAATCATGGCCACGGTCATTTTCCTCAATCTCATAGCGTGAACGGATGACAATCTTTCCCTTTCCTGTAGTATAGGCATCCATAATGCCTTTCTTGCCACAGATAATGCCATATGAAGGGAAGTCAGGCCCTTTTATGTAGTTCATCAGCTCAGGTATCGTGATATCTGGGTTATCAATATAGGCACAGATGCCATCAACAACCTCCTGGAGATTGTGCGGCGCAAGATTTGTCGCCATACCAACGGCAATACCTGATGAACCATTTGTGAGAAGGAAGGGAAAAGCAGCTGGAAGAACAGAAGGTTCTGTTGTTGATTCATCGTAGTTCGGGACGAAATCGACAGTATCCTTCTGTATATCAGAGAGCATTTCCTCTCCGATGCGGCTCATCCTTGCCTCAGTGTATCTCATTGCAGCCGGTGGATCGCCATCAATTGAACCAAAGTTTCCCTGAGGGGATACAACAGGGTAGCGCAGCGAGAAATCCTGGCCAAGACGCACAAGGGCATCATAGACAGATGCATCTCCATGCGGATGGTATTTACCGAGAACATCTCCGACAATACGCGCACACTTCTTATTCTGCGTATTGTACCTGATACCCTGTTCCCACATATCGTAGAGAATTCTGCGATGTACTGGCTTCAGGCCATCTCTGGCATCAGGGAGAGCACGGCTGATTATTACGGACATTGCATAATTTATATAACTGGTACGCATCTCTTCCGAGATATCAGCATTGATGACACGTCCAGTGAGTTCCTGATTGTCTTCCATATGAATTCCTATATATCAAGCGTCCTTACGAAGGTCGCATTATCTTCGATGAAGGCTCGCCTAGGCTCGACTTCCTCACCCATAAGCATGGAGAATACACGATCTGCTTCTTCTGCATCAGAAAGGCATATCTTGCTTATCATCCTGGTCTCAGGATTCATTGTTGTCTCCCAAAGCTGCTCAGGATTCATCTCTCCAAGACCCTTATATCGCTGTATAGGTATCTTGTTCTCATCAACACCCGCTGCATGCTCTGCAAGTATCTTCTTCTTATCAACCTCATCATAGGCATAGAAAATCTTCTTTCCTATAGTGATCTTGTAAAGAGGAGGCATTGCAAAATACACATAACCAGCTTCGATAAGAGGACGCATATATCTGAAGAAGAATGTAAGGAGAAGAGTTCTGATATGAGACCCATCAACATCAGCATCAGCCATAATGATGACCTTATGATATCTGACTTTGCTCAAATCGAATGTTTTCTCCTTCTTTGAGCCATCATCTTCATCATCGCTTTCACCACCACCCATATCATTATAGCGTGTGATGCCAGCACCGATTGTCTGTATTACAGGCTGAAGCTTATCATTGTTGAGCACCTTTGCTTCCTGTGATTTCTCAACGTTGAGCATCTTTCCCCAAAGCGGAAGGATAGCCTGGAACTGCCTGTCACGTCCCTGTTTTGCAGATCCGCCAGCACTATCACCCTCAACGATGAAAACCTCACACTTCTCAGGATCTCGCTCCGTACAGTCCGCTAGCTTTCCAGGCAGTCCGCCACCTTCGCTCTTCTTTCTTATATTCTCTCTTGCCTTACGTGCTGCGACTCTGCCAAGAGCAGCATTGGTAACCTTATCAAGAAGCTTATCTATTGAATCAGGGAACTCATCAAAGTAATTAGTAAGATTCTCATATACAAGGGAATCAACAATGCCTTTGACATTCGAGTTTCCGAGTTTCATCTTCGTCTGGCCCTCGAACTGAGGGTTTGGAAGCTTTACTGAAATCACAGCTGTCAGGCCTTCGGAGATATCAGAGCTCTCTAAGCTTTCAGAGTACTTCTTCATGTACTTCACGCTCTTCTTGAGCTGATTATTCAGGCATCTTGAAAGGGCAGCCCTGAATCCTGAAAGGTGAGTACCGCCTTCACGTGTATTGATATTATTCACGAATGTGAAGATCTTCTCATCATATTTATCGTTGTACTGGAGGGAAACCTCAACAGAGACTTCTTCCTTCTGACACTCGAATGAAATAGGATCGAAAAGAACAGTCTTATACTCATTAAGGTATTTTACAAACGAGGCAAGACCTCCTTCAGCATGGAATGTCTCGCTTTTTTCCTCGATTCCACGTGAATCGGTTATGGATATCGTCACACCTTTGTTGAGATATGAAAGTTCCTTGAAGCGGGCAGAGAGCGTATCGTAGCTGAATGAATTCGGCTCCATTATCTCAAAGTCTGGAGTGAACCTTACGATAGTACCTGTTCTGTCTGTTGTGCCTACAATCTCAACAGGCTTCTCTGGAACGCCCTTGTGATATACCTGCCTATATACATTCGGAGCCCTATGTACAGTGACTTCCATCCAGGATGAAAGGGCATTTACGCACGATACACCAACGCCATGAAGTCCTCCGGATACCTTATATGCGTTATGATCGAACTTTCCTCCAGCATGAAGCTGGGTAAGCACAACCTCAAGAGCGCTCTTTCCCTCCTCAGGATGAATATCTACAGGAATACCTCTTCCATTATCCTCAACTGTACATATCTCTCCATCTGGTCCTTCATCAAGAAAGACTTTGATATTATTGCAGTATCCAGCCATTGCTTCATCAATTGCATTGTCTACAACCTCGTATACAAGATGATGAAGTCCATCTATTCCAGTAGAACCAATGTACATTCCAGGTCTGAGCCGTACAGCTTCAAGCCCTTTCAGTACTGTGATTCCGCTGGAATTATAATCTTCGCTAGCCTTGATTTCAGCTTCAAGTTCAGCTTTATCATGGTCAGCGATCTTAAATTCTTCGTCTTTCATATTTCTCCCTCAGTTCATGACGCTAAAAAGGGCTGACAACACACAGCAAAAGGAAATGTTGCAGCTTTTATATTATACATTTCATCTGTTTTTTCATCAAGCTGGCAAAATAAAATGATTTTATATGTAATTTTTTTCAAAACATATAATTGCGGAGCATATTCAAAGCTTTTTGGGTATATGGATGAATATGCGGCGTTACCATTGTCGATATGTATGATATACTCACAGCGATATGGCAAATCTTGAGAATATCTGGAAAGAGGCGGAAGAGCGCCTTGAGGAATCATTACCAGCTGCAAAAAGACAGTGGTTCGATAGAATTTCATACTGTGGGGAGAATGACGGAAAGCTCATTCTTTCACTTCCATCTGAATTCTTCAAAGACAACGCAGAGAAAAGCTGCGGAGAAGAGATAAGGAACACAATAGAAGCTATAGCAGATGAAAGAATAGAAGTAGCTTTCATTGTAGACAGCAATGCAAAGCCAGCATCTAAGAAGAAAACAGCAGCAGCAAAACCACAGAAAACCATAGAAGCACCTGCTTCAAGAAACACAACGCTCAACAAAGCATATTCCTTTGATAACTTCATATCCGGTGATAACAGCAGCTTTGCATTCAATGCAGCAAAAGTGATAGCTCAGAATCCAGGAATAAGCTTCAACCCCTGCCTTATATACGGAGGGGTAGGACTTGGCAAGACACATCTTCTTCAATCAATAGGAAACTACATAGATGAACACAATCCAAAGATGAAGATCATATACGTTACAGCTGAAAGCTTCACCAATGAGTTCATCAACTCTCTATCTGCAAACCAGACTAGCGCTTTCAAGACAAAGTACAGGAATGTCGATGTCCTTCTCATTGATGATATCCACTTCCTTCAGAAAAAGGACCAGACACAGGAAGAACTGTTCCATACATTCAATGAACTGTATGACAATCATAAGCAGATAGTCCTTACATGTGATAGGCCCATAACAGAACTTACTGATATAACAGACAGGCTCAAGACAAGATTCAGAAAGGGTCTCAATGTCGATCTTCAGCCACCTGCATATGAAACCAGGGTTGCTATCGCAATGCAGAAATGCAGGGAAAAGAACTACACAATAGATAATAAGGTCCTTGAATATATATGCCAGAATATAGATACGAACATCAGGGATCTTGAAGGAGCCCTCACTACGCTAAGCTCATTCGCAAGCTTGGTAGGCAAGCCTATAACCATAGATATAGCAAAAGAACAGCTTAAGAACTTCATTGTTTCCCCTGCAATAAAGAACAATGACATAACGATTGATGAGATAATCAGGGAAACTGCTGATTATTTCAATGTGACTGATTACGATATAAAAGGCAAAAGCAGGAACAAGAACATAATACTTGCACGTCATATCTCTATATACCTTGCATCCAAACTCACATCTTATTCATTGAGCGAAATAGGCAAGTTCCTCAATGGAAAGGATCATACGACCATCATGCATTCAGTAGATAGGATAAAGTCGCTTCTGGAGACAGATGAATCTGTAAAGACAGCTGTTTCGGCAATCGAAAGCGATCTGACTGGATTCTGAGTTTTCCACAGGCTGTGGAAAACTCTGTGGAAAACCCTGTGTATAACATGTTGAAAAGATGTTCATCACTGTTTGAAAAACTGTGGAAAAGACAGGAGTTATCCACAGCCGGAAAACATGATTCTGCAGACTCTGTGGATACTGTGGAAAACGAAGAATGGTTTTCCACATGTTTATCCACAATACAAAATGTTGAGGAAAAAGAAAATAAGAAGTTTTTCCACTTTTCCACAAAGACTATTACTACTGCTACATTTTTTTAATATGATATAATATTAATAACTATAGAAGGACTACTATCATGAAATTCAAATGCTCAGGAAAGAACCTAAGACAGGAAATAGAGTACGCAAATAACTTTTCAAGCTCAAAGAACTCACTCTCAATCTCAAGCAATGTTCTGCTTGATGCTTCAAATGATGTTCTTACGATAAAAGCCGCAGACAACAACATCGGATATACTTCATCGATAGCTGTATCTGTAATAGTTCCAGGAAAAACGACTGTATTCTGCGAAAAGCTCCTGGCTGTCCTGAAGAACATCCCTGATACAGATATAGACATCACAGAAGAGAATGGAATCCTGAATATTTCCCCTTCTGATAGAAGCACTTCTGATTTCACAATAAACATAAAGACCATAGATGCTTCAAAATTTCCGCCTCTCGAAACTGTAGATGATGATTATTTCTTTTCAATCACCCAGCGTGATTTCTTTGATATGATCGATAAGACGACATTTGCAGCTGCTGAGAATGATTCAAGGCATTTTCTTACAGGTGTATATATGGAGAAAAAGGATGATAAGCTCGTCCTTGTCGCAACAGATGGAAAGAAACTTGCGTGTGTCAAACGTCAGTTTGAGCAGGATATTCCAGATTTCCAGCCTTCGATTATCCCTGTAAGGTTTCTCAATCTCATAAAAGTCCTTGGCAGCGGAGAAGGCGTATTCTCAATAGCTATAGATGAGGGCAGGATATTCGTGAAGATCGATTCGCGTTTGATATATTCTTCCCTTATTTCAGGAACTTATCCTAATTATGAGAAGGTTATACCTAAGAACCTTGAGCACAGCCTTGTCATGAAGACTGAGGATCTTGAAAAGGCAATAACCCTTATTTCAATCCTCGCGGAGAATAACTCAAAGAGAATATTCATAACACTTCATGCAAATGAGATAACTGTTTCTGGAGAGAATACTGAATTCGGAGATAGCAAGCAGGATCTTGCATGTGACTACAATGGTCCTGAAAATACCATATCGTTCAATTTCAGCGTTCTTCAGAACCCGATAAAGAAGATGGGAAGCGAGATGTTCCGCCTTATGTATACATCTCCTCTTAATGCAATGGTGTTCAAACCCGAACCAGAAAAGGATTATCTGTTTGTCCTTATGCCTATGCAGGTATGAGATTCAATAACATAAAGATAAGCAATTTCAGGAATATATCCTCTATTTCAGTCCCAACTGATTCAGAGGATATAGTGCTTATAGGCACAAACGGCCAAGGAAAGACAAGCTTCCTTGAATCTATCTATATGCTCTGTTATGGCTCTTCTTTTCGTACGCAGCATCTGAGGGAAGCTGTAATGCATGGCAAAGATGGATTCAGGATAAGCGCTGAATTTGAAAATGATCATGGTGAGGTCGAAAGCATATCAACATCATTTTCTGAAGGAAAGAGGAAGATATATATAGATGGCAAGGAAGTGAAGGATAGGAAAGATCTTATATATATTTTTCCCTGTATAGCCTTCATTCATGAGGATATACAGTTCATAAAGGGCGAGCCAGAGGAAAGAAGAAGATTCTTCGATCAGATGATGAGCCTTTATTCACCGTTCTTCTTTGATGATATGAGATCCTACAGGGCTGTCCTTATCCAACGCAATGCTGCTGTGAAAACCGGAGATAAATCACTCATTTCACTTTATAACGGACGGCTTGCATCATTTGGAATCGAAATAATGAAGGCACGTGCTGAAGCTGTTTACGGATTCAACGCCATATTTCCTTATATTTTCAATGAAGTTTCCGGGCTTTCGATTGATCTTGAGATAAAGTATCAGCCATCATGGTCGGGACTTGAAAGTGCTGATGACATCGTCAGTTATCTAGAGGATAACGTCGATAGGGATATAATACTGAAGACCACGACAAGCGGGATACATCGCGATAGATTCACAGTAATGTCGCCGAATGGTCCTTTCCAGTCTATTGGTTCTACAGGTCAGATAAGGCTTTGCTCTATAATATTCAGGATAGCTGAAGCAGAGTATTTCAGGAAAATGACTGGGAAAAAGCCAATTCTGCTTATTGATGATGTTCTTCTTGAGCTTGATGATGTGAAAAGAGCTAAAGTCCTATCTGTTCTTGATAACTACTCACAGGCTTTCTATACATTCCTTCCAAGGGAAAGCTATTTTGGAGATAAAGGTGATGCTCTTTATTATGAGGTTGAGGATGGAAGGCTTAAAGAGGACATAAATGAAAGGTGTTGTACAGATAAATGAGCTTCTGGATAAATATATGGAGAAATTGAGGAACAACGGTACTCTTCGTATGATATCCGCATGGCCTGGCATTGCCGGAAGTCAGTTATATGGTGTCACCGAGTTCTGGAAAGTAGAAGATGAGACTCTTTATCTGAGAGTCAGAAGCTCGTCGGCAAGGAATCTGGTAAACCTCAATTCACGTAGGATAATAAAGGATTTCAATACTGCTTTTCCTGATCATAAGATAAAAGCAATACGTACTGTCCGTATGTCTTGACGGTTTAGACTACACTTTGATAGAATCCGAAAGCTGGGTATATGCCCTTTGCTTGAAAAATAACCGCTTTACAGCGTTGAAATTGGAGTAATCGATATGAGCTACAAAGGAAAGAGAACCTATCATCCAAGCAAGATGAAGAGAACAAGAAAGTTCGGTTTCCGCGCAAGAATGGCTACAAAGGGTGGCCGTCAGGTTCTTGCACGCCGCAGAGCCAAGGGCAGATACAGCCTCACGGCAAGCGATGAGAAGAAGCCTTACTAAGACAGAGATCATCAGAAAGAAAGAGGATATCAATCGTATATTCAGATGCGGTAAGTCATCTTACATGCCTGGAATGCGATTGATTAGTCTTGATAACGGTTTGGGCTTTGATCGTTTTATAGTCATTCCAGCTAAGCATTATGGCCGTGCGGTTGATAGGAATCTCCTCAGGCGCAGAGCCAAGGAAATATTCAGATGCTACGAAAAGAGAATAAGCTCATCCGAACCCGTAGAGGGAAAAGGTCACGATCTGGCCTTGATAGTGTATCCTGGGAAGGTCTCTGATTTTTCCTTGCTTGAGTCCAGCTTTATAAAGCTTTTGGACAGGAACGACCGGAGATAGTTCCTTTTCCTCATCAGCAGAGTCTTCCTATTCCAGCTTCCCAGATACATAAATCCTCAAGGAGAGATGATGGATAGGAATACCATTATAGCAATAGTGCTTTCTGTTATCGTCATAGTTGTCGGTATGACGCTCCAGACACTTTTCATGGAGCCTCAGATGGCAGCTGCAGCAGCAAGTGCTGAAGTATCTGAAAGTGCAGACAATACAGAGCTTATACAGCAGAGTGATGATATAGAGCTATTTGCGGTTGGCGTAGTTGATGATACTTCGCCTTTTAGCATACAGACTGAGAATTTTGATATCACGTTCAATCCAAACGGCGGAACAATCTCATCTATAAAGACGCTCAAGCATCTTGAGAATGGAAATCCTGTTGAGCTTTTGTTCAAGGAAACAGGAGATCCTGATGCTTTTGCCCTTTATTATGGTCAAGGTGATGGCTTTGAGGTCAACGTTCCATTCAGCTATAGCACTCAGACATCAGAGGATGGCAATCTGAGAAGGATCATGTTCACCCGTGATTTTGAGAAAGCTGATGGAAGCGGAAGGTTCACGCTTGAGAAGAGCTATACGATACCAAATACAGATGAGTATATGATGCGCCTTGATGTAAGGGCATATACAGAAGATGGTTCAGCTCTGCCTCTTGATAGGGGATATACAATCTCCGTTGGACCTCAGATCGGACCGGCTTTCGAATCTCTTGGAAGCAACTATGACTACCGCAGGGTAGAAGTCAAATACGAAGACAACGGAAATAAGAGCAATGCGCGTTTCAGCAGGGACGGTGTATTTACAGCAGATCCTGAGGAGACAATCGATTGGCTTGCTATTTCTGGCAAGTATTTCTCATTCATCCTGATTCCTGAGGATGTGGATATTCTCTCTGCCGGTGCAGATCAGAGCATGAATGAAGAAGGAATATCCCAGAAAGATACTGTCTATATATCAAGCAGAGGTACTTCATCTGAGATAAACGATACATTCTATCTATATGCAGGACCGAAGGTAGCTGAGAACCTCAGGCTCTATGATAATGCATCTGATAATGTATTCGATCTTTCAGATATGAATCTTGATGAAGTCATTGATGGCAATTGGCTTTCATGGCTTGAGTCAATACTCAAGTGGATACTCCAGCTCTTCTATAGGCTCATCCCTAACTATGGTGTTGCTATCATACTTCTTACTATACTCATCAAGCTTCTTCTTCAGCCTATTGCAAAGAGGGGAATGGACTCAACAGCAAAGATGAGCGCACTTGCTCCTAAGATTGAGGAGATAAAGCAGAAGTTCCCTGATAACCCTGAAGCACAGAATGCTGCGATGGCAAAGCTTTATAAGGAAGAGAAGATAAGCCCGATGGGATCATGTATTCCTATGTTCATACAGTTTCCTATCTTCATAGCCCTGTATGGCCTTCTGAATACAAATTTCGATCTCAGGGGATCTATGTTCATACCTGGCTGGATACCTGATCTATCTGTTCCTGATACAATCTATACCCTGCCATTTTCAATACCTTTCATAGGTGCACAGATACATCTGCTTCCTATTCTCTATGTAATCTCAATGATCTTCTCCATGAAGATAACGCAGAGTACGAATACAGCGGGATCACAGGCAGGGATGATCAAGTTCATGACATATGGAATGCCTATCATATTCTTCTTTATCATGTACAATGCACCTTCAGGCCTTCTTCTTTATTGGAGTACAGTCAATATCATCTCCATTGGACAGCAGATGCTTGTGAACAGGAAGAAGAAGGATGTCTATGCAAAGGAAATTGCAGAGAAGGATGCTGTCAAGGAAGCTAAGAAAGAAGCAAAGAGGAAGAACAGGAGAAAATAATCATGCAAAGCGAATTTGAAGGCAGAACAGAGCAGGAAGCTATAGATAAGGCAATAGAGTCATTGAATCTTGAACGTGATCAGTTTGATGTTGAGGTAATAGAGACATCAAAGAAAGGTCTATTCAAGAAGGGCAGCGTAAAGATCCGTGTTTATTACGGAGATGATAGCGATGATGACTATGAGGAAGCTGATAATGAGAATAATGCAGGTACACCTGAAAGTGATGTTGAGAGAAAGGTTCTTGATTTCGTAGATGCTCTTATCAGCAAGATGGGTTATGAAGGTGAGGCATCGATAAGCTATAGAAGGGAGAGCAAGATAGGAATTTCCATAGATAGCCCTGATTCTTCTATAATCATCGGACGGAAAGGCAAGAATCTTGATGCTATACAGCTTGTAACCAATGTATATGCTGGAAATATCGATCCAGATATAAAGGTTGTGATTGACAGCGAGAATTACAGGATGAGGCATGAGGAGCAGATAATACGATCAGCTTACAGGGTTGCTGAATCAGTAAGGCGCACTGGCAGATCAAAGCTTCTCGATCCTATGAATCCTTTTGAGCGCAGGCTCGTACATACCGCACTCAATGATTTCGAAGGGGTTGAGACAAAGAGTGAAGGTGAGGGGCTTTATAAGCAGGTAAGGATCATACCAAAGGAAAACTGATTCCAGATGGATCGCCTATGCGGTCCATTTTTATTTGACAAAAATAATCAATAATGATAACTTATTGATAACCAATATTATTATGAAAGATAGAAGAAACACAATGCAGAGGGAATTGACTTATGAAGTTGTTCTCTCATACCCAGGGCATCCCAGCGCAGAGGATATCTATAGGGTCATATCATCAAAGTACAGCACGATATCGAAGGCGACAGTCTATCGTAATCTCAATATGCTCTTTGATGAGGGAAAGATTGGAAAAGTTCCTTCTATATTGGGATTTGAAGCACATTATGATCATCGTACAGATCATCATAGCCATGCAATCTGCATAAAATGCGGCAAGGTTGTTGATGTTGATGTACAATATGACATGGATTTGGTTGATGTAGCAGTTTCTATGGAGAAAGGATTCATGCTTTTCTCTCATGATCTGATATTCGAAGGAATCTGCAGCGATTGCAGGAATAAGGAGAGTAGCTATGGAACTGAAGGGATCAAGGACTGAAAAGAATCTTCAGACGGCATTTGCTGGTGAGAGCCAGGCAAGGAACAAGTACACATACTTTGCATCAAAGGCAAAGAAGGAAGGCTATGAGCAGATTGCTGCTATCTTCCTCGAAACAGCTGAGAATGAGAAAGAGCATGCAAAGCTTTGGTTCAAGTATCTTGAGGGCGGCGACATAAAGGGAACAGCAGAGAATCTCAAGGCAGCAGCTGAGGGCGAGAACTATGAGTGGACAGATATGTATGCTGAGTTCGCTAAGGTTGCTGAGGAAGAAGGATTCAAGGAAATCGCAGCGAAGTTCAGAGGCGTTGCAGCTATTGAGAAGCATCATGAGGAGAGATATCTTGCACTTCTCAAGAACGTTGAGGAGGGTCTTGTATTCTCAAGAGACGGTGAGATGATCTGGAAGTGCAGAAACTGCGGTCATATCGTAGTTGGCAAGAAGGCTCCTGGAATATGCCCAGTATGTGCACATCCACAGGCATATTTTGAGCTTGTTGGACAGAACTACTAAGAAGCTTAGCCCCTGTGAGGAATCATGGGGGCATTATATTCTGAATTCATTTCTTATGCACTCCCTTATCCTGTGCATATCATCGTTATCGAACTGAGCTCCTATATGGCTTATTATTTCACCAGCAAGGAAAGAAGCGATCTTTCCTGAGTCTTCTACGGAGCATCCTGAAAGATATCCAAAGAGAAAGCCAGCAGCATATGTATCTCCTGCTCCTGTTGTATCTACAGGTTTGATGGTTCCATAAAGCGGTATTGAAAGCAATTCGCCCTTGTTTGATATATAAGATCCGTGCTTTCCGTTCTTCACTATCGCTATATCCGTAAGCTTCCCCATTGATTTTGCGCATTCATAGGGATCGTAGTTATCAAAAAGGAATCGCGCTTCTTCACTGTTTGCAAAAACTATGGATGCATAGTTCCTTATTATCTCAAGAAAGTCATTCCTGTATCTTGCGACTGCAAAAGGGTCTGCAATGTCAAAAGCTACTGTTATGTTGTTTTCCCTGGCTATCTCGAGTGTTTTCCTTACAGCTCTCCTTTGGCTCTCTGTATCCCACATATAGCCAGTGAAATAGAATAATGATGCATTTGCTGCTGTATCTACATCAACGAAAGAACTGTCAAACATCCTGTTTGCACCAAGGTATGTATTCATAGTTCTTTCCCTGTCCTCTGTCAGGAGGATTATCGATGTTCCTGTTGGGCTGTCAAATGAGACCAGCTCATCGTTTACTCCGCTTTCTTTCAGTCTTTCCCTGTATATCCTGCCTTCTTCATCTTTTCCTATTCCACCAGCAAGGGTTGTATCTATACCAAGCATTCTAAGAGTTACCATTGTGTTGGGGCAGGAACCTCCGCATGAGTACTTTGTGTCTCTTTCCTTTATTAGATTCAGTATCTGCTCTCTCTTTTCCTGATCGATCAGAAGCATTGTTCCCTTTGTCAGTGAAAGTTCTTCGATTTCTTTTTCGCTGACTTTGGAAAGACAGTCTATCAGTGGGTTTCCGATTCCATATACATACGACATGACTCGATTATAATGACTGAAATCAATGTACGCTAGATATAGTTTTTCCACAGGTTTTCCACAATGCTGTGTATATCTTGTGGAAAGTAGTGGAAAACTGTTTTTTCAACGGTTTGGAAGATATATTCAGCCAGTATGATATTGCTAAGATAATTTCATACAATAAAAGGAAATAATTTGAATCTTATAAATAATAAGACAATGCTTTCTATATAGAAATCCAATATGTGGAAAACTTTTTGCATTACTTTTTTAAACCCGGAAAACGTTGAGTTTTCCACAGGTTTTCCACCGATTGCGGATTTCCATGGTTTTTGATGTAATTGCTATTGGATAATCAAATTATACGAAAAAGGCTGCTTTCCAATCTAGTGTGCTCTATCTGAAAAGCATTCCAAGATGATAACGTTCGACTGCGCTGAAGAGCTCCCTGACATTGCCTTTCCATTCGCGCTTCATGAATGGGGTAAAGTCGATTATGCGTTCTGTCACATTCTTCCCCAGCCTCTCTTCTTCGAATTCGATGAGCCTGGGAATATCTTCCATATGCTCAGAAAGGCTTGGCATCCTTATAGTCACTCCGGATATCCTATGAAAGAAATCTCTTCTCATCCTTTTTGTCTTTACGAGTTCCTCAAGGTTGATGTTTGAGGCTGTTATGAATAGAAAAGATGATTTCTTCATCTTATCATCGCCTATTGATCTGTATTCCCCTGTTTCTATGAGATGCAGCAGCTTTGACTGCATCGGCAATGACAGGTCCTCGATCTCATCAAGAAACAGTGAGCTTCCATTTGCGAATGAGACAATTCCATTTATCTCTTCAGTTGCACCTGTATATGCTCCTTTTGCATGGCCGAAGAATCTTGATTCGGCAAGCTCTCCATCAAGTGCACTGCATAATTCATAGATGCTTTTCTTATTCTTTGAGAACATACTTGCATGGATGAATTTCGCAACGAGGTTCTTTCCTGTTCCTGTCTCGCCTGATATATGGAAAACACGAGTCCTTGATTTTATTATGAGCTTTATCGTATTCCTCAGAGCTTCCATGACAGGTGAGTCTCCAACGATTATATCGTTTATGGTTCCGATTTCTTCTGCTGTATTCTCAGCTATTGAAAGTGCCTTGGATAGCTCTTCCTCGCTATGGTCATATGGAAGATAGACTGTATGCTGATAACTCAATAAAGCAGGTATTTCACTTATCGATCTGTCATATAACGCAATTGTCGAATGTATTGCTGCCGTAGCATTATTAACAGTAATCGGCAGTATGTCCTTATAATCCAGGATGATGATATCATTCTTATTTGAGATGAGGGCTTTCAGCTTCTCCAAGGATGAACATGAGATACATTCCTTATCTTTCAATTCATCTTCTAGATTCTGCATTATCTGATTGTTTTTCAAGTTAAATATGATCAACATACTCCCCCCATTGCCTTGCTATATTGTAGTTTAGTTATAACCTGAATCTATGAGATGTCAATAAAATGTTTTGTTTTTCATAGGTAATTTGGGATAATGAATAGAAATAGAAACAAAATGTTCTTTAATTCTGCATTTCCTGAAGAATTACCTGTATAGCTGATGCAGCATATACAGCAGCTGTTTCTGACCTGAGTATGTTTGTCTTGAGCAGTACCGGCACTGCTCCGTTTTCCTCAGCCTTTCTGCATTCTTTTTCCGAGAATCCTCCCTCGGGTCCTATCATGGCAGTGACAGATTCAGCATTCTCAATCGAAGCTGGCAATGAAATGGAAGAGGAAAGCACCCCTTGATGAAGTATTATAAGCTTTCCTTCCTTCATCTTGATAGCTTCATCAAATGCCACAGGTCCGATGAGATCTGGCAGATCTGCTCCGGATTGCTGTACAGCTTCCCTCATTATGAGTTCAAGACGTTCAAGCTGATGTGCGTTGAGAGATCCTTCAGTGAATTCTGTTTTCATCAGTATTATCCTCTTGACTCCCATTTCCGTCAGCATTCTCACTTCGCTTTCGTTTTTCCTGTTCTTCAGAACAGAGATCATCATAGTTATCGGGAGAAGAGGCTTTTTGTATTGTGAGAGGGAATCCAGCAGTGTTTCCTCTGGGTTTTCGGTATCCTCAAGCGTTATGCTATCCTCTGAAAACAGGAATGCCTTGTAATAGTTTCCATCCTTATCCTTTGCTGTGAATACATCATTTATGGAAAGGCGCAGTACGGAAAAAAGATACCTTCGCTCTTTCTGGCTCAGTTTATATATGCCATTTTCTCTCTTTCCTGAAAGAAGGAATACTCTCAATTCAGCGCCTCCATAGCTTTTGTCAATGCCTCATCATATTCAGGCTCAGCGACAGGACGGTCATCCCAATCCATTCTGTAGATATATTCATTTCTGATAAGAAGCTCCAGCAGGGAAGAGGGAACGCCGCTTTCACTGTTCTCATCAACGAATTTCTCCACATTCCCATAATTGTAATCAGGATTGGCGGAGATGAAATCATCGATGTCATTATCATTCAGGAACTGGCTGTATGCCTTCATATCATCTTCGTTGAATTCTTCTTCCTCAACAGGGATATCAGGAGAAATCCCTATATGGTGTATGTCGCTGTCCGATGGGGTATAGAAATGGCCAGTTGTTATCTGGACATAGCCTTCGCTGAATGGACGCACTTCCTGTGATATCCCCTTGCCGAACGTCTTGGATCCGACTGTTATTGCACGGTCATTGTCCGAAAGAGCTCCAGTGAGTATCTCGCTTGAGGAAGCTGTTCCTCCGTTTATCAGGATGGCGATAGGCATATCCAAAGGTACAGCTGTACCTCTTGTCGCATTGATTATGGTTTCTTTCCTTCCTGATCCTTCCTTGAACCTTATTTTCAGTATCACGCCATCATCAAGGAAAAGGTCAGCTATCCTTGTAGCGCTGTCTATTATTCCGCCGCCATTGTTCCTCAGGTCTATTATAAGTGAGTCAATGCCATCAGCAATGAGGCCTTCAAGATCTTGTGAGAAGCTGTCAGCAGTTGTCTGTGAGAAGCTGTATATCCTTATATAACCTATATTGCCGGAAAGCATTGTCGCTGATGTCGATGGATTTGTCACACGCTCTGGTCTTAGCGTTACATCAAATACAGCATCACCTCTATGTACTGTGATGGTTATATCCTCTCCAGGGGTTCCTCTCAGCTTCTTTGATGCATCGACAGCGTTGAGCTGTGATACATCCTCTCCGTTTATGTGGCTTATCATATCATTAGGACGCAGACCCGCTCTGTCAGCAGGCCCTCCGGGGAATGGAGATTGGATTATGATCATATATGATCTTGGATCTTCCATATCGATGTATGAAGGATTCATCTTGGTAAGATAAAGACCAAGTCCTATATAGCTTCCTTCTGAGAATTCCTCGAATTCTTCCGTGCTGCTTGAAGGGATATAGTATGAATATTCATCTCCAAGAGAATCAATCATTGCAGAGACAAGTTCTTCTTCCATTGCCTTATTGTCGATTTCTCCGAGAAAGTATGTATCAAGGAATGAATATAGGTTTCCTAGCGAATACAGCATGCTTGATATGCTCACTGAACGTTCTATAGTGCTTTTTGCTGAAAGCTCCTGTTTCGCCTGCAATGAAACAGGCGTGAATTCCATGTCTCCTCCAGAGAATATGGGCAGAGCGATGATAAACGCAGATAAAGCAGCTAATGTTTTCTTCATATGGCTGATTATAGTACATCACCGACTTGCAATCATCTCTTCAAGCGTATAGATTTTTCTCATGTTCACGCTTTTCGTTGGATATCCGGAATGGATCGATCCATATGTCATAAATGGACTGCCTATCAGATGGTATGCAGTAATGTACCTTGTAGCGTTCTTCATTGCATATATTCTCTTCAGGTATCAATGCTGGCATGATGGCGTTATAGATATGAACGCATCGGAAAGCCAGGATTTCTTCTTCATAGCAATCCTGTTCCTTCTGATATTCGCAAGGCTGTTTTCTGTATTCTTCTATTCCGATCCTGTATATTACCTTACGCATCCTTGGCTTATATTCTGGCCTTTCCGTGATGGTCAGTTCGTCGGACTGCCTGGAATGAGCTATCATGGAGGTGTTGTTGGCTGTATCCTTGGTGGGTACATCTATGCAAGGAGGCATAAGCGCAGTCTTCTGCAGCTTACTGATATCGTAACTGCTGGAATACCTCTTGGATATACATTCGGACGCCTCGGAAACTTCATAAATGCAGAGCTTTATGGAAGGGTTACGACAAAGCCATGGGGAATGATCTTCCCGACAGCTCCGCTTTTCTCAGCAGATGAGAGCTGGGTTGCTGAAATAGCTGATAAGGTCGGACTTGAGTACATTCCACATAGCCTTATAAACCTTCCACGTCATCCATCCCAGCTTTATGAGGCGCTTTTTGAAGGTATTATCCTCTTTCTTATCCTGTTCTTCATAATCCGGCCGATAAAGATAAGGAAAGGTATGCCGCATGGATTCGTTTTTTCTTTCTATCTTATAGGATATGGCCTCTTCAGATTCTTCATCGAGTATTGCAGACAGCCAGACAGCAACATAGGCTATGTGATAAATGCAGGAAGCGGGGATGGCAACATTGCTTTATTTGAATCGTTTCTGAATATATCTGAAGGGCAGATATTCTGTCTTCTTATGATCGCTGCAGGGATGTTGCTCCTTGCCTTCATATTCTTTAGGAGAAGCTCATATGATAACAAAAAGGCTGGATCGGCTAAGAAAGGAACTGGAAAAAAGAAAGCTTGAAGCCTATATGATAACAGGTACGGATCCACATCAGAGCGAGTATGTAGCTCCAAGGTGGAGAAGCCGGGAGTTCATATCAGGATTCACAGGCTCAGCTGGCACTGTGATCGTCACGTTATCAGAGGCTCTTCTCTGGACTGACAGCAGATATTGGATACAGGCAAAGGCGGAGCTTGAGGGGACAGGTATCAAGCTCATGAGAGATGGGGATGTCGGAGTGCCATCTCCCAGAGAGTGGCTCAGTGAGAGAAAGCTTAAGACAGGAGCTGATGGAAGCACGATATCGATAGAGGAATATGAGAGGCTTAAGAAGGCAGGGGCAGATATTGAGATAACAGATGATCTTCTATCTGCTGTCTGGCAGGATAGGCCAGCGCTTCCTTCTTCCAGAATAGTTCCTGTTCCTTTGGAATATGCAGGAAAAAGCACAGAAGAGAAGATCAGACAGGTTAGGGCTGCGCTGAAGGGAAAAGGAGCGGACTGGACACTTATATCATCCCTTGATGATATAGCCTGGCTTTTCAATCTTCGCTCTGGCGATGTCCCGTATAATCCTGTTTTCATCTCCTATGCCTATATATCGGAGGATGAGGCAATTCTTTTCACTGACAGGGAACGCTTTGCAGATGATGTATCTTTCTCTTTTGATATCAAGCCGTATGAAGCAGTGTGGGATACAGTCAAGGCTAGGAAAGGCGTCGGTTACGTATCCAAGTCCAAGACAGCTGCAACATTCCTTTCTATCTGCAATGAATACATTTCAGGACGTGATATCACAACGGATCTGAAAGCCTGCAAGAACAAGGCAGAGATGGAGGGAATGAGAAAGGCTCATCTTCTTGATGGAGCTGCCTATGTGAATTTCCTTTCATCGATAGATGGAAACAGAAAGTATACGGAGAAGGAGATTGCGGAAAGACTTGAGGAAGAGAGAAGGAAGATGCCAGGTTATATAGAGCCATCTTTTCATCCTATCTCTGCATGGAAAGAACATGGTGCTGTTGTCCATTACTCATTCTCAGATAAAAGCAATGCAACGATTGATGGCAGCGGCCTTCTGGTGCTGGACACCGGTTCGCAGTTTGAATTCGGTACTACAGATATAACAAGAACGCTTTTGTTCGGTGATGCATCTGAGGATGAGAAGAGAGATTACACTCTGGTCCTCAAGGGACATCTTGCTCTATCAAGGGTACATTTCATAGAAGGTACCAGAGGCGTGCAGCTTGATGTGCTTGCCAAGCAGTTCTTATGGAATGAAGGTGAGAGCTTCTTCCATGGAACAGGACATGGCGTCGGCTGCCATCTTTCCGTACATGAAGGGCCTATGAGGATTTCATCGGCACTGATAGATGTTCCTCTTAAGGAAGGAATGGTCATTTCAGATGAGCCTGGGCTATATAAAGAGGGAAGATATGGGATAAGGATAGAGAATCTTATCACGGTGATTCATGACAGAAAGACTGAGTTCGGTGATTTCTATAGATTTGAGGTTCTCACATTGGTTCCTTATGAGAAAAGGCTTATTGATGCATCACTCCTTACAAGGGAAGAAATTAATCAGATAAATTGCTATCATGATATGGTAAGGAACGCTCTTTCGCCTTATCTTGAGGGAAAAGCGCTTGATTATCTTGAAGAGGCAACATCTCCGATAGTTGAAACGGTATAGTTTAGGAGGATATATATGGTTGAACCATTGAAGAGAAATGGCAGGATTGAACGTAAAGGACCAGTTGTTCTTGTCATCATGGATGGTGTCGGATTCGGAAAATACAAGGAAGGAGATGCTGTTGCTGCAGCTCTCACTGGCAATCTGGACAAACTCTATTCAACATGTCCTTGGACAAAGCTCAAGGCACATGGTGTTGCTGTAGGGCTTCCTTCTGATGCAGATATGGGAAACAGTGAGGTTGGCCATAATGCAATGGGTGCTGGAAGGGTTTTTGCACAGGGTGCTAAGCTTGTATCAAACGCTATCACATCCGGCGATATGTACAAGGGTGCTACATGGCAGAAGCTTGTGAAGAATGTCAAGGACAATGATTCAACGCTTCATTTCATAGGACTTCTATCAGATGGAAATGTGCACTCACATATCGATCATCTGAAGGCAATGGTTGCAGAAGCCAAGAAAGAAGGTGTCAGGAAGGTAAGAGTACATGCTCTTCTTGATGGAAGGGATGTAGGAGAGGTTTCAGCGCTTGATTACTTCGATCCATTTGCTTCTTATCTTGCAGAGCTTTCAGCAGATGGCACATTCGATGCCCAGATTGCATCCGGCGGTGGAAGAATGGTAATAACAATGGACCGCTACAATGCAGATTGGGATATGGTGAAGAAGGGATGGTATACACATGTCCTTGGTGAGGGCAGGCAGTTTGCAAGCGCACATGAAGCAATAGAGACGCTCAGGGCTGAGACTGGAGCTATCGATCAGGATCTTCCTCCTTTTGTTGTCGCTAAGGATGGAAAGCCTGTAGGAACTATCGAGGATGGTGATTCCGTTGTCCTCTTCAATTTCCGTGGAGATAGGGCTATAGAGCTTTCACGTGCTTTCGATGAGAAGGAATTCAAGGAATTCGACAGAAAGAGATATCCATCCGTCGAATATGCTGGAATGATGGAATACGATGGAGATCTTCATATTCCTCATCAGTATCTTGTTTCTCCTCCTGCCATAGATAGGACGATGGCAGAATATCTCTGTGCATCTGGCGTAAAGCAGTTCTCTATTTCCGAAACTCAGAAATTCGGACATGTTACATACTTCTTCAATGGCAATAAGTCAGGTATGTTCGATCCGAAGCTTGAGGAATATGTTGAGATTCCTTCTGATAAGGTTCCGTTTGAGCAGAGACCGTGGATGAAGTGCGCAGAGATCGCAGACCGCGTGATAGCTGAGATTGAGAGCGGAAAGTGGGATTTCATAAAGCTTAACTTCCCTAACGGAGATATGGTTGGACATACAGGTGTGTTTGAAGCTGTTGTCTGCTCAATGGAAGGTATGGATCTTCAGATCGGAAGAATCAAGGAAGCTGTAGAGAAGGCTGGCGGTGTCATGGTCATTACAGCGGACCACGGAAATGCTGATGATATGTATGAGCATGGAAAGGATGGATCTGTGAAGAAGTATGATGATGGAGAGCCTAAGGCAAAGACATCGCATTCCCTCAATCCTGTACCATGCATCATCTATGATCCAGAGTACAAGGGAGAGTATTCAGACAAGCTTGAAGAGGGCTTGGGGATATCATCAATCGCAGCAACATGCATGACGCTTCTTGGATTTGTTCCACCAGCTGATTACGATAAGAGCATAGTTACATTGAACTAAAAGCATTTACGGCCTCTCGAAAGGGAGGTCGTTTTTCAAAGCAGATGTGTAAATAATTAATTGACAATAGTATATTTGCAATATATGCTGTTGATATAGTGCAAGGTCGATAGGTTCTTTACGTCAAGTAAGCTGGCATGATGCCTAAGGATGTATATGATACGGTCTGCTCATTCTCAAATAGGGATGGCGGTATAATCATCTTAGGTGTTAAGGACAATGGAAATATTGTCGGTGTTTCTCCTGATGCTGTTGATAGGATGAAAAGGGATTTTGTAACTTCTATCAATAATGGAAATAAAATCTATCCTCCTCTTTATCTTGATCCTGAAGAATGTATTGTTGATGGACGGAGCTTGTTGGTGATCCAAGTTCCTGAAGGATATTCGATAGTTTGTGAGCTATGTTATTTAAGAATTAATTATGTTGCAAAATGCAAGAATCTAAAATATATGTGAACTTTGATTATTATAATCAGGAAAGGTCATGGTATATAAGTTCAAAGAACTATTCGATTTCAAAGGTTTTCCGTGAAATTGGATTAGCCGATGAACTAGGATCGGGAATGAAGAATACATACAAGTATTCAAGGCTCTATTCAGAAGGAGATCCTGAATTCATAGAGGGAGATACTTTTCGCATAATAATTCCTCTGTCCGCAATTGCTGTAGGGAAGGTTGGTCCAGAAAAGGCTTTACGGATTAGCACCCATGATGTAAATGGATGGCTTTTAGAAGAGATTCTTGGATTCTGTAAAGAGCCACGTTCGAAACAGGAAATCATGGACCATCTGGGATACAAAGAGCAAAGGACTTTCACAAGACGATATCTGCGTCCTTTGCTTGATAAAGGATATCTGCAGATGACACTCCCTGATAAACCACAGAGCCATTATCAGAGGTATGTAACCAGCAGCGAAGCATTTGCATCAGAAAGTCTGTCTTGATGATACGGAGAGCATGGCAACACCTATTATGTATAAAGCCATCGATATCCCTGCTGATATGAATCCAGTGCCTAGAGATATGAAATTCCCGGACATAAGCAGTATATAGCTGACAGCACGTCCAGGCGTATGCGTTGCTCTGTCCTTTATCACAGCGACAATGTAGGTAAGGGAGCTTGCTATGTAGATCAGGCCGATTGTCGTTGAAAGATAAGCATCGTATGAGGATGTGAAAAGCGTTGTACCGTAGTTGTCTGTGCTTACAGGTGCCGCAATTGAGACAAAGAGAGCAGCAAGAAGCGAAAGGATGAGGTATAGCTTGTTCCTTGAGTTGTTCATTCCATAGAACTGAACGGAAGCAAATAGGAATATCACTGCTGTTGAGATCATTGCAAAACGGGCTATTATGATGACAGCTGTGGGTGCAAGTATCGTGTATCCTGTAACCTCCTGATACAGAGGCAGTATGTAAGTTGCTTCAAGCGCAATGAACGTGAAGAGGAGAGGAAGCAGCGAACCTTCCTGTGAGTGCGAGCGGTGTCTTATCCTCAGTATGAACTGAAGGACCACGGATGCTATTATTATCACAAGCTGCGGCAGATATGATATCAAAGAGATAATCCATCCCTGCCTTCTGTTCGATATCAGGATGACCGTGGTATGTACAAGCATCGCCCCATATACAAGGGAGATCAGAAGCTGAAGTATAAGAGCTGCTATTCCGCTTTTCTTTTTATTCTCGTCAGCCATCAGAGAGTATCCTTATAAGGCACATCAATGTCTGTGTCGACAAATGATGCAGCTACATTGCTTCCCATTGTTGCGATGAATGCATCAAGCATTGCCCCAATCCCGCTTATGAGTGGAATAAACGCTATAATGGCATTTTCCGCTCCATATAGGTTTATTCCGAGCATTCTCAGCGTCAATACCGTTATGAAGATAACCTCTGTGCCGACTGCAAGTGATGATATGAACGAGATGAGAGCTGAAACAGCCGCTGTGATAAGCATCACGGAAAGCGAGGCCGTATTTCCTGTTGTTGCCTGATACAGTGAGATTATGGCGATTGCAGATACGAAAGCAGAACCTCCTTTTCCGATGATTGAAAGGAAAGGAACGGAAACAGATGAAATCCTTTTCTGTACACCCAGGCTGTATCTTGCAACGCTTTCCTCGATTGTGAGTATTGAAACGCTGTTGCAGGAAGCGAAAGCCGAGATTGCTGATGGTATTGATCTGTATAGGATCTTGTATGGATTCTTCTTGAATCCTGTAAACACGGCAAATAGAAGAGGAATGACGATCAGTATAGATACAAGAGCTCCTATGCAAAGCATTATCGCAAAGCGTGGAGCTGCCTGTATTGTCTTTTCCTGATACAGAGATAGGAAAGAATATGAAGATGAGGCAAATACAAGGAAGAATCCATATACAGCGCAAGTACGTGAAATCCTGTACATTACCTCAGAAAATGAGTTCATTGTGGTATAGGCTGGCCTTATTATATCTGAAGATGGTTTCAGAGCCAGTCCAAGTATCCATGAAACGATCATTACAGGTACTATGAAATATGTAGATGAAGCCAGCGTCAGGAATGCATTTCTTGGATATAGTGCGCTGTATCCGTTTGAGAGAATATATGAGACATGGCTTGACAGCATCTCCTGTGGATTACCTGCTGTGCTTGTTACCGGAAATGAGGTAGGGAAGAAAGCTGAGACTGCTGCAGCGATAAGGGATAATATGATCGTTGTCGCAATAGCCCACAGAATATTGGCAGATACGCATTTTCCTCCTTTCCTGTCCTTTCGGAGTGAGGCTATCCCGGAAGAGAAAGTTATCGCGATAACCGGAATTGCAATGCATACTCCAAGGTTTACCATGAATGATGATAATCCGCTGAGAACTGATAGGGCTGCATGGCTGTCACCAAAGATGAGTGCTGTAGCCAGTCCCATGAGGAGCGCGGTAATATATGTAATCCACGTTTTCATGAAATAAAGCTTACAGCACCACTTTGCTACAGTCAATTATCAGAGTTGTCAGAAAGAAGCTTGTCGAGCTTGTATCCGCTCTTTAATTCTTTTTCCAACATGGTTTTGACAAATGCATCTGTATCAAAAGACCGCGGACTTTGCGTAATGGAGAGCGTGAGCGCTATGATAAGTATGACCCTCTGCATCTCCTCTTTGTTGTACCACATCACCCCTTGATACTCATTGCACTGAGCAAGATCCATTACCCCTTCATCGTTTGCGATAGCATTGAAGATCTCTTCTCCTGTTGCTTTTGCCGAAATGCAGTTCACTGCAGAAGTCAGGAGTGCTGCGCTATGCGTGACAACCCGGCGTTCTGTACTGTCATAGCCAAGCTTGGAGAAAGCATCGTCGAAGAATGCATCAAGGATAAGCCTGTCCGCTTCTTCCATAGCTTCCCTTGGCTTCATTGCCGCAGTGAAAGGATGGAGAGCCAATGCAGATAGGATGAGAAGAGGAATCGATCTGTCAGATGCTGCCCATGCAGACATTGCCTTTCCTTTCTTGCCCTTGAATGTCTGACAGAGGGAACGGATCAGCTTTATCATCGGCTTTGGCTCAATTTCTGCAGGCTTTACAGCAATCTGTCCTTTTGCCGGTTCATCAAGTGATGAATAGACCTCTGGAATCGTGGAATAGCACTCTGCAATGGTCAGAAGGATCTCTCTTTCTTCTTCCTTTGTGATGGTTCCATCTGCAATATGTGATGCGATCTTAAGGGATTCTTCGCTTCTAAGTCCATTGATTGCCTTGTAGAGAGGTTCAAGGCGCAGAAGCGCGACAGCCCTTGCTATGTTCCTTATTCCCTTTCTTCCAAACTGCTTCCATATTCGTTCGTAGCTTCCGTCTATGTCTTCCACTTCCCTTATATTCCAGTAGACCTTTGCTTCATAGCCATCGAGCGAGAAAGAGAATCCCTCATCATAGATAAGAATCGATGGAAGGATGTATGTAAGGCCATCAGAGAAGTTGTCGAAAAGCGCGAAGCTTCTGCCTCCGAATGTAAGTCCGAGATTTTCCGCAAGCTTTGTCGTTACCGTGATCTTGCCATTATCTCCCTTCTTGAGCTTTGGAACAGAAACGCTTATCGTTCCGCCTGTTCTCTCATATTGGTTATTCACCAGCACAAGCGTTCTTTCATTTCCAGCTCCATTTACGAAAGCATAAACTGATTCTTCTACACCGCCGCCGCTGTTATAGCAGTCATAAAGCTGGAAATTATCCACACCTGAGAATAGATAGCGCCTTCTGAAAAGAGGGAATATCCTTCTATAGTGCTCTCCGATAAGCCAGGAGTTCGGAGTTTCGTTGTAATAAGCCCTCTTATACTCCATTCCGTATTTCTCTCTATATCCCTCAATCTGGCCATGTCCTATCATCGGCAGGCCTGGAAGGGTTGCGAGAAGCGTGCATACGGCAAAATACTTGTCTCCATCTCCGAATTGGGCAATAGCTGTCTCTTCATCAGGGTTGTTCATGAAATTGACATAGCGCTTTAGAATCTCTGGTTCGAACACAAGCGTGTTCTTTATTCCAAGCCTGTATTTCTGGTTTTCCTGATTCTTAAGCATGTTCATGAAAGCGGAGTTGTAGACGCGGTGCATTCCAAGCGTTCTTACGAAGTAGCCTTCCATCATCCAGAAAGCCTCGGCAAGGAGAAGGGTATCAGGTGCTTCTACAGCAACTCTGTCGACAACCTCTCTCCAGAACTCCTGTGGTATCCTTCTGTTGAACTCCTCATCGCTCATCGCGTATCCAGCTCTTCCTGCTATATCACCGCCTCGTCCAGGCTTTGGATACCACAGCCTTTGGATATGGCGTTTAGCAAGCGTCATTGCCGCATCGAATCTTATGATAGGGAAGTTCTTGGCAACGTGTATTATCTTCTGTATTACAGCTTCCCTTGTCTCGCTGTTCAGGTAATCAAGCTGAGCTGTGTCATTCCAGGGCATTGATGTACCATCGTTTCCATGGAATATATAACGGCAGCGTCCAGTTCTCTTCTCGATCATGCGGAACGTTACGGCTGCATCTGTCCTGTCATAGTAATGATCTTCGATCTTTATCTCAAAATCAGGGTTGGTTGAGAGATCCGGACCGTTGTATGTGTAGGAAGGGAATGGAGGCCAATCCTGCTGTACGAAGTAATCAGGGTGCTCATATACCCAGTTGCCATCGATTCCCGTGTGGTTTGGAACCATATCAGAGGCAAGACGTATACCCCTTGCCTTGCATCGTTCCCTCAGATTCTCAAGAGATGCCCATCCTCCGATATTCTCCGAAATATCATAATCCTTCAAGGAATAGGCGGAAGCCTCAGCGTCCGGATTGCCGCAGAGATTCTTTATCCTCTTTGATGCGTCGGACCTTTCCCATAATCCGATAAGCCAAAGCGCTGTGAAGCCCCTGTCTCTCAGAAGATCAAGCTCTTCATCTGGTATCTGGTCAAGGCGATGTATATCCCTCTTGTACTGCTTTGATAGCTGATCGAGCCAGACAAGCGTGCATTTTGCCATCATCACAACACGAGGCATCCAGTTGGAATCATCTGAGAATGCCTCATATTCATACATGTCACTCTCAGAATAATCAATCACATGGGTAGGGCCACCGCCTCCACCGACACCTCCTCTGTCCTTCTCTTCCTCGTGTATGTAATCGATTGAGATTTCAAGAAGCATTATGAGAGCTTCAGGAAGGAATGCCCTCCATTCCCTCAGGATGTATTTTATCTGCTCTTCAAGCGAGTTCGGATACAGCCGTGCAGGAAGCTGAAGCATCGTGAATATATCGTCAGTGTTTGGCTTTCCATCCCTAAGATCATCCTTGGGGAATGATGAGAGGATAGAAGAGAGAGCTTTCATCCCTTCTGGGTATATGACTTCATCAGGCGATACAAGTGGCTTGGATGCAGCTAGGAGTGCAGGGTTCTGCAGCAGAAGCTGATGGATGAAGAATCCTCTCATATCCTCTGCGATTCTTTCGGTATCATTCGGTTTGCTTTCATCAAGTGCTGGAGAAGGGAAGGTCCTGGAGAAAAAATGAAGAGTTGAGAAAAGCTCCTCGTTGGAGACAACAGGGGAGATTCTCCTTGTGAAGAAATCCATATGACCATCTTCCATTCTGGCTGTTAGGACTATTTGGTATATAAGGTGAAGGACAGCGGAGGCATGGAGTTTTCCAGGTGAGATGAAACCTTCGCTTTTCCCTTCTTCCTTTATCTTGCTGTTGTATTGGAACGCAATGGTTGCAGCATCCCTATAGAGCATGTCCAGGCTCTCATCGGTGGGGAATATGGTTCCTGTAAGTTTTATCTTCTGCCTAGTTGGTTCAGCTATCCTTAAATCCCTTTTTTTCATACGCACCTCCATATTCTGCAATTTTAGCATATAACGGAGAGGGAAAGAGAGAGAAAAAAAGCTGATAATCTAATCAGTTTGGCGGTTTTGTCAGAATATGCTTATTTCACGCTCCTTTTCAGGAGTTTCCAGCGCTGTCCTGCAGATAGTGAAAAGGGAAGAGAGGGCTATCATTTCATCCTTTGTGAAAGGAGATGTCACGAATAACGCAAGATCGCCATGCTTTGGGCGCCCGATTCCGATCCTCAGCCTGTAGAAAGAATCGCTTCCGATTCTCTCCTTTATGCTTCTGAGCCCTTTATGTCCCTGCAGTCCCCCTCCTTTCTGCAGCTTTGCCTTTCCCAATGGAAGCTCAGTATCATCACATATCACAAGCAGCTCTTCTGGCTTCAGCTTGAAGAAGGCTGCAGCTTCCGATACAGCTGTTCCGGAAAGATTCATCAGCGTCATTGGCTTGATGACCTTTGCATCCGGAAGGGAAAGATAAGCTGAATGGAATTTAACCTGCCAGGATGCAGAAGGATATAGGAAATCTGCAAGCATGAAGCCCGCATTATGCCTGGTGTTCCTGTACTCTGTTCCGGGGTTTCCCAGAAAAGCCATGAGTTTGATCATATCGAGAGTATTATGGGGAATGGAAATATGGTCAAGCCACTGATAAAACGCTAGAATATACACGCAATAAATGCTTTTGGAGGCAATATGGCAACTAGCAAAGTAAGTGGGGATTTTCTCCTCAAGCTGCTTGTAGGTATCCTCTTTGTCGTTATCGGAATCGAGGGTATAGCTAATTTCGGTGGAAATGATCTTTATCAGAAACTTGATGAGACGCTTAGGATAATCGTTGGTGTTGTTCTTCTCGTAGCAGGACTGCTGATGATTGTTCCTTCATTCATCGGAGGAATCAAGAAGTCCTTTGTAAAAGTATCTACATTGATTGTTCTTGTAGCATGGATTATCTACATCGTGCTTGCAGACTTCGTATATGGACTCAGGGGAGTTGATGAAAAGGAATGGTTCCTGTGGCTTGAGAATCTTGTCTATCATCTTCTGATTCTCTACTGCGTATATCGTGTAGCATCTCCAGCTGTAAAGCAGCTCGGAAACAAGTAATCATCTTGATTTCTCAACACCTTTCTTCCCACAGCTGTCGTTTATCGGACAGATAGAGCATTTGGGGGAGACAGGCGTACAGACAAGCTGCCCATAGCGTACAAGGAGCTCGTTGAGCGGTATCCAGAAACGCATGGGCAGTATTCTTCTCAGTTCTTTTTCCGTTTCTTCAGGTGTCTTTGTGGATACCCAGCCTATTCTGTTTGCTATCTCATGTACATGGCAATCAACGCATATCGCATCTATGCCGAATCCAAGATTCAGTACAAGGGACGCTGTCTTGAGTCCTACTCCGGGGAGAGATAGAAGCGTATCCATGTCAGAAGGAACCTCTGAATTGTATTCATCCCTTATGATCTCGGCGATTTTCCTAAGCTGCTCTCCTTTGCGTTTGTAGAAGCCTGCTGGCTTTATGGCTTCGGATATCACAGCGCTGTCAAGAGAGGCTAGTGTTCTTATATCAGGGGCAATTGCAAACAGTCGCCTTGAGGCTTCAATGGTTACAGCATCCTTTGTCCTTAGGCTTATTATCGTTGATACAAGAACCTTATATGGATCATTATCCTCTTCAGCTATGGTGCTCACAGATGGCAGCGGAGAGCCGAAATCGGCAAGACGGTCGGAAAACAGTGTGAATATATTATCGAAGTAGTTCTCGTCCATAGTTGTATTCATTGACCAAATCAAGTGGAAAAGCTAGCTTTTTCCCTGATATGATTGTCATTCTTAAGAAGGGTATAACACAAGTCGAAAAAGATAAAGTGAAGTCATTTCTCAAAGAGAAGGGCTTCATTGTCAAGGAAATCGTAGGACAGGAAGATACAGTCCTTGGAGCTGTAGGCAAGGCCAGCATAGATATAAGGACAGTAGAGGTCCTTCCCGGTGTCAGTTCCGTAGTCCCGATCTCAAAGCCTTATAAGCTTGCTTCCAGGGAAATGAAGAAGGAAGATACGATAGTATCTGTCGGAAAGGTCAAGATCGGTGGCAACAGGGTAGTTGTAATGGCTGGTCCCTGTGCTGTTGAGAGCTATGATCAGATAATGACCATTGCCGAATCTGTAAGGGAATCAGGCGCTGTGATCCTCCGCGGTGGCGCGTTCAAGCCAAGGACAAGCCCTTATTCATTCCAAGGCCTCGGTGAAGAAGGCCTGAAGCTGCTTCGCAAGGCAGGAGATGCATTCGATATGCCTATAACGACAGAGGTGGTTTCTCCTCGTGATGTCGAGATGATGGCTGGTTATATAGATATGTTCCAGATCGGTGCAAGGAACATGCAGAACTTCGAGCTTCTGAAGGAAGTAGGAAAGACAGGCATGCCTGTGCTTCTGAAGCGTGGACTTGCTGCAACCATTGAGGAATGGCTGATGGCTGCTGAGTATCTCATGGCATCCGGAACAGATCAGGTTGTGCTTTGTGAAAGGGGAATCAGGACATATGAAAAAGCAACGAGGAATACACTTGATTGCTCTGCGATCCCTGTTGTCCAGAAACTGACGCATCTTCCTGTGATAGGAGATCCATCACACGCAACAGGCATACGCGATATGGTTGCTCCTATGAGCCTTGCACTTATAGCTGCAGGTGCTTCAGGAATCATCGTTGAGGTGCATAATTGTCCAGAGTGCGCTCTTTCTGATGGACCTCAATCGCTCTATCCTTCACAGTTTGACAAGCTTGTCCATGATATCCAGGCTTTGTGCCCTGTTGTCGGAAAGAGCCTTGAAAGAGTGCCAAGGGCGGCTGAAGCAAAGAAGGCAGATGACAATGCCGACGCATCATCTGCCATGACTGTTGCTTTCCAGGGAGTCAGAGGTGCTTTCTCTGAACTTGCTGCAAAGCGTTCATTCGATGACAACATTGAGCTTCTTCCATGCCATACATTTGCAGATACGTTCGATGCAGTATCTTCAGGAAAGGCCAAGTATGCTGTTGTTCCTATTGAGAATACACTAGGCGGAACCATATATGATACGCTTGATCTGCTGGCAATGCATCCAGAGATCACGGTTGTAGGTGAGGCGCTTATACGTGTAGTGCATAATCTTATCTCTCTTCCAGATGCCCAGCTTTCTGATATCAAGAAGGTGTATACCCATCCACAGGGACTTGCCCAGTGCAGGAAGTTCCTTTCTGAAGAGCTTCCCGATGTAGAGGCCGTGCCGTTCTTTGATACAGCAGGAGCTGTCGAGTATGTTGCAGAGAAGAAAGACAAAAGCATAGCTGCTATAGCAGGAGAGCCAGCTGCTGCATACTATGGCATGAAGATCCTCAGGGAGAATATAGAGACAGATGCTTCAAACTTTACCCGCTTCTATGTGATAGCCCGTGAGGAGAATGCAGCTGTTTACCGTTCAGAGGGAAAGCAGGATAAGGCAACGCTGTCATTCTCTGTTTCCAATGAGCCTGGTTCCCTTGCCTCGGCACTTTCTGTCTTTTCTGAAAACAATGTGAATATGACAAAGCTTGAATCAAGACCTATACCTGGAAAGCCTTGGGAATATCTGTTCTTCGTGGAATGTGGGCTTCCTGAGGAGAGTGTCTTTGAGAAGTTTGTCGATGAGATGAAGGAAAAGACAGTTTCGTTCCGTCTTCTTGGTACATATACATCTGCAAGATGAACAAGAAAGAATACGATGATGTGATGCTTTTCATGGGAGTCCTCTCTGTGAGGGGATTCCCAGATGCTCTCAAAAACGAACTTGAAGCGGAATTCGGTCCGATAGATATCATAACAGAGCCTTTTCCTTTTGATTTCACGGATTACTATGTCCCTGAGATGGGTGAAGGGATAGAACGTTTCTTCATATCATTCAGGAATCTTGTCTCTCCTGATACACTTGCTTCTATAAAAGAGAAGACAAATGAGATCGAGAAGGCGTGGGCGGATGATGGAAAAAGGCGCATCAATCTAGATCCAGGCCTTCTTTCAGAGTCTTCTATAATACTTGCGACGACCAAGAACAGGGCGCATAGGATAGCCATAGGGCTTTCTCTTTACGCTGAGCTCACGCTTGTTTATCAGAACAGACACTATGTATCATTCCCATGGACATATGCTGATTATCGATCGGAGAGGGTACAGAATGTCCTATATAACCTGCGGAATAGATATAAGGAAATCAGGAAGTTGGCAAAAACAACGGATTAAAGCGTATAAATAGTATGAGTATTCTGCTTGTGCTGTTTGTGATTGCATTATCGTCATGTACGTTTGAGTCCACGATTCCAGTAACCCTGTCAATTGCCGAAGAACATCCTTTTGAAGAGCTTTATGGAAAGGATATGTGGTATGAACTCTCATATACTGATGGAAGTGAGACAAAGACCGTGCATATAGCCCCGGGAATCAGGGATGTGACTGTCCAGGTGTACTCTGGCGGTTTGAGGATGTTCGTCATGAAGCCTCTTGGAGAGCTTGGTGCGATAGGAGGTTTCTTCGAACCAGGGGATGACAGCCATGTCGCTCTTATAAGCGAAGAAGGTGAATTTGCAGACATTCTTCTCTCTGCATTTGAATACAGGCCAGATGCGGTCTCAAGGCTTTCCATGAAAAAGGTGAAGGAAGCAAACAGGGATCTTTCAGAGATTGACCAGACTGCATTCCTTACAGCTCTTTTCGATGGAAAGCTGAATCCGAATACAATAACAAGGTACGCAAAAGGGAATATTGCCTTTGATTCAATTCCCGAAGGAGAATGGATTTCAGAGCGTTATGAGAATCCATCATTTTCCGTTGAATGGAGCGGGGAGGAGATCCTTTTCGATATCTATCCAGGTGTCTATCGCTATATAGAGAAAGAAAGGTCACTTCTTCTTACCATAATCTATACAGAGGATGGCGAGCACTCTGCTACGATAAGGCAGTCGCCTTTACTGTAAGGATAATAAACATCTTTTTTTTATCAGGAAGACAACATAACGGATTTCCTGAAAATTAAAAGGAACTTCATTTATATAAAATGATATTTTTGAAATTTTGTTTTCAGTGAAAGAGGGAATAAAGGTAGTATGTAAGTTTCGACTTTGAAATTCTCATTTGCCATTTAAGCTGAATTTTATAAAAGGAGAATTTCTAATGAGCAACTCTTTCAAGAAGAAAAAGGGGCATGTTCTTTCAAAATGGCAAGGCGCTTTATTATCTTTGGTGATTGCTGTGTTCCTTTGGTGGCTTATAAGCCTTTCTCCATCTGGTGGAAAAGTGTTTGCTTCACCTATGGAAGTAATGGGATCTATGATGGAATCATTGAAATCAGGATCTCTTCTGCAAAATTTTTGGGCAAGCCTGAAACGAATAATAATTGGTTTTCTTTTAGCTTTCATATGTTCGTTGCCAGTTGCTTTCATATTAGGATGGTATAAAACTATCTGTACTATTGTAGAGCCTTGGATTCAGTTCCTTAAGAACATACCGCCTATTTCATATATTCCTCTCGTTGTTGTTGCTGCAGGTGTTGGAGAAGAGTCAAAGATAGTCGTTATTTTTATTGCATGTTTCTTAACAATGACGATAACGATATTTCAGGGTGTGAAAAATGTAGATAGTACCCTTATAAAAGCTGCAAGGGTTCTAGGGGCGAATGATTTTACGATTTTCACAAGGGTTGTAGTTCCAGCTTCTTCCCCGTTTATCATTACGGCCATGAGGCTCGGACTCTCTTCAGCTCTTACGACGCTTATTGCAGCGGAGATGACAGGTGCTGCTAGGGGAATGGGCGTTATGATTCAATCTTCAAGTCAGTATTTCCGAATGGATATAGTCCTTATGGGAATTCTTGTAATAGGAGTGTTGGGCCTTATTCTTCAGAAGTTAGTCCGTATGCTTGAAAAACGGGTAGCAGACTGGCAGGACACAATAGTGGAGGAGGGGTGATATGACCAGTGATGTTATTGCTCAGTTTAAAAATGTAGTTAAGGAATATCATACGAAGAACGGTACAACAATCGCCCTTAATGGAGTTAATCTTGATATCTCCAGAAATGAGTTTATCTGTGTCGTCGGACCTTCAGGTTGTGGTAAAAGCACAATGCTCAATATGCTTGCAGGCCTTTTCCCGCCAACATCTGGCCAAGTTCTGTTTGAGGGAAAGGAAGTCGAAGGAACTAGTATTGAAAGAGGTGTAGTATTCCAGCAATATGCGCTTTTCCCGTGGCTTACTGTACGAAAGAATATCGAATTTGGACTCAAGCAGATCAGAGTCATCGATAGCAATGGAAAGAAAAAGGGGCTTGATAAAAAGGAGATAGATACAACCGTAGATAAGTATCTGAATCTTGTCCAGTTAGAGGATTTTGCGAATTCATATCCCAAACAGCTTTCTGGTGGTATGAAACAGAGAGTTGCTATTGCCCGTGCTTATGCGGTGAATCCTCAGATTCTGCTCCTTGATGAGCCTTTTGGTGCATTGGATGCTCAGACAAGAACACAGCTTCAAAGTGAACTTATAAAAACATGGGAACAAGAAAAGAAGACATGTCTTTTTATTACCCATGATATTGATGAAGCTGTAATTCTTGCATCTAGGATCGTAATAATGAGTGCACGACCTGGCCGGATTAAGGATATCGTCAATGTGGATATACCTCATCCAAGAGATCAGTCAACGAAAATGACTGAAGAATATCAGAAAATCAAGAACTATGTCTGGGGACAGGTTTATGAGGAATATCTTGAGGTTAGAAAGTAAAAAAGGAGGAGATATAGAATGAAGAAAGTTTTTATCTTGACACTTGTTCTGCTTATTGCTTTGCAGTCTGTTTTTGCAGGTGGTTCACAAGAAGGGTCTACTACGGATGATGGCTTGACCAAGATAAAGGTAGCTCATCATCTTGGTTATTCAGGAGCTGCTGTGATGGCTGTTGGTCTTGAGAAGGGCTTTTTTGAAGAAGAAGGTTTAGCTGTTGAACCTGTTCCTTTTACATCCGGCCCTACTGAAGTTGCAGCCCTTGTCAGCGGAGATCTTCAGTTTGGCTATATTGGCTCGGGAGCAACAACACTTGCAGTTGAGGGAGATGTAGAGGTTGTTTGCTATCAGAATCTTGGAGATAATGAAGTTATAGTTGTAAATAAGAATTCTGGTATCAATAGTATTAAGGATCTTAAGGGAAAGACTATTGCTACGACTCTTGGTACTTCCGGTGAAAATATTGTCAATCTTGCATTAGAGGAAGCGGGACTTTCCAGAAATGATGTGGAACTTATCAATATGGATATGGGAGGTTGTGTTACTGCAATCATTGCGGGCAGAGTTGATGCTGTATGCGTATGGGGAAGTTATCTTGTAACAGTCAGACAACAACTAGGAGATAATTTCCTTGCATTGACAAGGACATCCGATTTTGGTGATAAGTATGCTTCTGTCTCAAGCTGGCTTACGACACAGTCATATATTGATGAGAATCCTGAAGTGGTTCAGCATTTCGTGAATGCTGTTGTGAAGAGCATGGATTATTGGAAAACACATGAGGAAGAAGTAGCAGGACTGGTTGCTGAACTTTTGGATTCTGATCCACAGAATATCAAAGATCAGATAGGAACAGTTTTCTTCTTTGATAAGGCTGAGCTTAAGGAAAATCTGGAGAACGGCAATATCGAACAGTATTATTATGTTCAGCAGCAGTCAATGTATGATACAGGCAAGATTTCAGAGATGGTTGATCTCGACACGTACATACATTGGGAATATATGGAGAATGCTGTAAATAATTGAATTTATTGGGCCGCTTCTTTGAAGTGGCCCTTTGAGGAGGAGTATGCTTAGCCTGATATTGCTTTCACTGATACTGTCAATTATTGTGATTGTGATATTTTCCTCCATAAGGAAGATGATCCTTCCGTCTCTCCTTCATTTTTTAGTGATTATATATATTGTGCTTTTCGCGATGTATTTTGCAAAAACGGGCGGTTTGACTATAAGGGAAAAATCAACGCTTTTAGGTCCTGTTTGGCTTGTTTCGTATTTTCAGTCATATCCGATGAGCGCGGATGTCATGGCATCTATCATGACTGCCCTGAGGATTTCATTCTGCATATTGTTCTTTTTCTATTCCTTATCATGTAACTATACCATGAGGGTTTTCTTCCTCGAGCATAAGCTGGCTTATTGTGGCATATTGGTTCCCCTTCTGTTCATACTTGTAATAATGCAGCCTAAAGTGTTTGTCCTGCTTTTTTCTTTTGACTACCATAGCCAGCGTATTGCGGTGAAGGCTTCGGATATATTGATGTTATTATCATTATTTATTTCATATTTGTTCTTTTTGGTTGAATACAAAGATATAGGTATACCCGTGATACGCGCATATCATAGAAATCTCATGCTTTCTGCATTTCTTCTCACGATTGTTTTTTTCTTCTTTGCCAGTCTTAATCCTGTAACAGTGTTTCAGGATTACAGAACCGTAAGAGTATATTCGTCATCAGTTATTCCTGTACAAGGATATAATGCATATATGCGGTGGTGGTTTGTATTATCAAGCTGCCTTGTGCTGTTGGTTGCTATCATAATACAGAATTTAAAGTATTATCGTTACACGTATAATAGAAGTCGGAATGAGCTTTCAATAAGTCGAAGAGGAAAGGATTTTGGAGGTTCCTCCTCTGTTCTTGTACATGGATTGAAGAATCAGATTATAGTCGCGGAGATACTGGTTGCAGAACTATCTGAACAGATTGATAAATGCAAAGATGATATGCCTGATGCGTACGCAGAAATCCAGCAGCTTTCTAATCAGATATCAATCATACGTAGCCGATTGGATGTGATATATAAATCATTTATGAATGTTGAGCTTAAGCTTGTACGTTTGTCCATATCAGATTTAATAGAAGCCTGTCGTTCTAAGCTTCCATTGGATGCTGATTCGTTGATTTCATATGATATTGAGGATTCGATGATAATTGCTGATAAGGAACTTCTAAGCGAGGCTATATATAACATCATCAATAATGCAATAGAGGCAACTAAAGGAATTGAACATCCTCATGTAGAAGTCAGGGTGCAAGCCCTCCGTGCCCGTGTCATGATATCAATTCGTAATAATGGTCCCGCTATTCCAGAAAAAATACAACAACAATTATTCCAGCCTTTCACGACTACGAAAAATACTGGCAGCAACTGGGGGCTCGGACTTTTCTATACGCATATGATAATCAAGATGCATTTTGGAGAGATACAGCTTGAAAGCAACCCAGAATTGACAGAATTTATGGTTATGCTTCCTAAAAACAGGGTGAGATGATGGCTATACGGATATTGATTGCCGATGATATAGAAATTCTTAGAAATAATGTAGTTTCATGGCTTTCCAAGCAAGATGATTTCGAGATTGTGTATGCGGCCTCTTCTGGTTATGAGGCTTACAGGGAATCCCTCAGACTTATGCCGGATATTGTAGTTATGGATATGGAAATGGAGGAATTAGATTCTGGAATTGTCTATAGCCATAAAATACTGAAAGAGCTTCCCGATACAAGAATAATAATGCTGACGGTTCATGAAGAGTCAGATCTTATTCTGAAGGCCTTTGACTCAGGTGTAGTTGATTATGTGGTAAAGGAAGCTAATTGCAACAATCTCATAAACCATATAAGGAAGGCTATTGATAATCACATAGTGTTTGATTCGGATATCAACAAGCTTATCCATAATGAGTTCATGAAGCTGCGAAGAGAGAAGAACGAAATAAACAATCTTTATCGTACATTTATCACGCTTACGCCATCAGAACGGGAAATCATTAAGCTGTTATATGAAGGACGGAGCGTGAAGGAGATTGCTGAATGTCGCTTTGTGGAAACAATAACAATCAAAAAGCAGATTACAAATATTCTGAGGAAATTCTCGATGAAACGGACGAAGGAGATAGTGGCTCTTATAAAGGAAATAAATGCAGAGGGCCTAATATTTGAGGATTTGGAAGAACGATGAATAAATTACAGCGTATATTTGGTATTGCTTGTGTGTCTGATGTATTCCTTATTGGGGATATACATAATCATTGTGGTATAAGTTATGGACATGGAAGTATTGATGATGCAATTCATTTTGCATCATTACAGCTTGATTTTGCTGGTATAACAGGACATTTTGCCTAGCCCGATATGTCCAAGTCTGGAATGATGATTCCTGATGATGTGATGGAATATCATATCAATGGGTTTAAGAAGCTTCGCAGGCTTTGGCCTGAATATCTGAATAAGATTGCTTTAGCGGAGAAGAATACTGATCTGATAATGTTTCCTTCTTATGAATATCATCATTTCGATTTAGGGGATTATACTGTAATAGCAAAAAAGCGAGATACAGAGTTGCCGCCTGATCCGGATTCCGAAACTGAAGACATGCGGCTACAGGAGCTCATTGATACAAATGATCCTGCTATTTCCGGCATAATGGCTTTTCCCCATCATATTGGATATAAGACAGGGTACAGAGGGATAAATTGGAATGCATTTAATGAAAAGACAACTCCTCTGATTGAGATTGTTTCCATGCATGGTTGTGCTGAAAGCCATGACAATCTATTCCGATATCTCCATACCATGGGGCCTAGATGTGGAAATAATACTATGCAGGGAGGTTTGAGAGCAGGCCTTTTCTTTGGCGTTATAGGAAATACCGATCATCATAATGCTTCTCCTGGAAGTTATGGATTTGGCCGTACCGGAATTTGGGCAGAAGAACGTTCGCGTGATGGTATATGGAATGCATTTCTTAAGCGAAGAACGGTTGCTTTGTCTGGAGATCCTATTGAGATAGATTATAAAGTAGATGGTCATCCAATGGGTACTGTTTATGAGTCTGAGAAGATTTCATCTACTGTGGACTGTTATATTGCCGGCTGTTCCAGATTGTCGCATGTAGATTTTATTATCAATGATAGAACAATACGTACAATATATAATCCTCATCATGAAATTGCAGATGATATAACATGGATACCATTGGAATTTGGATGGGGAAAGAAAAACATTGAAACTTTCTGGAAAGTAAACATATGTGTGGAATATGGGGATATTCTGGAAGCATCTCCACGATTCAGAGGTGAAGATGTTGTTGCTCCTCTTGATGATATTGGTAATCGTCATCGGATAGAATATGCTTTGTGTGGCAATCATATCAATCTTGACTTTTTTTCAAATGGCAATCTGAATACGCTTACAGATAATGGTCAGGGGCTCGTGCTTTGCATATCTGAAGCTTCTTCTGCGATAGTGTTGATTGATATCAATGCAACATATAATGGCAAGCAGATCAATAGACGATATTCTTACAGGGTTTCTGAAATAATAAACCCTGTTGTTGAGTATCTTGATGGTTTTGTTTCACCTGCTGTTCTTGTTGGAGTTCCTGTCCAGATAGGGGAAAGTTGTTGTCATTTGGCAGAGAATATAGATATTCCATATGATCATAGCTTCTATATAAGAGCATTTGAAGATAATGGTGATTTTGTTATAGCTTCTCCTGTCAGGAAGGTTCGCAAAGTGGAATAATATATTCTACTTGTTTTCGTGATTTATCGTCATATTCTTGTGATATGGGTAAATATAACTGTCTTTTGATAATGATGGATCAGCTCAGGTTTGATTGTCTGGGCTATTCATCCCGAGGATTGGTAGAGACTCCTAATATAGATTGGCTTGCATCTCTTGGTACTGTCTTTACCAATGCTTACACACCATCTCCGTCTTGTATTCCTGCTAGAGCTTCTTTGATGACAGGACAGAAGCCTTGGACAACTGGAGTGCTTTTTACTGGAAATTCTGCAGGTCCTCATAAGAAAGGTGGCGTAATGGGCTGTAATTTCAAACATACGCTTGCAGGAGAACTGGTAAAGAATGGCTATCATGCGGAAGGCATAGGGAAGATGCATTTTTTCCCTCAGAGATCCCTTATGGGATTTTCCCATACACTGATTGATGAATCAGGAAGGGAAGAAGATAAGAACTTCATGTCTGATTATAAAACCTGGTTTCTGCAGAATAATCCCCAAATGTATGATATTACAGATCATGGAGTACATTGGAATTCATGGATGGCTCGTCCTTTTCATGCTTCTGAGGAATATCACCCCAGCAATTGGACAGTCAGTGAATCACTTAAATATCTGAAAAACAGGGATCCATCAATGCCTTTTTTCCTTAATATGTCATTTTCGCGGCCTCATTCTCCTTATGATGCAAGCCAATATTTTTTTGATAAGTATCGTGGACGTGAAAAGCCTGAGAATGCTCATGGAGAATGGTCTGAAAAGTATAAGCCATTCGATGGATCTGTTCTTGCATGGCATGGTGACATAGGACAGGCTAGACGAGATGAAGCATGGTGCGGATATCTCGGGTCGATTACACAGACGGATTATCAGATTGGACGTATGCTGACAACCCTGAACAAACAAAAGCTCTTGGATGAGATGTTGATTGTGTTTCTCTCTGATCATGGCGATATGATGGGAGATCATTATCTGATGAGGAAGACATATGCATATGAGGGATCTGCTCATATCCCTTTTATTGTCAAGCTTCCTAAATCGTTGCAGAAAGAAGGAGGACAGGTAAGAACCTGTAATGATCCAGTATCAATATATGATGTGATGCCTACAGTTCTTGATATCTGTGGCTCTGAAATCCCTGACGAATGTGAAGGATTATCCCTTAAAGGATCTTGCAATGGGGATAAATTGGATCGGCGGTTTGTGGAAGGAGAACATATCGAATGTTATTCCCCTGAAGAGGATAATTTCTTCGTGATAGATGGCAAGTATAAATATATCTATTTTCTCAGGACAGGAGCAGAAATGTTTTTTGATCTTGAGAAAGATCCTAAGGAGACAGCAAATCTTGTCAACGAACAAGAATATGAAGAAAAGGTAAAAGAATTCAGGCAGCAGGCAATCGCAGAGCTTTCCTCGTGGAATACAGATGACTGTATTTTTGCACAGAACGGAAAGCTTTCTCCTATAAAGTATGACAAGCAGATAATATCTCCAAATTATGAAAAGAGATTGGCAGAGTCTGTTTTTAAATGGATGTAACTATGAAAGCTGTTCTTATAATGTATGATTCCCTTAATAGACGTTATCTTCCCCCATATGGTATGAAAGATATCATAGCTCCAAATTTTGCGCGTTTGGCAGAGCATTCTATCACATTTGATAATTTTTATTGTGGAAGCATGCCGTGTATGCCAGCGCGAAGAGAGATTCAGACTGGGCGTTATAATTTCCTTCATAGAAGCTGGGGGCCTTTAGAACCGTTTGATGACTCTTGTCCGGAGATCCTTTCTAATTCAGGAATATGTACTCAATTTGTTTCTGATCATGCTCATTATTGGCAAGATGGAGGATTGACTTATCATCAGAGATTTTCTGCATTTGAATTTATAAGAGGGCAGGAAGGTGATGAATGGCATGCTAGAGCTGCAGGTTTTAAAACCAAACGAAATCCTAGACGACAGGATACCATAAATCGTGAATACACAAGAGGTACTGACTGTTGCCATGCAAGATGTTTCGAAGCAGCACGTGATTTTCTTGTAAATAATCATAATGAAGATAATTGGTATCTTCATCTTGAATATTTTGATCCTCATGAACCATTTGATGCTCCTGAGAAATATAAAAGATTATATACCGATGAACCAATTCCATATGATTGGCCTGTATATGGTCCTGTAGAGGATGCTAAACAGGTGAGGGATGCAATAATAAATTATAAGGCATGTATTTCTATGTGTGATGATTACTTAGGACGCATCCTTGATATTTTTGATCAGTATAATCTATGGAAAGATACACTTCTTATTGTTAATACCGATCATGGTTATATGCTGGGAGAACATGGTTACATGGCCAAGAATTATATGCCTTGCTATCAGGAGTTGGTAAACCTTCCATTCTTCATATATCATCCAGATTTTCCTGAATGCGCTGGATCTCATCGGAGTGCACTATCACAGTCAATTGATATAGCTCCGACTCTTCTTGAGTATTTTGGAGCAGAAATCCCAGCATCAATGCAGGGACACAGTCTGATTCCTGTCGTAAAAAATGATGAGAAAGTCCACGATTATATCTTATATGGTTATTTCGGCAAGCATGTTAATATTACCGATGGTCGTTATACGTATTTCAGATGTGCTAGGGATAATTCTAAATTATATGAATATACACTCATGCCTACTAGATTGGCATCTCTCTTCAAGAAAGAAGAGCTTCGCCTTACGGAATGTCTTGAACGTGATTTCAGATTCTCTGGCAATGTGCCTATGCTTAAGATTCCTGCAAATACAGAATATGTACCCAATGGAACGCACCATATGTATGATGTCCATCTTCAGTATGGTGATATGCTGTTTGATCTTGAAAATGATCCAGGGCAGGAAAACAACCTCATTGGCAAATCTAAAATTGAGGAGCAGATGATTTTAAATCTTGTTGCTCTTATGAAGGAGAGTGAGGCTCCTGTTGAACAGTATGAGCGTCTTGGCCTGAATGATTACATATAAGGAAAGCAGAATGATTGATATTGAGCTTTGTGGCAATACGATAAATATTGAAGAATATTCCGAATTTAATGAATTGCTGACTATCGTTCAGCAAGGAGAAGCAGATTATTCAGAAAACCTTGGCTGGCTTTCTCCCTCCGAATGGGCCAATGATGATATTCTTGATTATTGCTTAGAAGCTGCTGCAAAAGCTTCTTCTATTGCAGATACATTTGTATTGATTGGAATAGGAGGATCAGTTAATAGTACCCGTGCACTTTTGGAAGCTTTGGAAAAGAAAAGCGGTATGGATATAATATATGCCGGAAACACGCTTTCTGCTTATGAGTATGAAAAAATCATCAGCAAGCTGGAGGGGCACGATTTTGTAATTGATTGTATTGCAAAGAACTTTGAGACTTTGGAGCCGGGACTTGCATTCCGTGTTTTCAGAGATATACTGGTGAAGCGATATGGACGGAACGGAGCGAAAGGAAGGATTTTCTGTACGTGTACACCGTCATCAAGGTTTGAAAGCTTAGCATTGGATGAAGGGTATGCTGTACTGCCTTTTCCTGCGGATATAGGTGGCCGATACACAGCGCTTTCTCCGGTCCATCTATTCCCAATGGCTGCCTGTGGTGCAGATATACGAGCACTCTCTGCAGGTGCTCGTTATATGGCCGAAAAGCTTTGTTCTATGCCTTACAATAATAATCCTGCATTCATATATGCTGCATTGAGGAATAAGTTTTATGCTGATGGATATAAAGTAGAACTCCTCTCTTCATTTGAACCGAGATTAAGATGGTTTTATAAATGGTGGGAGCAATTGTTTGCTGAAAGCGAGGGTAAGGATGGAAAAGGGCTATTCCCCATAGCTGCGGAATTTTCCGAGGAACTGCATAGTCTTGGACAGTTCATTCAGGATGGAAGCCCTATTATGTTCGAAACAATGCTAGATGTCATCGATCCTGGTTCTTCTGTGCGTATACCATCTGACTGGATAGATGATGGATTCGATTATCTTTCCGGCAAGACTATAGAAGATGTGAACCGTGCAGCACAGGAAGCGACATTGATTGCACATTCAAATCATTGTCCATGTATTCAGATTCATTTAGGACGCATAGATGAACGAACTATTGGAGGACTCTTTTATTTCTTTGAATTCTCTTGTTATCTGTCTGGAAGAATGCTTGGTATAAATCCTTTCAATCAGCCCGGAGTTGAAGCCTATAAGAAAGAAATGTTCTACAAGCTTGGTAAATAAATATAACAGCTACCTTGGTGTCTAGGTTCCTGCTTCATACCATAATCTATACAGCGGATGGTGAGCACTCTGCTACGATAAGGCAGTCACCGTTGCTATGAATACAGAAGGGCTTGCTGTTATGGAATAATTGCAAGGGCCTTGAAAGATAGCCTTATCGAGGAGGAAATCTATTATACCGATATTCAGGAATCCATTCTCATCATACCGTCTTCCTGAGATATCCCCACGAACAAGAATCTTCTGAAAAGAATCCTCTGCAAGTATGAAAGGATAGGTTTTCATTTTTGCTTTATCTGGTATTGCATAGGTGGATTGGATATATATCCTTCTTTCCGTTGTATTGATTATGAAATCAATCTCACGTGTTGTGCTGATCTGTTTCACATGATATGCGTTGGCTCTTGTTGTCCATATCCCAGTTTTGCATTTCCCAATCCGATATCTTCAGAATATAAATTGTATTGGAATCCAGAATATTCCCTGCCCTTTACCAGATGTTAGCCTCCATTTTTTTATTGCAGGATTTTTTCCATAGACAGGAAGTGGAATGGAATGTCATCAAATGATATCCTCTGAATATGGAATCATTATGGGAATCAGGGGCTCGCGCCGCCACAGAAGCGGCCGCGAGTGG
>CALXLI010000141.1 GCA_944389155.1 uncultured Spirochaetaceae bacterium | reverse complement strand
GTCACGTGCCTTGAGGACGGAAAGGACTATCCTTTCCATATTGATGGGAAGGGAATGCATATCGAGGGACCGGCGAGCGGTGAAGACAGCCCTATAGCCTTCAGGATATCTGTACTATGAAAAGCTGCTTCTATACTCGCTTGGACTGATGCCTTGGTTCAGCTTGAACCTTCTTGTGAATGAGGAGAGATTGTAGTAGCCGACGCTCTCTGCAATCTCTGTTATCGGGGTATTGGTATCCCTCAGAAGCTCCTTGGCTTTCTCGATGCGTATAGTTGTCGTGTAGTCGATGATATTCGCACCTGTGCTGTCCTTGTAGTACTTGCTGAATGCAGAGAGGCTCATCCCGAAGTGCTCAGCTGCCTCATAGACAGAGAAAGAGCACTTCAGGCAGTTCTCTGTCAGGTATTTCTGTATGCTTTGCATTGAAACGTTCTGGGGAATGGATGGCTTGAGACTTTGCTGCCATGCGATGATCATGCTTATGATTTCATCTGCTGTCTCCATCCCTGTGAGCTTGAATGGCGTCTCGATCTTCCCCGATGATTGGAAAGCCTTGCTCTTTGATACCATATGGATCATATCAAAGCAGATATTCCTTGCAAGATAGAGCGGTATGCCTTCCGTTGAGAGCACTTTTGTTATGTTGCCGATGGCATCCTGTATTGCATCCTTGTTCATTGATGAGAGCGCATTTGAAAGGACTTCGAACTCTTTGTTGGGGTAAAGGATATCACTGTCGCTGCTGACAGCCTCGCTGTAGCTGATAAGAGTGCCATTTCCTTTTATGAACCTATAGTCAAGGGCGCTGTTTGCATCAATATATGAGCGGGGGATCCTCTCTGTATCATTTGCTGTGGATCCAACACCTATGGTAGCTTCGGTGTTGAGTGTGCTCTTTATGAAGGCCAGCATGTCCTGGAATATCCTGATAGCGCTCTTATCCGAATCTGTGTTTGCAAGGAATACAAGGGTGCTTGGGTTGAATGGATTGCGGCAATAGATGAGGGCAATATCGGGAAATGCCCTCTTTATCCTTATCGCGAACTCCTCATCAGGTTTCGCTGTCCTTATAAGGGCAACGGTGAAGTATTCCTTCTCGAGGGCGATATCAAGATCAGCTGCATCTTCGTTGAAGTCTTCCTTTGAGCTGTATTCCCCGCTTATAAGGCGCATGATGAGCACATTCTTCACAGCCTCCATGCTTTCCTCCAGCTTCGCCGAGAGTGAGGTGTTCTCTGTCTTGAGGAAATCCATCGTCTTCGATATGTTCTCGAACTCATTTCCGGACGCCCTGCCAGGAATCAGCTCGGCTGCCTTGCTGTTGAGCTTCCTGATAGGGGAGTAGTTGATCTGGGAGAGCAGCATTATTGCTATGCCAGCCAGAAGCGCAATCACAAGCATCGTTATCTCGAATTCCCTTGATATCGTTACAACCTGCTCAAATACAGTCTGGCTCTTAGCCATGATTGCATAGCCTTGCCATCCGGTTCCTTCTGACGTTCTCCGCCTGATTATATAATCATCCATATCCTTTTCTGGGAAATCGGAAAGAACGAAGTCAGGAGATGAGCAATATACACAGTCTCCATTTTCATTGAATATAAGAGCCGTCGCGTTATAGGCTTTAAGCCTTGTCCCTATATATTCGCTGAACACATCATCAGGCAGTACGAAGAGCACGTTTCCCCTGCGCTCCATATAGTCGGTATAGAGTGGCAGTAGCATGAATGTCTTGTCTTCCTGCCCGTATCCGAGGCTGCTGCTGTCAATATAGAGAGGCATGAAGCCATTTCCCATATTCTGTTCGAGTACGCTTCTTGCTTTGCCTGGATCTGTGAAGTTGCGCTTGAAGAAGAGGTCCTTCTGCCAGGTTGTGGTGGATGTGACGATATAATCAGTGCAGTCAAGAAACAGTATGATGTCATCGAACTGGTTGTTCGCAGATGTGATGATTGAAAGATAGTTCATTACAGGAATGAAATCCACAGGGCTTTCAGCTTTGAGCGCGACTCTAAGCGTTCCGTCTATCGATAGCCTTACAGCTGTGCTCTGTATCTGGCTCAGAAGTATGCCCGTATAGATCATCATCTGGTCCAGTTCCATGTCCACTGTCTCCAGCACTTCTTCCTCAAAGCGCTTCAGGAAACGTGAGGAAAAGACAGTCGTTATGATTGTAAGGGGTATCATCAGGATAGCAAGAAAGGAGAAAATGAAACGGACATACAAGGTCTTTCCGTTTCTTTTCCGTGTTTGAGTAGACATTTTTTTTGTTTCAGCTTCCAATTTTCCATTCCTTTTATCCATCAGAGTGTCTTATAAAGTCTAAGACCTAATTTGTTGCATGTAAATTCAATATTAAGTGCAAAAACGCCTGCGAAAAAATTGTAAAGTCCTAAAAAATGCAAAAAATGGCAATTAAGCTGCCGCAAAAACTGTAAATTGACTGCCGAAAAAGCTGTGTTAGGGTTGTTCCCGTTGAAAAGGAGGAATAATGAAAGCTCTGCAGAAAAATGACAAGCCAATGCTTTTAAGGACAAGAAAAGCCTTTATACGGGATTGGCAGCTCATGGTGCTCTGTATACTTCCAGTAGCATATTTCATCATATTCCACTATGTTCCTATGTATGGTGTTCAGATAGCCTTCAAGGATTTCAGGGCAATAGACGGTATATGGGGCAGTCCATGGTGTGGATTCAAGCATTTCAGGAGATTCTTCACATCTCCTCAGTTCTGGCCGCTTCTGAAGAATACCTTGGGGCTGAGCTTCCTTCAGCTTGCCATAGGCTTCCCGATTCCGATTATCCTCGCGATAATGCTCAATCAGGCCAAGAGCTATAAGTTCAAGAGGTTTGTGCAGTCGGTAGTATACTGTCCGCACTTCATATCCATAGTTGTCCTGACCAGCATGCTCTATATCTTCCTTTCCCCGAGGAACGGCATTGTGAATACTGTCATACAGGCACTTGGAGGAGATCCTATCTTCTTCCTTGGCGAGGCAAAGTACTTCAAGCTTACATTCGTTATCTCCGGAGTCTGGCAGAATGCAGGATGGAGCGCAATCATCTACATAGCAGCCCTTGCAGGCATAAGCCCGGATCTATATGAAGCAGCTGCTGTTGATGGCGCAAATAAATGGCAGAGGATCTGGCATATAGATATCCCCGGAATCCTTCCGACGATTGTCATGATGTTCATACTTGAGGTCGGCAAGGTCATGAACCTCGGCATGCAGAAGGCTTATCTCATGCAGAATGCACAGAACCTGGCGGCCAGTGAGATCATATCTACGTACATTTACAAGGTTGGACTTATCAATGCGCAGTACAGCTACTCTGCTGCTATAAATCTATTCAACAATCTTGTGAATATATTCCTTCTTGTTTCATGCAATGCATTGGCTAAGCGTGTCACCAAGAACAGTTTGTGGTAAGGAGGGGAGAAATGTCATTAAGCGGTAGATTTTCAAGATTCAGGGCTCAGTCATTCTCTGACAAGGCTTTTGATATCGTTAACTATACTCTCCTTGCGCTGATTGCATTCCTGGTGCTTTATCCACTGTATTTCATAGTTATCGCTTCTTTCTCAGATCCTGTTGCGATAAACAATGGACAGGTTACACTGTGGGTCAAAGGGTTCAATACCGATGGCTATAGGAAGATCTTCGAGAATACGAAGATATGGAGATCGTATGCCAATACAATAGGGTACACAGTTGTAGGAACAATGATAAACCTCGCGCTGACGATGATGCTTGCGTATCCATTGTCGAGGAAGAATTATTGTCTCAGGAAGCCAATACTCTTCATGGCTATGTTCACGATGTATTTCTCCGGTGGAATGATTCCTACATTCCTCTGGATGTCTGATCTGCATCTGTATAATACACGTGCTGTCCTTGTCCTGCTTCCAGCAATAAACGTCTTCAATCTCATTATTGCCATGAATTATATAAAGAACAGCATTCCAGAAGAGCTTTATGAGGCAGCGTCTCTCGATGGCTATGGGCACATCCAGTACTTTACGAAGATCGTGCTTCCGCTCTCGCAGACTATTGAGATCGTTCTGATACTCTACTATGGAGTTGCTCATTGGAACGAGTTCATGAATGGTCTTATATATATCAGGGATGAAGCTCTGTATCCGCTGCAGCTTACACTACGCGCTATACTGCTTCAGAACCAGGCTTCAAGCCTTGGTGATGTTGATAGCATGATGGAACAGCAGAAGGCAGCCGAGCTTATAAAGTATGGACTTATAATCGTTTCTTCGCTTCCTGTAATGGTTATATATCCATTCGTGCAGAAGCATTTCTCAAAGGGTGTGATGCTTGGATCTATCAAAGGCTGATAGATTTGCGATAAATGAAGATTTTAGGAGGAAAAATGAAAAAAAGAGGTTTAGTCCTGGCATTGGTGCTGATATGTGGAACACTGTGCCTTTTTGCAGGCGGCCGTTCTGATAAGAACGATGCTGCAGAGAATTTCTCGATGAATGAGACTGGGCTTCCGATTCTCAATGAGCCGATGCATTTTGAGATTGCGGCAGCAACACAGAAGAACAAGAACTTCAAGGAACTTGAATTCTTCCAGAAGCTTGAGGCTGATACGAATGTCATCATAGACTGGAATATGTCATCTGATGATGGCTGGAATGAGAAGAAGAGCCTTCTCTTTGCAAGCAATATGCTTCCAGATGCCTTTTATGGACAGTATATCCTGACAGATGTTGATATCACGAAGTACGCTGCACAGGGCATGCTTATTCCTCTCAATGACCTGATTGACCAGTATATGCCGAATCTCAAGGCAATACTTGACACCCATCCACAGTACAAGCAGCAGCTCATTGCTCCAGATGGCAATATCTATGCTATTCCATCAATAAATGAGCTGAACCCGACAACGCACGACCATCTCTTCATAAACAAGACATGGCTTGATGCCCTTGGGCTTGAAGTTCCTGAGACTATGGAAGAGTTTGTTGCTGTGCTTGAGGCATTCAAGACACAGGATCCGAATGGCAATGGAGATCCTAATGATGAGATCCCATTCACATTCCGCTATAGCTCTACAGACCTGTATAACAGACAGCAGGGCATACAGTCCATGTTCGGGCAGTTCGGCCTGCTTGATGATATCTATCACTTCGTTGTTGAGGACGGAAAGGTCGTTTATACACCTACAAGGGAAGAGTACAAGGATGCTATAAACTGGTTCCATGAGCTTTATGCAGCTGGTCTTATCGATAAGGAAGTGTTCACCCATGATAAGAACGTCTATGTTGCGAAGATACAGGATCCAGGTAACATCGTAGGTGTATGGCTCGGATGGAGCAGAAACGCTACAGCTGCGGCAAATAGGGATAATTATATACCGATGGCACCGCTTGAGAGCGTAAATGGCGATAAGGTCTGGAGGACTGTTGATTCGAAGATAATCAGCAAGGGCTCATTTGCAATAACAAGTCAGTGTGAGCATCCAGAGGTACTTGCAAGATGGCTTGATCTCTCTTTTGAGCCTGAGACATCACTTCAGATCTGCCAGGGAATGTTCGGAAAGGCCCTTGAGAAGACAGAAGATGGAAAGTACCGCTTCCTGCCTGTTCCAGAAGGAACCAATCTTGATACGATAATCCATGATTATGGTCCGGGCAATGATGGAACATTCGCTGTAATGGAGGATGTCATCGAGAACCTTGAACTCAATGCGAACCTTACAGAACGCCGTGAGCTTGATGAGTTCTATGCCCAATATAATGTTCCATCTGAGATGATGTATCCTAATGTGTTCTTCACAGAGGAGGAAATCGAGGAGATAAGCATACTTCAGACAGATATCGATTCATATGTACTTCAGAAGTATGCACAGTGGATTGTTGACGGAGGCGCTGATGCAGAATGGGATTCATTCCAGCAGCAGCTGAAGAACATGGGTGTTGATAGATATATTGAGATCTATCAGGCTGCATGTGACCGCTATTACTCACAGAAGTGATGGAGTAATACCGAATGGGAGGAGTGTGGATTGCATTCCTCCCATAGCATGGCAATCAGCTCTTGCGTGGGAGAGACAGAAGCCATCCACGCACTGGCAGAGACTCATCCCCGTCTCTGCCAGTATTGACAATTGAAAAATGGCCTTTTGGTAATAATTCTGATTTTTGGGCTATTTACCCGAAACTTTATATGACACAGGATATGATTGAGATGTGAGAAAAACATTTTCAGGTCTTTGTATTTCGATACATGAATGGATAGCTATTGATGTATCCAAATACACTTCAGGAAGGTTTGTATGAGACCGAATGTTATAGTAATCATGGCAGATCAGCTGCGCTTTGATGCTCTAGGACGCGGCTTTACGCCTAATATTGACTCAATACGCGAGCATGGCATCGATTTCACAAGAGCTTATTGCGCAAGTCCGCTGTGCGTTCCTGCCCGTGGTGCGTTCTTTACGGGCAGATACCCTAATACCAATGGTTCTCTGATCAACCCTTGGCTGCCGTATGATGCCTATTATGGGGATGTCCATAAAGGCATCGATAACCTCTACACATTGATGGAGGATGATTGGTGTTCCATACATAGCGGAAAACAGCATCTCTTTACAGAGGGAGGGAAGCTTGAAGACATGGATGCCAAGACAATCTGGGCATCGACTGAGAAGACATATAAGGAGTATCTTGCAGGCGAAGGCGCCAGAATGCCTGGCGGCCCTTATTTCAAATCGCCTGTGCCTGAGATGAAGGGAGGCACGTTCACTCGCGTTACAAGATATTCGAACGCCAATACAGGGTGCTATGACCAGGATGAGAAATATTACTTTGACAGGTACTTTGCTGATAAAGCCGTTGAAGCTATAAGGGCACGCGACAAATCAAAGCCATTGCTTTTGAATGCGATGTTCCTTGCACCCCATCCTCCTTTGGAAATCCCTGAGCCTTGGTATAGCAGGATAAGCTATGATGATTTCCAGCTGCCTGAGAATGTTGGTGTTTATTATCCGCATCAGTCACCGCTTCAGATGTACAACCTCACTGGCGTGATCGGAGCTAGATACAGAAAGGATGAATGGAAGGAATCCTGGAGGGTATACCTAGGGCTTGTTGCCATGCTCGATAGCTGTGTCGGACAGGTGCTTGATGAATTGAAGAAAGAAGGAATCTATGATGATTCCATCATAATCTTCACATCTGACCATGGAGAGATGCTTGGCTCTCATGCGCTTTTCCAGAAGATGTGCATGTATGAAGAATCAGCACGTGTTCCGCTGTTTATCAGCTTTCCGGACAGAAAGCATAAGGAAATCGATAGGGTCATAAGCCATATAGATGTACTTCCGACTCTTGTTGATTATCTATCGCTGGAGCATAAAGGCACATTTGATGGAAAATCGCTCCTTCCGCTTATAAACGGCGATGTCTTCAGCAATGACAATACCGCGTATATCCAATTTGACGGCAATGGGGCAAGATCCAACTTCCAGCGCTGCATTGTCAAGGGCAGCTACAAGCTTATCGTTGATTACTTCAAGGATGAGATGTTCTTTGAACTGTATGATGTTGTCTCGGATCCAGGGGAGACTGAGAATCTTATCTTCACAGGTGGCTATGATGCGCTGGCTTTGGATATGCTGCGTCTTCTCAGAAAGCATATGGAAGAGACCTGCGATATGATTGCCCTGCCTTATCTAAGTCCAGAGGAATTCCGAAGGGCATACAAATAGAGGAAACAGCTATGATGACTAAGAAGGATTATCAGGAGCTATTGCTAGCACTGCTTGAGCCTTTGAGGAATCGCTTCAGCAAAGGCTCTGCCCGTATAGAGCTTGACGGTGCCGGCACGACTTATTCACAGAGCGTCATAGAGTTTGAGTCTTTTGCCAGGCCTCTCTGGGGACTTGTTCCTTTTTGGATAGGTGGAGGCAGGGATCCGTTCTTTGAGGAGCATTATATCTCAGGCCTTGCCAATGGATCCGATCCCGAGTCCCCTGAATATTGGGGAGAGTGCGAGGAGTCAGACCAGAGATTTGTTGAGATGGCCCCAATCGCTTTCGCTCTGATTGCAGTGCCGGAGATACTCTGGGCTCCGCTGTCTGAGAGAGCCAAGGACAATCTATCAGCATGGCTTTATAAGATAAACGAGCATGAGATGCCGAAATGCAACTGGTATTTCTTCCGCATAATCGTGAATACTGCACTCAAGAGGCTTGGAAGGAAATATTCTGCAAAACGCATTGAAGAGGATGCTGCCTTCATTGAGAGCTGCTATATTGGCGGAGGCTGGTATAAAGACGGTGTTTCAGGACGTACTGATTATTACTCAGCCTTTGCAATGCATTTCTATCCGATGCTTCTGGCTGCATTTGCAGGTATAAATCAGGAGAGCGCAAGGGAAAGGGCGCTTCTGTTTGCTGAAGATTATATATACTGGTTTGCAGATAGCGGTGAAGCTATCCCATATGGGCGTTCCCTTACATATCGTTTTGCACAGATTGCCTTCTGGTCTGCGCTTTCCCTTATCTCGGATGAGGACATCGGTACTGTGAAAGGGATAATAGAGCGTAATATCGAGTATTGGCTAGGCAGAAGTATCTTCGATAGCGGGATACTTTCAATTGGATATGGCTATCCGAATCTTACGATGGCTGAACGCTATAACGGGCCAGGAAGCCCATACTGGAGCCTGAAGGCATTCATGTTCCTCGCGCTGCCTGATGAACATCCGTTCTGGAGCTGTGAAGCTGTTCCGCTTCCATCTCTGGATGGACTGAAGAACGAGCTTGGACGAAGGCTGATCCAGCATAGAGGCTGGGATACAACCTTGTATGAGGTCGGAATGCTCGGCATGAAGTCCCTTGGGCATTTCACCGAGAAGTACGATAAGTTCGCATATTCCTCATCATCCCCATTCTCGGTTTCGCATACAGATGAGACAATTGAGGAGAGCGCTCCGGATTCAATGCTTTCATTTGTGGTAAATGGCACTGTATTCGTCAGGAAGGGGAGCAAGGATTTCTCGATATGCGGCAACAAGGTGTTTTCCCATTGGTCCCCTCTGCCAGAGGTAGATGTTGAGACAACAATAGAGATTATGGAGGATTGCCACATACGTACGCATCGCATAAGAAGCGGGGTTGAGTGCATTGCATACGATTCAGGATTCTCAAGGGAGGAGGCAGAAGGTTTTGCTGACAGGAATCATGCAGAGGTTATATCATCTGGCATCCATTCCTCTGTTGAGTGCATATGCGGAGAAGGCGAAGGTACTGTGATCAGCGCTGATCCGAATACGAATCTGCTATGGCGAAGGAGCGCAATACCGTCAATACGTTATTTTGTCAGGAAAGGTGAGATTGTCATCTCGACAAAGGTGAGGTTATGGAAGGAATAAAGGAAATCTCTCAAGCATTGCTTGCTTCCTGGTGCGAGGGGCTTTACAGGCATCAGGTTCGCGGAACAGGAGACGCAAGGACTGATGGCGCTTTCATATGCCCATCCTGCGGAATGCTCCATGGTCGGTCGATGGATGCGATATATCCATTCATGACAATGTATAGCATTACCGGGGATGGAAAATGGCTCGATGCATCAGTCTCCCTTTTTGACTGGGCTGAGTGCGTGGTTTCGAATTCAGATGGTTCGTATGACAATGACATTGATTCACATTGGCGTGGCATAACAGTATTTGCCCTTACAGCAATGATGGATACGCTTATGCATGATGGGAAAGTCATTCCTGATGGGTTCAGGGAACGGATAGAGAAAAGGGCTTTGTCCGCTGCATCTTATCTTGCCTCTCATGATGAATATAAGCGCAATAACATAAACTATCCGATATCCATAGCCCTTGCTCTGTATCTGGCGGGAACGTATTTCTCTGATGATGCTCTTCTGCGCAAGTCTGCTGAATACAAAGATCTGATTTATACAGCTGTAACAGAGAACAACCTTCTCTTCGGGGAGGGAATACCAAGGGAGAAGATCTCGGAGCGTGGCTGCCGTTCTGTTGATATCGGATACAACACAGAAGAGAGCCTGCCTGCGATAGTGCGTCTGGCTGCTGCTTCAAAAGACGATGATCTCCTGGAGCTTTCGATCAGGCTGTTCAAGGCTCATCTTTCCTTTGCGCTTCCAGATGGAGGCTGGGACAACAGCTTCGGCACACGTTCCTTCAAGTGGACGTATTGGGGAAGCCGTACATCTGATGGGGCTGCAGCAGCTCTTCTATATCTATCGCGCTACGATAGTTCGTTTGGCCTTGCCGCTTTGCGCAACCTCTCCCTTATGAGGGATTGTACGCATGATAACCTTCTGTATGGCGGTCCTGATCTGTACGTTGCTGGAGAGAGCGCATGCATTCATCATACGTTCACTCATGCCAAGATACCTGCATTCATAATCAATGAAGGGCTTTTCCCTGATATAGACATGCAGGCTGAGCCTGTTGCCAGTTATGTCCGTCATTTTCCCGAGATCGATACATACAGGATAGAGACAAAAGGCTTTTCAGCAACTGCGACAGGGTATGATTGGAAGTACATGAAGGGCGGACACGCCAGCGGCGGAACGCTTACGATGCTCCATGGCAGGAATCTTGGACCTATGCTTGTCTCTGGGATGGCAGAGTATTCCATCAAGGAAGCAAACAACCAGCAGATTCCTTCATGGAGGGTAAAGCATGAGTGCCTTGCGCTCCGTGTTGAGGATGGGCCGTTCTCAAGCCTTTATTGCCTTTCCTCGAAGATAGGGCAGACCGGCAGCATGATAAGCGTTGAAGGTGTTCTTTGCGACATTGACGGCAATCCTTCTGAGGCGAAGTACAGATTCAGCTATGCGTTTTCCGATGATGATGTCCTGATAGAGTGCGTCAGGGATAGCGGAAAGCTGATAATGCCGGTGATCTCAAGAGAGAGCGAGAACGTCATCATACAAGGCAATAGACTGTCTTTCGAGCGGGGCTTTGATATCATAATGGATAAGGGAAGCTTCTCGTTGCCGTATGGCCTGAAGAGGATATTCAACCTTGTTCCCGGATTTCAGGCTTTGAGGATAGATATTGCAGATAATGCCCTCATAAGGATAGTCAGGAGGAAAAGTGAACAGGATTGCCAGGTTCTTTGAAGAAGAGCTGAGAAAGAACGGTATTCATGAGCAGGTTTCAAAGCTCAATGCATATGTAGGGGATATTCACAACCATTGCGGCATAAGCTACGGCTATGGGACCATAGAGAGTGCGGTTGCATTTGCATCGCAGCAGCTTGATTTCTTCTCTGTCACAGGGCATTTCGCATGGCCTGATATCGCAGAGAATGTGGAGATGAGGGTTCCTCTGGATGTACAGGAGTATCATAGGGAGGGATTCCGGCGCCTTAGGATGAACTGGCCTCATTATAAGAGCGTCATGGATTCAGCGGCGTCATCTGATCTCATCCCTTTCTATTCGTATGAGTATCATGGATTCAAGACAGGCGACTATACGATCCTTTGCCGTAATCTTGGGGAGGATCTTCCTCCTGAGTGCAAGGAAGGAGAGAAGGATGATAGGCTTGATAGGCTTATCTCCGGCGATGAAAGCCAGCAGGACAGGTTCCTCTGCACTCCTCATCATATTGGATACAAGACAGGTTATAGGGGGATAAACTGGAATCTCTTCAATCCATCGGTCTCCCCGCTTGTTGAGATAATCTCGATGCATGGCTGTGCAGAGAGCTTTGACGCAAGGCAGAAGTACCTTCACACGATGGGCCCAAGAAGTGGTGAGAATACCTATCAGGGAGGGCTGGAAAGAGGTTATCACTTTGGGGTGGTAGGTTCTACCGATCACCATAACGCAGCCCCTGGCAGCTATGGCTATGGCCGCACTGTCCTATACGCAGAAAGCCTTTCAAGGGATTCTGTATGGGATGCGCTCAGGATGAGGATGACAGCAGCCGCCTCTGGCGATCCTATCGAGGCAATGCTTTTTGCAAATGGGGTGAGGGCTGGAGAGATTGCGCCTGATCATTCCGGCTGTATCTTGATTGATTCGTATGTA
>CALXLI010000140.1 GCA_944389155.1 uncultured Spirochaetaceae bacterium | reverse complement strand
CAATTCTCATTGTCTTCGCAGAACCTATTGCAGTACTTATGAAAGCACCTGCGGAAGCTGTGGATAATACTGTAGCTTACATAAGGATATGCGGAGGAGGAATTCTCTTCATAATTGCCTATAACGTAATAAGCTGCATACTCCGAGGCATCGGCAATTCAAGGCTTCCGCTGATTTTCGTGGCCATTGCATGCGTGGCTAATATCATAGGGGATTACGTGCTTATCGCGATCTTTGATATGGATGAGGCAGGAGCTGCAGCTGCAACAGTCGGCGCCCAGGCCCTGTCCGTTGTCCTTTCCCTTATTATACTCCGCCGCGAGAAGCTTCCATTCAGGCTCACTCTTCGCGATATAAGGTTCGACCGATCGCTCATGTCATTTCTCCGGATAGGCTCTCCTATAGCGCTGCAGGAGCTTATGACGCAGATTTCATTCCTGGCGCTCATCGCATTCATCAACAACATAGGTCTTGCCGCCTCTGGAGGCTATGGCGTTGCCAACAAGATAGTGACATTCATCATGCTGATTCCATCTTCGATCATGCAGTCCCTATCTTCATTCATCGCACAGAATGTCGGAGCAGGAAAGGAAGACAGGGCACGTCGTACGATGCATATCGGAATGGTGCTTGGCGCCGCTGTAGGTACTGTCATGTTTGCCCTTGCATTCTTCTTTGGACGCGGGATATCAAACATATTCGCATCGGATGCAGCTGTGATAGCAAGATCCGCTGAATACCTCAGGGGCTTTGCTCCGGAAGCTATCGTCACAAGCATACTCTTTTCATTCATGGGGTACTTCAGCGGTCATGGGATGACGCTTTTTGTGATGGTTCAATCCCTCCTTCAGACATTCCTCGTCCGGCTGCCTGTTGCATATATAATGTCTGTCCAGCCTGAGCCAAGCGTTACCATGATCGGACTTGCTGCACCGCTGGCGACTGTTTTCGGAATCATCATCAATTTCGCGTACTACGTTCATTTCGAGCGTAAGGTGATTGCATCTTAGCGCTTTCTTTGATATTGTCGAGCACAATATATTGTGTGGTAGCCTGTCTGCTACCATATTTATAGCGGGGTATAATGAGAATAATCAAAAGAGATGGACGCATTGCCGACTTCGACTCTGCCAAGATCGAGGCAGCAATCAGGAAAGCTCTTGTCAGCACAGGGGCGCCTTATGATGAGGCTCTGCCTCTTCAGCTGGCAGAGAGGATAAGGAACGGCCTGGGCTCGAAAGACGAATGGAGCGTTGAGGAGATACAGGACAGGGCAGAGGAAGCCCTTATGGCATCCGGTGAGTTCCAGGCTGCGAAGAACTACATCCTTTTCAGGAATGAGCGTACTGAACGCAGGAAGGAGAGGAAGGCCATTCTCTCTTGTTTCTCTGACGATTCCCTTTCTCCTGTCCTTACAGGGATACAGAGGGATTTCCCGGCAGAGACATATTCTCTCGCTGCTCTTTCAGAGAAGCTGATATCATTCCTCAAGCCAGACATGGGCGATGATGAGAAGCTTGGAGCCCTTATCCGTGCATCTGTTGAGCTTACGCGTCCTGAAGCTCCGAAATGGGAATTCATCGCATCGCGTTTCCTTCTCTTCTCATTCCATGACAAGCTCAGGGAGAGACTCTCTGATAAGAACATCCATTCCTTTTACGAGAAGCTCCAGTATCTTACGGCTGAAGGTCTTTATGGTGATTATATCCTTCAAGGCTATTCAAGAGCTGAGATAGATGAGGCTGAGACATTCATCTGCAGCGATCGTGATTATCTTTTCACATATTCAGGTCTCGATCTTCTCATAAGAAGGTATCTTATAAGCAGCCATCATCATGAGCCTCTTGAGACTCCGCAGGAGATGTTCCTGGGTATCGCCCTCCATCTTGCCCTCCCTGAAAAGGAGAAGAGGATGGAATGTGTCAGGGCTTTCTATGATATGCTCTCGAAAATGGAAGTTACGATGGCAACTCCGACGCTTGCCAATGCGCGCAAGCCTATCCACCAGCTCTCATCATGCTTCATCGATACCGTTCCTGATTCGCTTGATGGCATATACCGTTCCATAGATAACTTTGCAAAGGTATCCAAGTTCGGTGGCGGCATGGGAATGTATTTCGGAAAGGTCAGGGCAAATGGTTCCTCAATCAGAGGCTTTGAAGGTGCTGCTGGAGGAGTTATCCGCTGGATACGCCTTGTGAACGATACTGCTGTTGCCGTTGACCAGCTTGGAGTGCGGGCAGGCGCTGTCGCCGTATACCTTGATGTCTGGCATAAGGATATTCTGGAATTCCTCAATCTCAGGACAAACAATGGCGATGACAGGATGAAGGCCCACGATGTCTTCCCTGCAGTCTGCTATCCTGATTATTTCTGGCAGCTTTGCGAGGAAAGCCTTGATCAGATGTGGTATATGATGTGTCCCCATGAGATATCCTCGGTCAAGGGCTATAACCTTGAGGATTACTATGGTGATGAATGGAAGAAGCGATATCTTGATTGCGTTGCAGATAACCGTATATCAAAGCGTTCGATTCTCCTGAAGGATTTTGTCCGCCTCATCATCAAGAGCGCTGTCGAGACAGGAACTCCTTTTGCATTCAACCGCGATGAGGTTAACAGGATGAATCCGAACAAGCACATGGGAATGGTCTATTCATCCAACCTGTGTACGGAAATCGCGCAGAACATGTCGGAAATCAAGGCTGATGATATCGAGGTAAGGACAGAGGATGGTGATACTGTTGTCGTGCAGAGAACCAGGCCTGGTGACTTTGTCGTATGCAACCTTGCTTCCCTTTGCCTGGGGAATATAGATGTGAAGGATAAGGATAAGCTCTCACAGATCGTGAAGACGGCAATCCGCGCCTTGGACAACGTCATAACGCTGAATTTCTATCCCGTTCCATACGCGAAGATCACAAATGAACGTTACAGAGCTGTTGGGCTTGGTGTATCAGGATATCATCATATGCTCGCCAAGAACGGCATAAGATGGGAGAGCGATGAGCATCTTTCATTTGTTGACGATGTATTTGAGCGTATCGCATATGCTGCTATAGAGGAGTCATCTGAGCTTGCTGCGGAGAAGGGGCCGTATGCTTATTTCCAAGGCTCTGAGTGGGATACCGGGCTTTATTTCGATAGACGTGGATACACATCCCCCCAGTGGCAGAGCCTGAGGCAGAAGGTGCATGAGAATGGCATGAGGAATGCGTATCTTCTTGCTGTTGCCCCGACATCATCCACATCCATACTATCCGGGACAACTGCCGGAGTTGATCCTGTCATGCAGCGTTTCTTCTATGAGGAGAAGAAGGGCAGCATGCTTCCGCGTACAGCTCCAGAGCTTTCGAGCGCGACATGGTGGTACTACAAGAGCGCTTATCAGATAGATCAGAGCTGGTCAGTTAAGGCAGATGGCGTAAGGCAGCGCCATATCGATCAGGGTCAGTCCATGAATCTGTACATAACCAATGATTACACGATGAGGCAGGTCCTTGATCTTTATATCCTTGCATCGAAGTGCCATGTGAAGACAATATATTATGTACGCTCCAAGAGCCTTGAGGTTGAGGAGTGCGAGAGCTGTTCAAGCTAGGAGAGGAATATGGAAAATCTCAGACGGAATCCACTCTTCAACCCGGATGGGGATACTGAAGTGGAGAAAAGGCGGATGGTCGGAGGCAATACGACCAACCTCAATGATTTCAATAACATGAAGTATGGCTGGGTATCGGACTGGTACAGGCAGGCAATGAACAATTTCTGGATTCCTGAGGAGATAAATCTTTCCCAGGATCTGAAGGATTATCATCGTCTGCTTCCATCTGAGAGAACCGCCTATGACAAGATACTTTCGTTCCTTGTCTTCCTTGATAGCCTGCAGACGGCGAATCTGCCTAATATCACAGAATACATAACTGCAAATGAGGTAAATCTCTGCCTGCACATCCAGACATTCCAGGAGTGCCTGCATAGCCAGGCCTACTCATATATGCTTGATACGATCTGTTCCCCTGAGGAGCGCAATGATATACTCTTCCAGTGGAAGACAGATGAGCATCTGCTCAGACGCAATACGTTCATCGGCAGCTGCTATAATGATTTTATCGAGAACCGGGATCTGTATCATCTGATGAAGGTCCTGATAGCGAACTTCATCCTCGAAGGCATCTACTTCTATTCTGGGTTCATGTTCTTCTACAATCTCTCCAGGAACGGGAAGATGCCAGGTTCTGCCCAGGAGATAAGATACATCAACCGCGATGAGAATACGCATCTATGGCTTTTCAGGAACATCATCCTTGAGCTGAAGAAGGAAGAGCCTGAGCTCTTTTCCGATGAGCGTGTCGCTGTATATAAGGCAATGATGGAAGAAGGAGTGAGGCAGGAAGCTGAATGGGGTGAGTATGTAATCGGTGACAATATCCCAGGGCTTACGCGCAAGATGGTCTCTGACTACATCCATTATCTTGGCAATCTCAGATGGCAGAGCATAGGATTCGAGCCACTGTATCCTGGCTTCGAGAAAGAACCTTCTGATATGGCATGGGTTTCGCAGTATTCAAATGCAAATATGGTAAAGACCGATTTCTTTGAGGCAAGAAGCACCGCATATGCAAAATCTACAGCCCTGGTAGATGATCTATGATCGAGACATCTGTACGTTTCTCCACAGAAAACAGCCTTGTGGAGAAGCTTTATAGGGAAGCGGAGGAAAAGTGCCTTTCGAATATTGCGGATTTCGCTGGCCGCTCCGTGCTTGTTGAAGGCGGTGGCTACAGCAAGGTATGGCTTGAGACGCAGCCCATGGGCGGAGCGATGTATGCAAAGCGGAAGGCAGGAATCGGCGTCAATAACAGCCTTATCTTCATGGAGAATATAAGGGAGGATGGAAGACTTCCAGGGAGCATTGCCCTGATTGGCGGGAAAACAGTGCCGGAATTCAACAAATTCCAGGGTTTCTGCTTTCCTGAGGAAGCTCTTTCTATGTATTACGTCCTGGAAAAGGATGATGATTACCTTTCGCTCCTGTACAGCACGCTTGAGCGCTTTGACAGCTATCTTTGGCGCTTCAGGGACAGCGATGGCGATGGATGCCTTGAAACCTGGTGCCGTTTTGATACAGGTGAGGACAATACGCTGAGGCTTGGGGATGATGCACCGAACTATTGGGTAGGGGAAAGCGCACCCGATTCCCTTTCCATGCTTCCTGTAGCCTCTATGGATTTCATGAGCTATTCCTATTCTTCAAGAGCTGTGCTTGCTGAGATTTCCGCAATCCAGGGAAATGCTGAGAGGGAGCGCTATTGGAGAGAGAAGGCTGACTGTGTGAGGCAGAAGATCAGAAGCTATCTTTGGCATGATGAAGCTGGAGCCCTCTTCGACCGTGACAAGAGACATGATTTCATCCCTTGCCTGACACACAATACTCTCCGATGCATGTACTGGAGAAGCATATCTGATGATATGGCTGACAGGTTTGTCCGTGAGCACATCCTATCTCCTCATGAGTTCTGGACAGAGATGCCGCTTCCTTCAATCTCCGTCTCCGATCCTCTTTTCAGGAATATAAGGACGAATTCATGGACAGGGCAGGTTGAGGCTCTGACTTATCAAAGGGCAATCAGGGCATTCACGAACTACGGCTATGATCATCTTCTGCCAATCCTCGGTAGGAAGCTTTTCTCTGCAATAGGCGAGAATGCGCTTTTCGTGCAGCAGTATGACCCATTTACCGCGGCTGCTTCAGATATCAGGTCGGGAGAGGGCCAGAATGGATATGGCCCTGCGCTTCTTTCCGTGCTGGAGTACATAGCCAGGATCTATGGCGTGACGATCGAAAAGGAGAGCGCCATATGGTCTGCAGCTGGCAGCGAGTGTGCTGAGTATGAGCAGCTCTGGGGCGATAAGCGCTATAAGGTACTATCTGGGAAAGATGGAGCCGAGTGCTTTATAGACAATAAGCTCATCTTCAGGATACCAATAGGCAAAGAGTATATAACAGACCTAAATGGGAATATAATAGAGGAAAGGAATATTTGATTCCTATTCCTCATTATATGGGAAGTACTGATTATGATAGCCGAATGTTGATTTCCTTGCCGCCGTCGTGAAGAAGTCATCCTTCGAGTTCGTATCCCATCCGCCGGGAATCCTTGCAAGTACCCTGCTTGATGTTACAAGGCTGGAATCCACAGGTTCACCTCCCCATTCCCCAGATTCCATGAGCTCCCGTGCAGCGTCACGGGTCCTGTTGTTCCCGTAGCCATCTGCATCCGTGTTGTCTCCTGTCGTGTAGATAAGGCCATCAATTATATCCCCGCCTTCTTCCTTGTACAGGATGAGCGCGCCGTTTGTTCCGGAGAGCGTTGTGTCGCTTCCTCCGTCCAGGACGTGGGCTGTGTATCCGTTTTCTGAGATTGCATCTGCTCCTGCATGCTCTGAATTCCAGTAGATGAGCAGCATATCACCGGTCCTGACATCGATTTCTGGCATGGTTGCTATGTGGTTAGCGCCATCTCCCGTTCCATCTGCAAGCGCAAGCCCTGCTGTGTTCCCATCGCTGAGGAACAGGATCTCGACCCTGTCTGGATTCTCTCCGCTTCCCTGTATCGAGACCTCATTTATCACAGCTTCCGGAATCTCAGGATTCCTGCCTATGACGATGAATGATGAGCGCAAGGTGTTTCCGATGGAATCCTCGGCTGTGACTGATAATATGCACTTCTCTCCTCTTTTCAGCTCTCGTCCGAGCGGAATGCTGAATATGGTGCCTTCTGCACTGTAGTGCAGCTTGCTTCCATCAACCTCAGTATCGGCAATGTAGACAACCCTGTCATAGATTATGGAGAACGCCTCATTGTCCTCTAGTCCATATGAAAGGATCTTCGGCAGAGTCCTGTCCTGCCCTTGGAATGAATCATATACACGTCCCATGCCCGCAGGACAGCCTGATAATATGACAACTATCAATAGGATTACAGATAAGAGCTTCATATTATATATACGCTCTGAGTCTTTGATTGTGACGCAAATTCTGCTAATCTTTCGCTATGGCAAAACTTTGGCAGAAGAATTATACGCTTGATTCCATGATGGAGCATTTCACTGTTCGCAATGACTATATATATGATCAGGAGTTGGTGCTTTCCGACCTCATTGGCTCAGCAGCCCATGCAAGAGGGCTGAATAGGATAAGCATACTCAGCGAGGAGGAAAAGGATGTGCTTCTTTCCGGGCTCGGTGAGATTGCTGACAGGAGAAAGCGGAATGAGTTTGGGATAAAGCTTTCAGATGAGGATTGCCATACAGCGATCGAGGGATACCTTACAGAACGCTTTGGAGATGTCGGCAAGAAGATACATACAGGGCGGAGCCGCAACGATCAGGTGCAGACTGCGCTCAGGCTATATATGAGGGAAGCATCCCTCAAGCTTGCATCCTCGGCTCTATCGTTTGCATCTTCTCTCATTTCCCTTGCCAGGGAAAACCAGGACGTTCCGATGCCTGGCCGCACGCATATGCAGATTGCAATGCCATCATCTGTTGCGCTTTGGGCTCTTTCATTTGCAGAGGAAACGGAAGAGGAGGCTGCAATGCTCCTTGATCTGTATAGGGTGCTTGACCAGTCACCGCTTGGATCTGCTGCATCGTATGGGGTGACACTCCCTCTTGATCGTGAATATACGGCATCGCTCATGGGTTTTGCACGCGTTCAGAACAATGTCCTCTATGCAAATAACTCAAGGGGCAAGTTCGAGGCTATGTTCCTTGACCATGCTGAATATCTTGCGCTTACTGTCTCAAAGCTTGCCCAGGACCTGATGCTCTTCACTCTTCCTGAGTTCGGATACTTCTCGCTTCCACGTGAGCTCTGCACAGGCTCTTCGATAATGCCGCAGAAGAAGAATCCAGATGGCTTGGAGCTTGCGCGTTCCAGGACTTCCCTGGTCTCTTCCTGCTCGCTTCGTGTCAAGTCGATAATCAAGGCGCTGCCTTCCGGCTATAACAGGGATTTCCAGGATACGAAAGAACCGCTCATCGAGGGCTTCAGAAGCACAGAGGAGCTTCTTCTTATAATGAGCGAGATGATATCAAAGCTGGAAGTCCATCCGGATAGGCTTATAGCAGCCTGTACACCTGAGCTTTATGCGACTGACCGCGTTATGGAGCGTGTTCTCTCAGGAGGCAACTTCAGAGATAGCTATAAGGACGTTGGCCTCAATCTCGATAAGGTAAAGGGCGAGGATCCAGTTGCTTCGCTCGGAAAGAGGACTTCCATCGGTACGACGGGCAATCTTGGCATAGAGAAGGATGAGGCCTGGCTTTCCCAGCTTGAGGATGGGGTCAGGGAAAGGATGGAGCATCTGAAGAATGTATATTCATCTCTCATCCCAGGCATAAGCGAGGTTATAATCTGACAGCTTCCTGCAATGCTGGTTCCTTCCTGAAAGGATTCTTGAGATGCTGTCACATCGGAATCTTATATGAATAGGAATAAGTCTATTATGATCAAAGGACATCCTATCAATGTGGCATATAGGTTTCAGGTTTGATGAATCTGATTTGGCAGGACTGCTTATGAATAATATGCCGAGATGCTTTGGGTTTTCTCGGCAATCTTTTTTGCTTTGTGCCTGGTTTTATTCTAATTTAATTTCATGTAAAGAATTGTTGCTGTACAAAGTGTCTTCCTTTGATTTTTCATCATCCAACAATCCTTGCCAAAGAACAATCATTACATTACAGTGACCATATGAGCATCATCAAACCCCACAAGCTTGGAATCATTGCAGGTCCAGGCAGCGAGTATTTTACAGGTAAGGTCGTAAAGCACCTCAGACGTCTTTACATCGATCGTTACGAGAAGCTTTCAGAAGCATTGACTAAGCGTCATAATATCACACCGGATGAGCTTTTGAAGTTCGTAACGCTTACGGATGATCTGGATAGCAGGAAGATCCCTGCAGGAAAGCTTCCTACAGCATTCCATTGTCCGGATATGACGATAAACGTCAAATACACACGTTTCGCAAACGGTGAGGAGAAGGCTGAGATCATCGATCCTGTAAGAGGCCTGAGCGTATATATCGTCCATGATGTATCGAACAACGCTCCGATAAAGGTTGCAGGACTTGAAGAACCTCAGCCTCTTTCCGTAAATGACCATCTCATGTTCCTCTTTACGACAATCCACGCTGTAAAGCTTGCCGGAGCTGATTCCGTAACGCTCGTGCTTCCTACTTATCCATATGCAAGACAGCACAAGAAGGCAGGACGAGAGGCGCTCACAGCTTCGATGTTCGCTCATTTCTGTGAGAATCTTGGAGTTGCCAGGATCATCACCCTTGATATCCACTCACGTGAGATCGAGAATGCGTTCACGACATGCCACCTGGAGAATCTGCATGGCTCGTACCAGACGCTTATAGCGCTCAGGAAGCTCATAGATTTCTCCGATCCTGATATCGTCGTGGTTTCCCCTGACACCGGCGCTGTTTCCAGGAACAAGTTCTATGCACAGGGCCTGCACCGTCCTCTTGCCATGCTTTATAAGGAAAGAGACTATTCAGTAGTCTCAAAGGATGCTAAGCATTCGAATATAAAGAGCATCAACCTTCTTGGAGATGTGAAAGGCAAGACTGTGATCATGGCTGATGACATGATTGCAACAGGCGGCACGATGATCATAGCAATGCGCGAGCTGATGAATAGAGGCGCAAAGCGTATCATCTGCATGGTCTCCCTTCCTTTCTTCAATGGCAATGCAATCGAGAACTTCGATGCAGCTTACAAGGAAGGCGTGTTCTGGAGGATCATCGGAACCAATGCTGTTTATCAGGGAAAGGAACTGCTGGAGAAGGAATGGTTCGTGCAGGCTGATGTTACCGAGCTTTTTGCCAGGGTTATATCAAGGCTCCATCACGGACGCTCGATCTCCCCGCTCCTTGAGAACCGCAAATTCATACAGAAACTTATTGACTCATCGCAGGCAAACCCGGACGCACCTCTTATCCAGGATAGCTCTGTGACGGACTGAGAGGCGCTTTATGCAGATGTCAAACAGGATCTCTGGCTTTCAGTGTTCTCCTATAAGGAAACTCGTTCCGTATGCCAGGGATGCTTCGAAGAAGGGTATTCACGTAATACATTTGAATATCGGACAGCCTGATATCAAAACCCCTGTAGAGGCAATCAAGGCCATACAGGGATACAATGAGGATATAATCGCGTACGGTATCTCCGAAGGAGAGCTGTTTCTGCGCCGTGCGCTTTTATCGTATTACAGGAAGTACGGCATCTCCCTTTCTGAGGAGGATATCCTGATTACGACAGGCGGATCGGAGGCAATTCAGTTTGTCCTGACAACGCTCTGTGATCCGTTTGACGAGTTCATAATCCCAGAGCCTTTCTATACGAATGTCGCAACATTCGCGAATATGGCCATGGTAACGCTGCGTCCTGTCACATCATCTTCTGATGATAACTTCGTCCTTCCATCAATCACGGAATTTGAGAAGAAGATAAACAAGAAGACCATGGGCATCATGCTATGCTCGCCGAACAACCCAACAGGGCATGTCTACTCAACAGAGGAACTGAGGGGACTTCTTGAGCTGTGCCGGAAGCATGATATATTCCTCGTAGTTGACGAGGTGTATAGGGAGTTCTGCTACGATGGCAAGTCCTTCACATCCGTTCTCAGCTTCTCTGATTATCAGGATAGGGTGATCTGCGTTGATTCTTTCTCGAAGCGGTTCAGCATGTGCGGTGCACGTATCGGCGCAATCGTGACGAGGAACAAGGAAGTGATTGATTCTGTCCTGAAGCTCTCACAGGCGAGGCTCTGTCCTCCTGTCGTTGAGCAGGTGGCCGCTGCAGCTGCCCTTACAGCTCCCGATGAATATGTCGAGAACGTAAGAGCTGAATATGAAAGGCGCCGCAATCTCCTTATATCGCTTATGCAGAGGATCCCAGGAGTCAGATGCAGCCTTCCAAAAGGTGCATTCTACTTCGTTGCAGATCTTCCAGTTGATGATGCAGAGCGTTTTGCACTCTTCATGCTGCGTGATTTCTCATATGAGGGAAACACCGTGATGTTTGCTCCTGCTGAGGATTTCTACGTCACAAAGGGAATGGGGAAGAATCAGGCAAGATTTGCATATGTGCTTAACGAGAATGAGCTTGTCATGGCTGCAAAATGCCTTGAAAAGGGCTTGAAGGCTTATAGACGTACCGTTATGGGCCTTTCTGACTAATATAATCTAGGAGTGCGCAGTGGACTCATTGTTTGCAGACTTTTCATCTCTTGCCGCTATGTCCAGGGAGAAAGCAGAGAAGAACATGCAGGAAGCCCTTAATTATCTTGGGCTGGATATGAAGAATATAGCAAGGACGATGAGGCCTTACCATCCTCTTGAAATGCTTAAGATGGCAGCTTGGGAGGAGCGCCGCATCGCAAGGACAAAAGGCAAGGACAGATTGCAGAGCCTGTATGCCCATCTCCTGCCTGTCCTGCTGCAGTCGATCCTGCAGTCAACGCTCTACGATACATCGTATCCTGCATCAACCAACCGTGACATAAAGCAGAAGGATTGGAACAGGGTGCTTTCCTTGGCAGAAGACAGTGTCAGGAGGCTTCTTAAATACATCGAAAGCTATACTGTATTTGCGGTCAGAAGCGGATTCGTCTCTGACGAGAATGCTGAGTCGTATAGATCTACTCTTCTGGCACAGCTTTTCCCTCCAGAGGAGGACATGGAAAGCATCGAAAGATATTCCTACCTCTGGTACGGTTATGCATTTGATGATGAGAAGATCATAAAGGATAAGTTCGGCACAGATCTGAAGACCTTGCTTGATGGACTTAGGAAGATCGCCCGTTATGGCCTGGAGGGAATCGACAAGCTTTCTGAGGATTTCTCCGTATATAAAGCCGAAATGCTTCTCCTGATGGCTCGGAAGAAGGCTGAAAGGGAAGGATCTGTTTCCGATGATGTCCTGCGCGATGAGATCGTGCAGGAGAATAACTGGCAGATGCGTGTAAAGGATCTTCAGGCAAGGCGTGATGATTTCGATCTGTTCAGGCCTGAGTTTGCAGCGGATCTTCAGACAGATGTGTATAGGACTCTATCAAGGCCGATAGGATCCCTGGATATCTGGGAATATCTTAAGAAGGGACTTTGGCCTGCGACTGTATATCCATTTGTGCCATTTGGATCTATGTACTTCTCTTTTGTGCAGTCCCACATCCTCACATATGGCCAGCGTATCCTTGCATTGAACGCTGATCTCTATCTTCGCGATAGCGCTGCAGCAGCTGCCGCCTGCCGTCTTCTTTTCTCTGAGACTGATATGGTTGGCGTCTATTCTTTTGATGGCAATAAGGTTGATATCTCGATTCTTTCCTCAATGACAGAGGTGAATGCTTTTGAGAATCCAGCTTTCTATGAGTCACGTGTACATCAGCATGAGGAAGACAAGCATGTCAAGGCCCAGGATGGGCATAAGCTTCTCATACTTGATCCAGATAGCTATGGGCCGCTTGAGAAGGTAAGCGATGGTGTTTTCACATCATCCGTCTACTATCTGATAAAAGCTGCGAATTCAGCGGCTGGAAGGGAAGAATTCCATCGCACCATATTCGGTTCGCTTGAGCTTCCTGAGAAGACAGATATCCTTGATTTCCTCGATGAAGATGATATTGATGATAGGGAAGTCATCGATGATGTTGATGATGAGATCTCTGATGAGTACGAGTATGACAGCGAGGATGATGATGAGAAGGCAAAGGCGATAGAGGAGAAGGAAAAGCAGCTTGAGGAGCTTTCCGTGCCTGAATATCATCAGGTTTCCCGAAGCGAGGAGGAGCTGAAGAAGCTTCAGGATAAATATGAGCTCACAAGCGAGCTTATAAAAAGGGATGAGGAAAGCGATGCTGAAGCTGATGAATACGAAAGAGAGCTCGATGATGATGACTACAGCTATGAAGAAGGAGATGTCCTTCCTGCCGAGGATGATGAGGAGGCAGAGGATGAAGAGCTGTACAATGAGGTAGAGAAGGAAGATCTCTATCAGAAGGACAGCTCTGAAGATAGTGACCAGTCAGACCTCTTCGATGACCTTTTCGATGATCCTGATGAGGAAAGCGAAGCTGAACTTGAGACAGATGTCGAGAGCGAGGAGGAAGAAGAGGAGTATGAGAAAGAGGAAGAGGAGGCCACAGATTTCGCCTCAGCTTATGTAAAAGAGCAGGAGGAACGTCACGAAGACAGTAATGAATCAGCCTCTTCTGATGATGACTATATTCCGACAGCGATAGACGAAGAAGATCCTCTCTCATCAGACAGCATCGGTATTCCAGTCAATGATGATTCCACAGAATCCAATGAGCATGGATCTGATTCCGCTGAAGGTGAGGAACATGCCGATTCCAATCCTGAAAGCATCGGTTTGCCGCAAGAAGAGAGCGAGGCAGTTGATAGCCCTGATGAAGCTTGTGCATGTGAAGATGATGCTGTTACGGAAGACGATGGGGAAGAATATGGAGATCAAAAGCCTGAAGAGGAGAGCAGCAACAGCATTGCTGATGAAGCAAGGGAAGAAGCTCCTGATGGGGCTGCTGACGAAGCTGATACCTCCTCTGATAGTGATGATGCCAAGGATAATGTCTCGGATCTTGTTGACAGAGGTGCAGTAAAGCGTCTTGATGGCGAGAATCAGGGAAATGTCTTCATAATGGTAGGTAATGGAGACGGAACTGCTTCAGATGATTTCTCAGATCTTGCAGGTGTTGTGAAGGAAATTGCTGAAAAGGTCGGCAGCAACAGCGCATTTGTAGGTTTTGTGCGTTCTTCTGATAAGGATATGCACTTATATCTCGAGGATGTCATAAAGCGAAGCTGGAACAGGCAGCGTGAAGACGGAAAGGATAAGATGTTCTCTATCTTCGATTATTCCCTTTCAATACTCATTGCCTCCAAGAAGGTCGTTATGGATGACCTGAGGATGGAGGAGCTGCTGAACAATGCAGGAGCTGTGATGTATTCCCGTCATGCCAATTCCTGGAATTCGCTCATCCTCTCTTTTGATGATGACTATACGCTGCTCTCTGCAGAGGAGAAGAAGATAACACCATCATCATTCTCACCTTCTAACTGGAAGATATGCCGCATAGTTGGAGAACAGCTTATCGCAAGGGGAAAAGAGCATGGAAAAGAGTGAGTTGCACCGTCGCATCGTAACAGCAGAGAAAGCTCTCAGAGAGGTCTCTTCCTTTCTGCTTTCCCATGAAAGCCTCCGCTCTGATATAACCGCAAAAGGCAAGAATGATTATGTCACTGCGGCTGACAGTGCTGCTGAACGCCTTATAAGGGAGATAATCACATCGGCTTTCCCAGACGATCATATCCTAGGAGAGGAATATGGCGGCGAGGAGAGGAGATGCGAGCGCTGGATAATAGATCCCATCGATGGCACTGTTGATTTCATGTCGTCCTTCCCTTGCTATACGATATCAATAGCGTTTGAGGATGAATGCGGACTTGCGCTTGGGGCTATTGCCGTTCCTAGGCAGGGAGAGGTGTTTACAGCTATACGGGGCGAAGGAGCGTTCCTGAACGGCTCTCCGATACATACAGATGAGAGGGCGGATCTTTCAGAGAGCCTTGCAATCCTTGTTCCTCCTCACCGCAATCATGCACGCATGGATAAGTATCTTGCAGAAATGAGACGCCTTTATGATGTCTTCTCTGATATGCGTTCTCTTGGCTCTGCTGCTTTGTCGCTGTGTTATGTCGCATGCGGCCGTGTTGCAGCGTACTACGAGCTTGGCCTTCATATATATGACTGTGCCGCTGGTATCGTAATAGTCAGGGAAGCTGGCGGAAAGATCACGCTTTTGTCAGATGATGATTCCTGCATGGATATAGTTGCTTCATCCACAGCTTCCCACGAGAGGGTTCTGGAGGCAATCAGTGGTTAAAGGTGTCATCTTTGACTTTGATGGAACACTTGCAGACTCATCTCCTGGGATCTTCCATACTGCTCTCTATACAGTAAGGGCTCTTGGCATAACGAAAGAGTATAGTGACAGCGATCTGCGAAAATTCGTTGGCCCGCCTCTTCGGGACTGCTTCCGCGTCACATTCGATCTAGATCCATCGCTTATCGATGATGCCTTGAGGATATATCGAGAGGAGTATCTGAGAACTGGATGCAGGATGATGGATCTTTATCCAGGGATGAAGGAACTCCTTGCAGCTCTGCGCGAAATGGGGATAAAGACAGGCGTTGCCACATTCAAAGGGGAGGAGCTTGTTAAGCTCTGCCTTGAAAACCTTGGGGTGCTTGGACTCTTTGATTCAGTCCATGGTTCGAATGAGAAGGAGAACCGCACGAAAGGTGATATAATAAATCTCTGCATAGATGATTTCGCGATTCCGAGGAGCCAGGTGCTTATGGTCGGTGATACCTTGAATGACAAGAAGGGCGCTGATGATGCATCTGTCATGTTCCTTGCTGTTCGCTATGGCTTTGGATTCGCATCAGAGGAAGAGCTTTCCGGCCTGGATTCGGCAGAGAATACCGGTGGAATATTGGAGTATATAAAGACATACGGAGGAAAGGATATGATTGAGAAAATCGAAACAAAGTCAGCACCAGCTGCTATTGGGCCGTACAGCCAGGCTGTAAAGGTCGGCAACATGATCTTTGCATCGGGGCAGATCCCTGCAGATCCAGAGACCGGGAATATCGTTGGTGATAACGCAGCAGATCAGGCAAGGCAGGTATTCAAGAATATAAATGCTGTTCTCAGTGCTGCTGGAACTGATATTTCAAAGGTTGTGAAAGCAACGGTTTTCCTGAAGAACATGGATGACTTTGCATCAGTCAATGAGGTTTATGCTGAAGCGTTCTCTTCATCTCCGGTTCTTCCTGCACGTTCTGCTGTTGCTGTACAGAAGCTTCCGAAGGATGTAATGGTTGAGATAGAGGTCATAGCGCTCTGCTGATTGTCCTGCCATTATATCTCCATGGCATATGAAGCAAGGTCAGCTTTATGCGATTGGGCTGGATCTGCGGCATCAATGCATCTATAGTCATCATCCTGCTTCTGATCAACGTAATTGCGGTCAGAAGCGGGCTGAGCGGAGATATTCATAGCAAGTCTTTTGTGGAATCTCCTTGAGCAGATTGGGAGATATGGATGCATGGCCTGGTTGTCTTGGACGATAAAACCGAATGAACGTACTTATACGCTGTATGGATTGGCTATGTTCCAGTCATGATGTTTCTTGCTTAGACACCCAGTCATTATGATATCTTCATTGGTATTCGGGCTATGCTATCTATTGGTTGTCCATGAGAATATATCAAATTTATGAGGCATAAAGGATTTTTTTTCTTCATATAAGAGCGACAGGGAATTGCTGTGGGAACGTCATTTCCCAAGAAGACCTGATTTCTCTTTCCTGAATAGCCGTCTTGAATAGATGAGCATTGTCACGAAGCAGGCTGTACCGCCAATGAAGTTCGATATAGGTTCTGCAATGAATACTCCGTTGATCCCAAAGCCGATGCGTGGAAGCAGAAGAGTCAGAGGCACAACTATCACAATCTTGCGGAACAGGGAGAAGAATATTGCCTGCTTTGATTTCCCGAGCCCTACGAATACAGTCTGGCCGCAGAACTGCAAAGCCATCATGAAGAAGCCGAAGAAGTAGATGTGAAGAGCATTCACACCTCTTGCGATAAGCTCCTCATCTGAGCTGAATATCCTGATGAAGCTTTCGGGAAGAAGCAGGAGGGCAAGCCACGAGATGATCATGTATGTAACGCTTATCGCTGTTATGAACTTCGTGGCCTTTGTTATCCTATCGTATTCCTTTGCGCCATAGTTGTATCCGATGACAGGTTTTGCTGCGTCTGTTATGCCTTGGGCTGGGAGAGCGATCATATCCCTGATTGAGTTCAGCACAGTCATTATCCCGACATATATATCGCTGCCGAATATACGGAGCGTCGATGTGCAGGATATCTGCACGGCACCGTTTGAAGCCTGCATTATAAAGCCGGCAAGACCAAGTCCTGTTATCTTTCCAACTGTCTTTCCATCGATCTTCATTATTGACGGTGTAAGCCTCATCAGTGTCTTCCTGCCCGAAAGGAACGTGATTACGAAAGCTGCCGAGAGTATCTGTGATATCACAGAGGCGATTGCGGCTCCTGCAATCCCCATGCCGAAGATGAATATGAAGATAGGATCGAGGATTATATTCGTCACAGCACCAAGCAGGATGGTGAACATTCCTGTCTTGCCAAAACCCTCTGCGTTGATGAAGGCATTCATGCCAGTTCCTACCATCACAAATGGGGTCCCTATGAGATATATGGAAAGATAGTCCCTTGCAAATGGATATGTTGCCTCCGATGCTCCGAAGAGAAAGAGTAGAGGCCGCATGAATGCGAAGAAGAACAGCATGAGCAGGACAGATGAGATCAAAAGCATGGAGAACGTATTGCCCATTATCCTGTCAGCCTCATCTTTCTTGCCAGCACCTCTGGCAATCGAGGACAGAGGAGCGCCCCCTGCTGAGAAGAGGTTTGTAAACGCATTTGTGAGCGATACTATGGGAAATGTAAGCCCAAGCCCTGTCAGGGCCAGTGCGGAAACTCCGGGCAGATGTCCGATATAGATCCTGTCAACGACGCTGTATAGCATCTGCACAAGCTGTGCTATCGTCATCGGAATCGCCAGCTGGAGTATGTGTGAGTATATGCTGCCTTTGCTGAAATCGCTTTTATTATCCACAGTTTTGTTTTATGCGTGCATTTGTCCTGTGTCAACAAAGGCGTAAGAAATTTAAGCCTACCAAACTTCAGAATCGGTGCTAGCCTTTTCTTTGTAAGGAAAAAAGGAGGAGCGAATGGAAGACAAGAGTTCTTCGAATAAAGGAGGAAAGCTCAGCGGTAAATGGATGGGCCGTGTATGGCTTCTGATCTCGCTTGCGGCAGCTATTGGGCTTTGGACTCTTTTATCTGTACTTCCTCAGACTGCGCGTTCATTCCCGAATATCATCGTGACGCTTGGACAGATTCCGGTTGTGATAGAGCGCGGAATACTCTGGAAGGATCTTTCATCAAGCCTTATCAGCGTAGGAGCAGGGTATGCACTTGGATTTGTTATTGCGCTTCCTGTTGCTATACTCATGGCCTGGTATAAGCCCGTAAGGAACATAATAGAGCCTTGGATACAGTTCATAAGGAATATTCCACCACTTGCATATGTTCCTCTCATAGTCATAGCAGCTGGTGTTGGAAGACGGCCGCAGATAATCGTCATAACGATAGCTACATTCCTCATAATGTGCATCACGATGTATCAGGGGATAATCAATATCGATGAGACGCTTATAAAGGCTGCTAGAGTGCTTGGCGCCCGTGATAAGGATATTTTCATACGCGTTCTTGCTCCAGCATCCCTTCCGTTTGTGCTGACAGCTATAAGGCTCGGTGCATCCGTTGCCCTTACAACGCTTATCGCAGCGGAATCCACAGGTGCCTTTGCTGGCCTTGGAATGAGGATAAGGAGCTTCAACAACAACTTCGAGACAGCTCCGATGCTGCTTTACATAATCATAATCGGAGTAATAGGCATCACAGTTGAGAAGATCATAAAGCTATTGGAAAGGAAGCTTACAGGATGGCAGGAGAAGAGAGAAATATAAAGGTACATATCGATAACGTGAAGAAGACCTATATGGGGCGGACTGGTGAGGTCGTGGCTCTCAATGGTGTCAATCTCGATATAGCGAACAACGAGTTTGTCACTGTAGTAGGTCCATCTGGGTGCGGAAAGTCAACGCTTCTCAACATCATCGCAGGGCTTCTGGAACCTACATCCGGTACCGTGACATGCAATGGCAAGGTAGTCTCCGGTACAGGTCCTGATAGGGGAGTTGTCTTCCAGCAATATGCTCTTTTCCCGTGGCTTACGGTAAAGAAGAACGTGATGTTCGGCCTTAACATGAAAGGAATAAAGGGCGAGGAAGCTGAGGATATAGCGATGAAGTACATCAAGATGGTAGATCTTGAGAAGTTCGTCAACCATTATCCGAAGGAGCTTTCCGGTGGAATGAAGCAGAGAGTTGCCATAGCCAGGGCATATGCTGCAAATCCGGAAGTGCTGCTGATGGATGAGCCGTTCGGGGCTTTGGATGCACAGACGCGTACCCAGCTTCAGCAGGAGCTCCTCAATACATGGGAGAAGGAGATGAAGACCTGTTTCTTCATAACCCACGATGTTGACGAGGCTCTGATACTAGGTGAGCGCGTTGTTATAATGAGCGCCAGGCCTGGACGCATAAAGGATATCATAGAGGTGGATATCCCATATCCTCGTGATCAGGAGACGAAGATGAGTCCTCGTTTCCTTGAGCTTAAGAATCTTATCTGGTCTCAGGTTTATCAGGAATACCTTGAAGTCAGAAAATAAAAAGGAGAGTTTATGAAGAAGCTTATTGCAATCATGCTTATCGTGCTTGTTGCACTTTCTGGTGTTTTTGCCAGTGGCGCAAAGGAAAGCGATAGCGGGCTGAGAACGGTCCGTGTCGCATATATGGCAAACTATGCATCGCTGTGGAGCGTTGTCTCGGCAATGCGTTCCGGTGCTTTCGAGGCACAGGGCCTTGATGTGCAGCTCGTTGAATTCGCTGATGGTCCTACTATCATAGCAGCTATGGAATCCGGATCTATTGATATCGGCTATATCGGACATGGAGCCCATAGGCTCTGTATCAATGGCCAGGCAGATATCTTCTGTTTCTCCCATGTTGGAAATGGTGATGCTGTAATAGGACTCAAGAGCCATGGTGTCACAGAGGATCCAGCATCTCTTAAGGGAAAGAATGTAGGATATGCTTCTGGCACATCATCCGAGACAATACTCAGGTGGACGCTTGAAGAGGCTGGTCTTACCTTTGATGATATCACAGCATATGAGATGGACGCATCCGCTATAACCTCAGCTATGACATCAGGATCCCTGGATGCATGCGCGACATGGTCACCATCATCCTTCACGATCCTTGAGAATACAGGTGATGATGCTTTCGTTCTCTCTGATAACCTTACATTCTCTGACAGGACAGCTTCCATTGCATCATGGATCGTAATGCCATCGTTTGCCGAGGAGAATCATGATCTCCTTGTTGCCTTCACAAAGGGACTGTATGCAGGAATGGACTACAGGGCAGAGCACGAAGATGAGGTTATTGGCTGGGTTGCTGAGGTTCTCGGTACAGATTTCGATACAGTATATGCCCAGAGAGGAGATGCAGAATGGCTTACAAGCGCAGAGCTTATCTCCCAGGTTGAGGATGGCACGATCGAAGCACTGTATGAAGTTCAGAAAGCTGGTTTCGGAGATGCTGCTGACCAGAGTGCCACTATTGATTCCTATGTTCTCTTCGATGTGATGAGGGAAGCTGCTGAGTAAGCAGTGCTCATGCTGGATTTCGGGCCGCAGGGATCTGCGGTCCTATCTTTTTCCTGTATCCTTTGCCATCCTTGCCTGATACACCCTTGCCGCTGCTGCGATCGTGAAGTTGATGGCGAAGTACACTGCAGCAGCTGCTGCAAAGAGCATTATCACTTCTGCCGTCGTTATTGGATGACCTGAATAGACATAAAGCGTTGCCATCAGATTCTTTGTGTTATATAGAAGTTCCGCTACAGCTACCTGTGCCATGAATGATGTATCCTTTATGACCGTCACGATCTGGCTCATCATTGTCGGGATCGTGTTTCTCATGCATTGCGGTATGATTATGCTCCATATCGTTCCGATGAAGCTGAATCCCTGCGACTCGGCTGCTTCGAATTGCCCAGCAGGTATTGAGTTGAGCCCTCCCCGGAATATCTCAGCCATCATGGCAGATGTGAATAATACATAGGCTGATGCACAGCGTGCTGTATCTGAACCGAATGGTGCTGCAATGAAGCAGACAAATACCCATAAGAGGTTTGGCGTGTTCCTGAACAGCTCTATATAGATTCCCGCCAGCTTCCCAGCTATCCCCTTTGAATAGCTTCTGGCAAGCGCAAGGACCATTCCTATCGGTATTGAAAACAGTATAGCGATTGCAGCAACCTGCAGTGTCTTAAGCAGTCCGGCTGCAAGATATATCATATTGGTCTTTGTGAATACAGCATTTATCGCTTCGTTCATGCTTTGCCTCCCTGCACGCTTGCCTTCAGCTTTTCCTCATAGCTTCTTGCCCAGTGTGTGAGCGGAAAGCAGAGGATGAAATACAGCAAGCCGCATATAAGGTATGACGGGCCATAGCTGAAGTGGCCGTTCGTTGCCCATGCGTTGGAGAAATACATGAGATCTCCTCCTGCTATCATCGCAAGGATCGATGTGTTCTTTATCAGGTTGACGCATTGATTCGCAAGCGGAGGCAGTATTGCCTTCACCGTCTGCGGAAGGATTATCAAGGCCATAGTCTGCACATAGCTGAAGCCCTGCGACTCAGCTGCGTCGAACTGTCCCTTAGGTATTGAGTTGATTCCTGTCCTCACAACCTCTGATATATAAGCGCCTGTATACAGTCCTACGCAGAGAATGCCTATCGGAACTTCATAAAGCACTATTCCTGCATAAGGCAGTGCGTAATAGACAAAGAACACCTGTATAGCAAGCGGTGTGTTCTGAAAGAATTCCACGTATACCCTGACGATAGCCCTCAGGATCCGTGAGCGTGATGCTGAAAGAACGCCTGCAATCGCTCCTATGCAGAGTGCAAGAAGGAGAGCGAAGAATGCAACTTGCAGTGTTGTCAGAAATGCAAATGCAAAATCCTGCCATGAAGAGAGAAGTTCTGCCCATCTCCATGGAGTGAATATCTGTCCGATCATATTCTGCTTCCGTGGAAATGCCGGGATTGCTCCCGGCTTAGCTTATTGGTTATACGATTCAACAACGCCGTTTGCCTGAATCAGTGAATCTATGGTCCCATCCTCAAGCCATGTCTGGATAAGTGAATCCAGATATCCTGCAAGGCCTGTGTTGGAAAGCTTTGTAGCGATTCCGTAATTCTGCGGAGAGAAGCGCACGCTTGAGAGGATTTCGGTAGTTGAATCCAGATATCCTGCGAGAATCGACCCATCAACACAGAATGCATCTACACGTCTTGCATCGAGCGCTGCCTTGATCTCTGGATATGTAGCATACTCCCTGAAGCTGCCTGCTCCGAGTTTGACACCATTCTCTGCAGCTGCTGCAATCAGTGCTTCTCTTGATGTTGAGCCAGTGGATACTCCAATCCTTTTCCCATCAAGGTCCGCATATGATTCTATGCCTGATCCCTTTTTGACCAGGAGCGATACGGCATCCGTATAGTATGGGGTTGTGAAGTTCCAGGAAAGCCTGCGTTCATCAGTGATGGTGAACGTTGCGATTACCATGTCGATATCCCCAGAGTCAAGAAGCTGGCCATGGGTTGCGGCTGTAACTGGCGTAAAGCTTACGGTGTCCACCCCGATTTCTTCAGCGATCCGGCCTGCAAGATCTATCTCCATGCCTGAATATCCGCCTGTTCTTACATCAAGCATTCCGAATCCCGGTACATCGGTCTTGACTCCAACCCGAACACGCCCCTGTCCACAATCGCCTGAACATCAGATGGAAGTTCAGAGGCCGAAATCGGAATGATTAATGCAATCATAAAAATGAATACATAAAACAGTTTTCTCATATTATCCTCCGATTCAGAAATGATTTCAGATTATCTTGCTTAAGAATGCCCTGGTTCTGTCCTCTTCCGGACTTTCAAAGAAGTGCTGTGCTGTGCCTTCTTCTATTATGCGTCCATTGTCCATGAATACTATCCTGTCTGCAATTTCCCTTGCAAAACCCATTTCATGTGTGACAACGACCATTGTTATGTTCTCTTCGCTCAGGCGCACAATGACATCAAGCACCTCCTGCACCATTTCCGGATCGAGTGCGCTCGTGGGTTCATCGAAAAGGATTATCTTGGCCTTGGAACAGAGCGCACGCGCAATAGCGACACGTTGCTGCTGTCCGCCAGATAGCGTAGATGGGTAGGCATATGCCTTATCCGTAAGCCCTACGGTCTCAAGAAAATGGAATGCAGTATCTATTGCTTCTTTCTTCGGTATCCTGTGAAGACGCATGGGCGCAAGGGTCAGGTTGTGAAGCACATCCATGTGCGGATAGAGGTTGAAGCTCTGGAATACCATTGCCGAAGATGACCGCACTACCTCTGTCTTGTTCTTGTGTGTCAGCAGTGTTCCATTCACATAGACTTGTCCGCTTGTCGGCTCTTCCAGGAAGTTCATGCATCGGACTGTAGTGCTCTTGCCGGAACCCGATGTACCTATTATGACGAGTTTCTCGCCCTCTCTGACTTCAAGGTTGATGTCTTTGAGGACCTCAGTCTTTCCGAAATTCTTATATACATGAGCTAGCTTGATCATATTACCTCCTGCATAGCCTGGATTACTTCTTGGCGCCTTTGGCAGGAAGTTCAACTTGGTTATACAAAAACAAAATAAATATGCAATACTTTTAGGGCCTATGCTGAAATTATTTTGATTAATTCTTTTGTTTATATTGAATTAATAATAAAATATTTTTCTAAATTATATGCATTTCATTTGTTCCATTCTTCCTTGTTGCGTGGCATGCTGGATGCTAGAATTAATAAAAAGGGATTCTGATGCTGCTTCTTCTGATAACAATACTGCTCTCGACAGAGACTGTCTTCCTTCTTCTCAAGCGTGATAGGAAGTCATTCCTTGTCTTTATGTCAGCACTTTCCCTGTTTGCCTTCATATTCGGTATTCTTATCTACATAGCGAAGAAGGGAGGGATAACAGATGCAACATCAGTCCTGCTTTTCGGTCCAGTCGGTATAAGGCGATGGATGCAGTATCTGGTGATGACTCTGGGACAGCTTGGATACATAGTCGCAATCGGCCGAACGCTTTTCCCTCTTTTTATCCTGCTATCTGCCTTCTCTTTTTCATATTTTCTCCTTGCGCTTAAGATGAAGAGGTTCTGGTGGATTCTGGCTTTGCCTTCGCTTCTGACACTTATCGTCTATATCCCGGATTTCTTCAAATGCTTCATTGCACCGGAAAGCGGGGCAATCAGGAGCGTTGTCTATGCTTCGCGTTCATTGTCGTATATCTACGTCATTGCCGCAAGCGCTGTCATGGTGTATGAGCATCATTCGATAACCTCGTCATTTTTCAAAAGGCGTTTCCTTACGAAGGCTTCGATACTCATATCGCTATGTGTTGTCTTTGCTCTTTATGCGAACCAGGATCCAGCGCAGATCTACCTGTTCTACAGCAATGATTATATGTGGAATCTTGGGTTGCTGTATCTGGCACCTGGGATATCAGACGGGATGTATGCATTTGTCATGGTCATAAGCCTTGTTGCTTCTATATCAGGATGCATAGGTACTTTCAAGTATATCCGTGTGATACTCGATGATGAGCATGAGGAGATAGAGCTTAGGGCGAAAGCGAATGCAGCATCACTTGGAGTGAGCATGTTCATCCATGGAACGAAGAATGAGCTTCTTTCTTCCCGTATCCTGATCTCGCGGATAGAACGCTCAGGGTACAGGAGCGCTGAGCTTGATGAGCTGAAGGGGCTGAATGAAAAGCTACTTGAAAGGATGGAGAGGCTCCGCTCTTCGATATCGCGGACGAGTGTTCATCTTGAACCGTATTCCCTCAGGTCAGTTATCGAGGAAGCTGAGGAAAAGGCAAGGCGTTCACAGCCGGATATAAAGATAGATGCAAGATGCGATGGCGGCATAATAGTGCTTGCAGACTCAGACAACCTCTCGGAAGCAATCTCAAACATAGCTGTAAACGGGTGGGAAGCCAACAAGGCCCAGGGTAATCATGATAGCATTTCCATAAGAGTGCAGATAGAAAGGCTCTGGGTTTCCGTAACTGTCCAGGATTCGGGAGGAGGTTTGCCAAAAGAAGCCCAGCGGCATATATGGGAACCTTTCTTCTCAACCAAGAACAGTTCATCGAACTGGGGAATGGGTATGTATTTTGCAAGACGCATCATACACATGCACCTTGGCTCGATAAGATTCGAGACAAAGAGCGGGGTAGGGACAAGGTTCATAATCCTCCTTCCACGCTATGAGATAAAGGATGGCAGCAATGAGTGAGCTTATGATAGCAGATGATTTTGCCCTGATAAGGGAGGATCTCAAGGAAGGGCTTGAGGGGGAGGGCTTTTCCATCAAGGCATCTGTCTCAAGCGGGGCTGAAGCTGTCCGCAGGTATGAAAAGGGCATGATTGTCCTTATGGATATAGAGATGGAGAGCTCAGATGCTGGCATCAAGGCTACGGAAGCTATCCTTGGAAAAGACGAGAATGCCTTGGTTATCTTCCTTACAAGCCATGACAGGGATGATGTGATAATGACCGCAATGGCTACCGGGGCAAAGGATTTCGTTGTCAAAGGTTCTGACATAAAGGATATCGCTGAACATATAAGGCGGGTAGAGATGGGGGAGCCTCAGCTTACGCAGCGTGTCCAGGAAATACTGATGGGGGAGTATAAAAGGCTTCGCCATAGCGAGAAGAGCCTTCTGTTCTTCATCCAGCATCTCTCGTCACTGACAACAGCTGAACGTGAGCTTATCTCATGCTTCATGCAGGGGCTGAAGGTCAAGGAGATTGCTGAGAGGCGGTTCGTAGAGCCCGTGACAGTGAAATCACAGATACGGACGCTTCTATCGAAGACCGGCTGCTCCAGGACCAAGGAGATTGTTTCCCTTATAAGAGAACTTGGCCTTGAGCGTCTTTTCCCTTGAAAATACATTTGATTGAGGCTTTCAGAGGGATTATCCTTATTATATGTCGCTTCTCTTGATAAAAAACGGACTGATTGTTGATACGGAATGGACGAGGCATTCGGATATCCTCGTCGATGGGGCTAAGATCATCAGGATAGCCCCTCATATAGATGAGAACAAGCTTCCCTCTGGAACGAATGTCATCCATGCCGATGGGCTGTGCGTCCTCCCGGGCCTTATAGATGCCCATACACATTATCATCTGGTGTCACGTGGTACTGTAACTGCGGATTCCTTTGAGGAAGGATCAAAGCTCGCTGCATTCGGAGGCGTTACGACAGTCGTTGACTTTGCCGATGACAATAAGATGTCGCTTCTCGATTCCCTTTCATCCAGGCGCAAGGAGATGTCTGCAATGGCAATTGACTATGCACTTCATCAGGGCGTCTATAAATACAGGGCTGAGATTGAGGATGAGATGGCTGAGATAAAAGCCGCAGGCTGTGGAACCCTCAAGATCTTCACAACATACCGTGATGTCGGATATCTGGTTGAGAACAGGGATGAGCTTAAAGCTATATTCAAGAGTGCAAAGGATCTGGGGCTGATGATTACCATCCACTGCGAGGATGATAAGCTCATACAGGAGATCGGCAGTTCCTGGAAAGGATCCTATCGCCCGATCGATCACGCATCCCTGCGTCCTGCTGAGGTTGAGGCTGCCGCTATCAGATATGTCGGGGAGATAGCAGAAGAAGTCGGTACAAGCATCTATATAGTGCATCTTTCTTCAAAGAAGGGCTTGGAAGCTGTCAGGGAGCTTCGGTCAAAAGGCGTTACTGTGAATGTTGAGACAACTCCGCATTATCTTTTCCTTGACAAATCAAAGCTTGAGGGAGCAGATGGTGCACTTTATGTCATGACACCGCCATTGCGTACAAAGGAAGATAATGAGGCGCTGCAGGAGGCCTTGCTGGAGGGAGAGATCCAGGTTGTCGCTACAGACCACTGCTCATTCACGCGTGAGCAGAAGCTGTCTTCGGATGATTGCAGGACAATCTATCCAGGGATTCCTGGTACCGAAGAGCTGCTTCCGCTTATAAATACATTCGCTCATACAAGCGGCAAGCTCTCACTTTCGCAAATCGTCAATCTCCTTTCCACCCGCCCTGCAAAGCTTTTTGGGCTGTATCCGGAGAAGGGTGCGCTTAAGGAGGGATCGGATGCGGATATAGTGCTTTTCAATCCTGAATGGTCATGGACACTTTCTGCTGATACGCTTCATTCGGCTGCGCATTATACAGCGTATGAGGGATTCCCTGTAACCGGAAAGGTTGTGATGACGTATCTCAGAGGCAGGCTTGTCATGGGCGATGATATCTACCTTGGCATAAAGGGCGATGGCAAGTTCATAAGGGCTAGGCGATGATCCGTGCGTTTCTCTTTGATATGGATGGAGTGCTTGCGGATACCGAGGATATCTCGGTAACGATAGGCATTGAATACTTCAGGAGCATAGGCATCAATGCCAGCTATGCTGATTTCCAGCCAAATCTAGGAGCGGGGGAGAGAGTGTTCTTTGACCGTACGGCCTCTGCTCTTTCTGCAGAGCGCTACTCCTATGATGATGCATCAGCATATTTCAGGAGACGCTATCCAGAGATCATTGAGAGGGCAGATGTTTCGCTTCCTGGTGCAGCAGAGACTGTAAAGATGGCAAGGAGTGCAGGAATCATGTGCGCCATCGCTTCCTCTGCCCCTGGCTGGAAGGTGCATGATAACATAAAAGCCATCGGGCTGGATGATCAGGATTTTGATTTCATCGCAACCGGTGAGGATATAAAGCGGAACAAGCCAGAGAAGGATATATATGAGCTGTGCCTGATAAAACTTGGAATCGATGGCGATGAAGCTGTTGTATTCGAGGACAGTGCCGCAGGGATAATGAGCGGGAAGAGAGCCGGATGCCGTGTAGTTGCGATGATGACAACCATAGACGGAGAGAAGGCTGCAGATGCAGGTGCTGATGCTGTCATCTCGGATTTATCTGCGCTCCCTCGTTTTTCCTCAGCCGCAGAAGCTGACGCCCTTATCTTCTCGATTTCTTCAGAAAAGGCGGGGGTTGCCTACGGTGCCAACATGATAATCCCCGGGAAGCGGCTTCTCTCAGATCCATTGATCATAGAACGTATGAAGAGAGCTGCAGCAAAGGCCCGTGACAATGCCTATGCTCCATATTCATCCTTCAAGGTTGGGGCTGCGGTGCTTTCAGCTGCGACTGGAAGGATCTACTCAGGATGCAACGTGGAGAATTCTTCGTATGGTGCGACTATCTGTGCTGAGCGCAATGCGATAACTACAGCCATCACGGCAGAAGGCGTTATCGGCATAGATATCATCGCAGTATGTTCTGATGATGATCCGCCAGCTCCTCCCTGTGCTTTATGCCTGCAGGTCCTGGCTGAGTTCGCACGTCCTGATACTCTTGTGGTGCTTTTCTCCGTAAGCGGCAAGGAAATGCATTATGCATTCTCCCAGCTGTTGCCTAATCCATTCGTTTTTCCTACGATGAGGCAGTAGCTTTGGGGAAAGACCGTGAAATCGCTTGTTGCTGTATTGCTTTCATCATTATTGCTTCTTGTCTCATGTTCATCGATGACAGATGCATTTGTATCAGATGCTGCCTGGAGTGATATCCCGGTAGAGGATAAGCTTGAAGCATATGGCGCTGTGCATGTGCGCGTTCCGATGCCTGAGTGCTATTTTGATGGAACAGAGTGGCTTGGACGCATCACTGAGGAGATAGAGAAAGCTGAGGACTATATACTCATCTCGACGTTCCTTGGCTCAAGTTCGGAAAATCTCGAGGTCCTGTACGATGCGATAGCAGAGAAAGCACAGAGCGGGGTCCGTGTATATTTCATAATGGATGGCACTTCATCCTTTGATATGACGGAAACCCAGTACTATATGACACCTCTTTATTTCCTGCGGGACAGCGGTGTGCATCTTCTTGAGTATTCCCCGATATCCACAATGAGGCTTCTCAATCCGATGGAACTCGTAATCCGCGATCATCGGAAGATGTTTGTCATAGATGGCAAGATGGCAGCCATAGGCGGGCTTAATATAAATTATATTTCCATGGGAGCAGGAGAAGGGAAGACTCAGCGTGACAGCATGTACCTTTTTGATTCTCCTGCTCTTTCAGAGGTATTGATGCACGCTTTTGTCGACAGCTGGAACGCAGAGAGCGTCGAAAGGCTGGATTATGCTGACTTTGCCGTTTATCCTGATCAGGGGGGTGGGTATGATGCATATCTTTTCAATAGCGGGCCAGGGGGAAGCGGCAGCATTGCAGGGATGTTTGCCTCTTTGATCGGAAGCGCAGAAGAAAGCATAGTGCTGCTGCCTTATCTTCCTGTCCTTGATGAGAATATGGAGAAATCGCTGTCAAGAGCTGAAGGGCGGGGCGTTTCCGTTGATATCATCATGCCAGTTGACCTCCGGGGCTATGCAGCGGGCGGTATCTATCATTATCTTCCGGATCTGATCAGGAATACAGGCGCTGATGTCAGTCTGTCTATATATGATGAGGATGGGAATGTTCTTCCGCTTCTTCATGAGAAGCTTATGATAGTGGATTCAGAATATGCTGTGATAGGTTCATCCAACTTCAATTTCCGATCCATGGGGCTTTCCCATGAGATGTCCCTTGTGATAAGAAGCAAGGAGCTTGCTGCTTATCTTGAGGAGCATGTTGCCGCTATAAAGAGGATATCGACCCCGATAAGCCTTGAGGATGCAGAGAAGCTTAAAGGCGATGAGGGCAATGCGCTCTCATACCTTTTCATGTATTATGGAGGCTGATGTGAAACGTGTCCTGATCATCCTGCTTCTTTCATTATCATCAATCCAGCTCTTCTCAAAGCCTGCATTTGGGTATTCGATTGCGCCTGTAGGGGAGATGGGAAGCAACGGAAGCTTCGGTGCGTTCAATATCGCCCTGATGTTCACCCTTGAAAGAAATGTCCATGCGGGGGAATTTGAGATAAGCGTGGATCTGTCCCCATACGGAAAGGTATTCCAAGGAGTTGATATGAAGGTTTCAACACCGCTCTTTGCAATTACCGACCATCCTTTCAACGTGCTTTTCCCGAATACTATGATGTGGGCTCCAAGACTATCAGCAGGGGCTTTGTTCAGAATGCCTGATGAGTGGGCTGTCGCTATAGGTCTCTCTCCTTTTGCGTTCCATGATGCAAACTATGTATTCGAGTTCCTTTCACCATATGTTCTCTACTCGATCACAGAAGATAAATGGGGCTGGGGCATGTATGTTGTACGTTTTTCATATTTCTTCGGAAATGGAGGGACAGAATGAAGAGGGTAGTCCTGACATTGCTTTTGGCGCTTTCCCTGTGCTCACTGCCCGCTGCAGACTATTTTGATGTGTCGTTGTCATTCGGACACTCTTCATACAGATGGCCGGAGAAGGGCATAAGCTTCTCCTATGGCATAAATATAGGGCTATCATCCAGATGGGAGATGAATATATGGGGGATATCAGAGGGAGTTCCTCATCCTTTTGAGAGCAATATGTTCGGCCTTGATTTCTCCTGTTCGCTTCTTGGGCCACGCTCGAGAGCATCGAAGATCGCCGGTACGGGATTGAATATGCTTCTATCTATTGGAGGCTTTTATAGAACCGACAACAATGGTGCTGGCCCTATCTTGTCGATAACGCCGCTTGCAGTTGGCTCTCCAATTTCAGGAAGACGGGAGAGAATACTGAAAACAGGTGTTGGCTATGATGCTGTCAACAATGAAGTTGTAGTGATATTCTCTCTCATCAATCTTGATTTCTATGTCCGCGGAACATATAGGGATTACATCTGACCCCTATTTCCCTTCCAGGTAAGCTTAGGCTTCTTCCTTCCCTTTGTAGATATGTTCACGCCAAGAAGCACAACACTGCATCCCTTATCTGTGTACTTCTTCATGTATTCCCTGTCCTCTATCTGCTTCAGGGCAGCTTCTGCACTGCTATTGACCTTCAGCTCAATAACAATTGCAGTATCTGCAGCTGTGAATACAAGGTCTGAGCG
>CALXLI010000139.1 GCA_944389155.1 uncultured Spirochaetaceae bacterium | reverse complement strand
GTAAAAGAGGAGCTGGATTTTTTGCTAAGAAATACGGTGTTGATGTATCGATTATACGAGATGTAGCTAACTACAAAACATGGAGGCATGTCATATGATTGAAATTAGAACTATAGGCGTGTGGGGTTTTGAAGGTTCTCTAAGGGGTTGTCGTATGCCTTATGAAAGTTTCGATAAGAGTGATAGCAATGTCGCCAAAGATGTTTATGATGATTGTGAAGATTGCCAATATAGAAAGAGGTGTGATTTAAATGACTATTATTACTGTCATGAGTACGCTATCGGCCCCAATGACATGGCGCTCTGCAAGAAGCTCATCAAGGGAGGCCCAGAGCATCGTAAGTTCCTGAGAATGATTCATGTGCAGGCGGAAATGAAAATTCCTTCATATATAATGGCAGAGCTGGCAACGTATAAAATAGGAACAACCATGAATAGTTCGTCTCTTCAACACTTAGGAGCGAAAAGAGATTATACCATTCGTGATTTTGCTATTGATGATGAAAGAATATATGAGATTCTTGATTGGAAAACTACTGACCACAAAGCTAAGCATCCTTTAATTTTCTCAGATAATGGGAATGATGAATATAAAATATATTCTTGTGGAGATAGGGATTATAAAATTTTTAAAAATGGGAAAATCATAAGATGCGAGTTTGATATTTCCGATAAGAATATGAATAGAACAAGGCATTTTGAAGAAAAAGAAGTTAAGTTTTCTCAGAGTCCAGAAGGATATTGGTATTGTAATTTAGGAGGAAGGAAATATAAAGAAAGATGGCAAGTTCATAGATTGATTGCTATGATATGGCATTCAGAAACCTTTTCTCCAGAATTAACAGTAAATCATATAGACCATCAAAAAGGTAATAATCATGCAGATAATCTGGAATGGATTTCTTTGCAGGATAATATAAAAGACCAGAATGAAAGCGGATTAAATCCTAATACTCTTCATAAATCTTACTTATTGTTTAAAAAGAGTATGAAGATTGAGCCATCTCTTATATATGCGATGAAAAAGGATTTTAATGATGGTATGAACGTATCGGAGATAGCTAAAAAATATAATATTTCACAAGGTCAATCTTGGACTATATTGAAAAATGATACATATCTTAGCGAAGATAGAGAATTGTTCATTTCTTGTTATATTTGGGAGAAATTGATAGACGAAATCAATTCTCTTAGGAAAGCATATAGAGAAACAAACGATTATGGCTATTTTAGAGCATTAAGACAGATTATACCTCAGAGTTTCATTTATCATATAATCTGGGATACCAACTATGAATGCTTACTGAATATCTACAGACAGAGGAACAACCACAGATTGAGTGAATGGCGCACGTTCTCTGACTGGATAGCGAGCTTGCCGTATATGAAAGAGTTCCTTAGTGAAGCCCGAATGCCTTAATTGCACTTGGTTCAGATACACAGTTCCTTTCTGCGCTTGCCCGTATGAGCCGCCGATATGCGAACAGGAACAGATCACGGAGCAGGATACAGACAACAGAAGGGTATATGAAAGCGGACAAACATCAGATAGAAGCAATCGTTCAGAGGCTTGAATCGTGCATTTCTGAACTGAGACAGATTAAGGACGATTGCGTGTTGGAAGAGGCTGTCGGGTGGCTTCAGGATAATGAGCCTCAAATAGCCTTATCAAAACTGAAAACAATAACGGAGGAACAATGAGAAAAATCAAATTCAGACGTAAAGGGATATTAGCCCGCAAGGGTGAATGGATATACGGCTTCTTCAAAAAGAACACTCATGGTGACTGCTATATAGAGGATGAATACGGATTATCCATAGCAGTAGCCCCTGATACCGTTTCTCAGCTTGTCTGTATAGACGATAACGGAAACGAGATATATGAGGGAGACTATCTTCAGGATGATGAAGGTATTGTCTGGCTTGTTGTCTATGACAATATGAGCCACGGGTTCCTGACTCATACAAAAGGTATCTTAGAGCATTCAGAATGGATAGATGATCCCGATGTCTATGTTGTAGGCAACAAGTGGGATACCGAACTCGAAGATCAACACAAGGAGGATAAGGAATGACGATATTTGACGAAAATACAGCAGAGGCTATCGGATTTGCCGAGGGGAGAATATCCCTGAATAACAGCATCCTTGTCAGTAATTTTCAGGCATGCATTGATTCTCAGGATTTTGACGTCAGGCAGGTTGAGAGCATGCAGGGAACAGTCAAGGAGATTGATAAGAGCCTGAACTATATCAAATCCGTGCTCAACAGTATGAAGGCCATAGCAAATCAGAAGAGGCTTATATCTGAGAATGCTTTGTCGGACTCACGGCAGAGGGCTGCTGAGAAGATTAAGGAGGTAGACAATGATAAAGAGAACACCGCAGGAGATTGCTGATTTCTTTCGGTGCTATGTAGCACAGGATGATAGTGGGGTGTGGTTTTTACATGCTATTAAGCCAAATAAAGGTGTCAAAGAGTGGGTTGAAGCTTCTAGTTATATTGTAATAATCTCTAGCGATCTTATAGATATCCCTAAAGATCATGACTGGACGCACCTGTATAAGCCGCAGAAGACTATATTCCCAGAATCTACGGTTATGAATGAGGAATCTGGCAGAAATTGCCAAAAACACGATTTATGCCCGCACCAGAGCGAGGTTCACACGCATAAGGAATACCAGATTGTGTGCGGGGATGAATGCGGTGAAGGCAGATATATTTCAGACTCCGTGAACAAAAAGCTGTCAGAAGGCTGGGAACTTTATGGAACACCTTTTTATGGCAATGGATACATCTATCAGGCGATGGTGAGGGGTGTATGATTAAGGTATTAGCCCACGGATATCCATTTAGGAAATATAAATGCGATTGGTGTGGCTGCGAGTTTGAGGCAGCTGACGATGAACTTGAGACAAAGCCAAGCATACTCAGTGACCAGCTGGAGCAAAAGACAATAATATGCCCAAATTGCAGGACTGAAATAGCCTGGGATGTTTTGAAGAGGGAGGACTATGACTAAGGCCTGCATTAATTGCAGATACTACTCAATGTGGGAAGGTGTATGTATGAACCCACAGTCAATGTCGGTTCATCAGAGCGTCTTTGCTGGGGCTGTCTGCGGAAGATATGAGCCCGACTTGGACGAGCTGGAGCTTGAGAATAAGGAGGAAGACAATGGAGAGCAAAGAGGAGTTCAGGCTTCCAAAGCAAATCCTGCATGAGATAAACGTAAAGAGAAGGATTGAAGAAGGCAAGATTGTCGGTTCTTCGTATCAGGTTCTTAAAATCGCCGGTATGGATAAGGTGATGAGTATACTCGGCTACGATTGGAAAGATAACCGATATCAGCGGATAGCAGAGTGAGGATACCTGATTCCACTTGGTACAGAGGAAAGCAACAGCGCGTGGAGGATATACCAGGATATGTCCTCTGCACGCAATGCACCTACTGCCCTATGACAAAGCTTGGCCAGATAGAGGACTATGGAAAATGGTATTGCTTCTATAAGAAGGAATGGAAAGAAGGATACGATATGCTGCAATATCTCTGTCCGGGCTTTCACATGAAGTCCTGCCACTACTGCACGAATATATACTGCAAGGGAGAGCTTGATGAGAAAGGCCGCAAAAGCCGTACCTCTTGGTGCAATAAGTTCAGAAGGTACAACAGACCGGGACGATATTATGCAGGCAGGCCTAGGAACATCCTAAACAAAATCAAGGATCCTGTCATAAAGCAGATGGAAAAGGATCTGATTGCACAAAGAAAGAATGAACTGAAGGAGAAGATAGATGCCAAGACATAACTACACAACGCCGAAGGGAGGTATAAACATGCCTCTCACGATAAGGCAGATGGAAGCTCTAAAGCAGGAGAATTTAGGCAAATCTGCACAGGAGATGCAGGAGCTTGAGCTTGATATACTCGTCACGCCGAAGAAACCTATAAAATCCGTACCGAAGCTCAGGAAGGCAATACAGACATTCTTCAACGAGCATATGGACGACCCTTATGTAACGGTCAACGCCCTTGCCAAAGCCCTGGGCTATGCAGACGAAGATGCAATGCAGAAGGATTCTTTCAATGCAGCCAACCGCCCTGAATACAATGCAGAGATAAGAAAAGCCGTGTCTATAATCGAGGACATCATGACAAGACGAATGCTTGCCATATCCGATGCGGCAGGAGATACAAAGGGTTATCAGTTTGCATTGCAGAGAATGGATAAGAAGAGGGATAAATACGATCCTGATTCACAGATAGCCGATACAAAGGTAAACGTAAGCATCCAGATGCAGGAGAATGAAGCCGTTAAGAATGTCCTTACAGATCGCATCTCAGCCCTACTCTCTGCACAGAAAGGGAATGCAATCGATGTGAGTGCGAAGAAGATTGAAGCCATACCTGAACCAGTGCCCGTTGAATCAATGAAAGAGGAAGACTGATTGCATATACCCATACGGGGTATTAGAATATATCCGATATGGATAAAAACAACCGTTCAGAAGACGAATTTTTCATGAAGCCGTCCCAATCGTTCATTGATTCGTTCAAGGACTATAACGTGAGAGGGCTTCTGCCTGTAGATGGGATATCAAGGAAGGAATTTCTAAAGCAAGCGACATCAATAATAGAGGATGCCGTAGTAATGGCAAAGGAAATGGGAATGAATCCCGATGAGGTCGAAGGAGTAAGGATGTCTGCAACAAGACAGCTTGCAGAATCATCCCTCTTCTTCTTTTGCGTTGTCGTTCTCAACCTGTACTTTGTGAACAATGACTACGGGTACAGGCTCTGCCTCGATGTGCAGTACAACAAATGGAACAAGCTCTGGGTAATCTCAAGAGAGTTCCTGAAGTCCACGATAATAACAGAAGCATCTACCCTTTGGGAAATATGCAAGGATCCAAATCAGACATACTGCATATACTCCTACAAAGAAGATATGGCGATGAAGTTCTTGAGCGTCATAAAGGGCTGGATAGAGAACAATTCGCTTTTGAGGAAGATGTGGCCTGATGTATTCTGGGAGAATCCCGCTCTTGGATACGAAGACCTTCCAAACGGAGTCAGAAGAAGATGGGCGTGGACATCTGCAGCAATAGAAGTAAAGCGGACGATTGAATCAAAGGAAAAGACAATAGAGGTAGCAGGTATCTTAGGATCATCAAAGACTGGCGCGCACTTCTCCAGGCAGATATTCGATGATGTCGAAACGCAAAAAAACGTAGAGACTCCTGATGCTATAGAGAAGCTTCTTTCACAGACCCTGATGGCATTCAATACCGGCCAGACTACGCATCTTGAATATTGTTTTGTTGGTACTTTCTATGCACGTGCCGATGTCTATTACAGAATGATAAAGGATAAGATATTTGAAGAGTCTGTCATACAGCCGTGTGTCGATAACGACGGCTACCCTATCTATTTCTCCAAGGCAGAGCTTGAGAAAAAGTATAAGCTTATGGGCCCTGCTGTATTCGCAACGCAGATGATGGATGACCCTTCTTTCAATTCCGTATCCACATTCAAGGCCGAATGGATGCATTACTGGACGCCAAAGCCTGATGACCTCAATATCTATCTCATAGTTGATCCAGCTTCAGGCAAGACAGGAAAGAAGCACGACTTCACCGTAATGCTGCCGTTCGGAGTAGATGCTCTTGGAAACATCCTCATATTCGATATAATCAGAGACAAGATTGGGCTGGAACAGAAGTTCCTCAATCTGGTATCCATGATAAGGCAGTACAGGCCTGTACGCATCTATTACGAACAGGTATCCATGCAGCAGGATATATCATCCCTTGAAATGCTGATGGATAAGTACAATACGCGCTTTGCGATAACGCCATTCAATCCTACAAAATGGGGAGATAAGGAATCCAGGATAGAAAAGCTAAGAAACAAGTTTGAGGTCGGGCAGGTATGGTGTCCGAATCAGGCTGTGCATAAGAACTACGAAGGGCGCATGGAAGACATGATGAAGGCCTTCTATATGGAGGAATACCTTGGCTACCCTTCTGTTCCACATGATGATGCATT
>CALXLI010000138.1 GCA_944389155.1 uncultured Spirochaetaceae bacterium | reverse complement strand
AGCAACACTTTTGTATATACATATGCTTTGATTCCATACTGGAGAAAAAGTAATGGGCATCTTAACCGCTGTTGATCAGGACCTGGGCTTGTTACAGCCATTGACTGGTTTTTCCAGCTATGGGAGTTTTCATTGATCCATAATGGCATTATCCCCATCAAATTGAGAAGTTCTTCTTTATATTCGACCTTATTTCACTGATCCTGCTTTCATCGAACTGGGCACCTATCTGGCTTATTATCTCGCCTGCAAGATATGATGCGATCTTTCCTGATGTCTCTACTGAGCATCCTGATAGATATCCAAAGAGGAATCCTGCAGCATATGTATCTCCAGCGCCTGTCGTATCTACAGGCTTTGTCGTACCGTAAAGAGGAATTGACAGCATCTTGCCGTCATTTGATATATAAGATCCGTTTCTGCCGTTCTTCACGATAGCTATGCGTGTAAGCTTTCCCATCGACTTTGCGCATTCATACGCATCATAGTTGTCGAATAGAAATCTTGCTTCCTCGCTGTTCGCGAATACTATTGAGGCATAGTCCCTTATTATTGACAGGAAATCACTTCTGTATCTTGCAACAGCGAATGGATCCGCTATATCAAAAGCTATTGTTATATTCCTTGATTTTGCTATCTCGAGGGTTTTCCTCACAGCTCTTTTCTGGCTTTCTGTATCCCACATGTAGCCTGTGAAGTAGAACAGTGATGCGTTTGATGCTGTCTCCTCATCCACGAAGAAGCTGTCGAATAGGCGGTTCGCTCCAAGGAACGTGTTCATTGTGCGTTCCCTGTCTTCTGTGAGAAGTATTATAGATGTCCCTGTAGGACAGTCAAAAGAGACAAGCTCATCCCTGACTCCGCTCTCTTTCAGCCTTTTCCTGTATATCTGTCCTTCTGCATCGTTTCCTATGCCGCCAGCAAGCGTTGTTTCGATCCCGAGCATTCTGAGCGTCACCATCGTATTGGGGCAGGAGCCACCGCATGAGTATCTTGTATCCCTGTTCCTTATAAGATCCAGTATCTGCGCTCTCTTTCCCTGATCTACAAGAAGCATTGTCCCTTTTGTAAGTGAAAGAGCATCAAGCTCTTTGTCATTTACGTTTGAAAGACAGTCAATCAGCGGATTCCCGATTCCATATACGTAGGCCATGCCATGATTATAATATCTGTATGCGATGTACGCTAGATATGGTTTTTCCACAGGTTTTCCACAATGCTGTGAAAATCTTGTGGAAACACGTGGAAAACTGATTGCATGCGGTATTTTGATCAGGTTTCAGCTATAAGAATAACTCATTATTAATTATTTATATTATATGAAAATATAAACTTTTACGTAAATAATAATCCAATGTTTTCTATATAGGAATCCAATATGTGGAAAACTTTTCAGATGTATGTGGAAAACCTCAGAAACAGCGAGTTTTCCACAGGTTTTCCACAGCTTGCCTCATTTCATCATTCCAGTCATAACTATCAGTGAATCATCAATTTAGATGAATTTGCCTGAAAGCGCTGCTAGTGTTGCGGCAGAGCACTAGTTTATGGAAATTCCGAGATGATATCTTTCCACTGCGTTGAACAGTTCCCTTACATTCCCTTTCCACTGCCTGTTCATGAAAGGAGTGAAATCAGTTATTCTTTCTGTCACGCTTTTACCAAGCTTCTCCTCTTCAAGCTCTATGAGCCTTGGTATGTCTTCCATATGCTCTGAAAGGCTCGGCATCCTTATCGTCACTCCTGCTATCCTGTGGAAGAAGTCCATCCTCATCCTCTTTGTTTCCACAAGAGTTTCAAGATTCACGTTAGAGGCTGTTATGAAGAGGAATGATGACTTCTTCATCTTATCGTCGCCGATTGATCTATATTCACCTGTCTCGACACAATGCAGCAGCTTCGACTGCATATTCAGCGAAAGATCCTCGATCTCATCAAGGAAAAGCGTGCCTCCATTTGCTGATGATATTATGCCATTCACTTCCTCAGTGGCCCCTGTATATGCTCCCTTTGCATGTCCGAAGAATCTTGATTCGGCAAGTTCGCTGTCCAGTGCGCTGCATGATTCATATACGCTCTTCTTGTTTTTCGAGAAAAGATTGCCATGTATCAGCTTTGCGACAAGGTTCTTGCCTGTCCCTGTTTCCCCAGAGATGTGGAAAATCCTTGTCCTGGCCTTGATTATGAGATTTATCGTATTCCTCAGGGCTTCCATGACAGGTGAGTCACCGACCAAAGTATCCTTTATGGTTCCTATCTCATTGGCTGTCTTCTCAGCTTTCTCCAGCGCTTTTCCCAGTTCTTCATCATCGTAATCATATGGAAGATATATTGTATGCTGGTAGCTTAGCAGCGCTGGTATTGACTGTATGCTTCTGTCATACAGCGCGACTATTGAATGTATCGATGAGAGAGCATTGTTTACTGTGCTTGGAAGATAATCCCTGAAATCGATGAATATTATGTCATTGATCTTCGGAAGCATTGCTTTCAATCTCTCTATTGAAGAGCATGGGACAAATCCACCATGTCCTATATCTTCGGATATTCTTGATAAATGCTGGCTATTGCGTGAGTATAAGACGAATCTCATATTCCCCCCTTTCCTGTAAATATGTATTCTCAGTTATAAACTGAATATCTGAGATGTCAATCAAAATGTTTTGTTTATAGATAGTAATTTTGGATAATAACAGGAAATAAGAGAACGATATTAAATCAGTTCAAAGACTCCTGCATCAGTACCTGCACCGCGGAGGCTGTGTATATGGCTGCTGTCTCGGATCTCAGTATATTTGTCCTGAGAAGCACAGGGACAGCTCCTGCGTCTTCCGCTTTCTGGCATTCATTGTCCGAGAATCCTCCTTCCGGTCCTATCATCGCAGTGACGGAACCAGCGCCGGAGATTGCCTTTGGCAGCGATGTGGATGCAGTCCTTGTTCCCTGATGAAGTATGATCAGGCGGCCATCTGCCAATTCAAGCGCCTCATCGAATGACATAGGGCCTGCAAGTTCCGGGAAAGCCGCTCCTGATTGCTGCACGGCCTCTCTCATGATAAGCGAAAGACGTTCCAGCTGATGGTCGTTGAGATGTCCTTCAGTGAACTCTGTCTCAATCAGCACTATCTTCCTGACACCCATCTCCGTAAGCATCCTTATCTCATTCTCGTTCTTCCTGTTCTTGAGTACCGATACCATCATGGTTATAGGAAGAAGTCCTTCCTTGTACGATGAAAGGGAGTCCAGGAGCGTATCCTCTGGACTGTCTGTCAGCTCGAGCGTGATGCTGTCATCAGAGAAAAGGAAAGCTTTGTAGTAATTGCCTTCCTTGTCCTTTGCCGTGAAGACATCATTGATGCTCAGCCTGAGTACTGAGAAGAGATATCTTCTCTCTTTCTTGCTCAGTCTGTATATTCCGCTTTCTGTCTTTCCTGTCAGAAGGAAAACTCTCAATTCAGTATCTCCATGGCTTTTGCAAGCGCTTTGTCATATTCAGGCTCAGCCACTGGCCTTTCATCCCAATCCATCCTGTATAGATATTCATTTCTCACCAGAAGTTCAAGAAGTGATTCCGGCACGCCGCTCTCTTTGTTCTGCTCAGCAAATGCTTCCACGTTCTCATAGCTGTATTCGGGATTGGAATCAACGAAAGATCCTATATTGCTGTCCTTCATGAAGAGGCTATATGCTTCCATGTCCTCGTCATCGTATTCATCTTCCTTTACCTGTATGTCCGGTGATATGCCCACATGATGTATATCATTGCCAGAAGGGGTATAGAAATGACCTGTGGTTATCTGCACATAGCCTTCGCTGAAAGGCCTTACTTCCTGTGATATTCCCTTGCCGAATGTCCTGGATCCTATAGTGGTGGCTCTTCCGTTATCTGAAAGCGCTCCGGTGAGTATCTCGCTTGATGAGGCTGTCCCTCCGTTTATGAGTATCACGATAGGCATCTCAGATGGAACGTCAGTACCTCCTGCTGCGCTTATCACTCTCTCTTTCCTTCCCGATCCTTCCTTGAATCTGATCTTCAGGAGCACACCGTCATCAAGGAACATATCTGCTATCCGTACAGCGCTTTCGATTATGCCGCCTCCATTGTTCCTCAGGTCTATGATGAGCTTCTCCGCTCCTTCACCGACCAGGCTTTCAAGGTCGTTATCGAAGCTTTCGGATGTTGTCTGCGAGAAGTTGTAGATCCTTATGTATCCGATATCGCCATCAAGCATTGTCTTTGCCGTTGACGGGTTTGTTACGCGTTCCGGGCGCAGCGTCACATCGAACTCCGCATCACCCCTGTGTACGGTTATCGTTATGTCCTCTCCTGGCGTTCCCCTTAGCTTCTTCGATGCCTCGACTGCTGTGAGCTGGGAGACATCCTCCCCGTCTATATGGCTTATCATGTCATTCGGCCGGAGACCT
>CALXLI010000137.1 GCA_944389155.1 uncultured Spirochaetaceae bacterium | reverse complement strand
ATTACATCTTTGAAGGTCATATTTTCAAAAGAATATTCAAAAAGAAATGGCATATCATTACTACATATGATCTTATGGTTATCCCCATCTAAAGTTCCAGAAATAACACGTGCATCATAACCCTTCTGATTGCTTAAATCTATATCCCCCGTGAGCCTGAAATAAAGGTCATCGTTATCACCTTCAAGAAGTCTTGCTTGGAATTCATCAGAACCTATTCTCAAGAATTGGGAAGCATTAGCAATCAAATAAGGATTACTCTCTGTACCGTTACCGCCCGCAAAACCATAAGGGTTGCTTGGCTCTGGATCTGGCGTTGGTGTCTCTTCTTCAGGTACTGTTACAGGCTGATTATCAATAGTCACTGAATCATCTGCAGGTATTGTCACCGATACAGATACCTGAGTGTTTGCAGCAATCGATGTCTCTCCGACTTCAGTAGATGTAAGCGTTGCGCTGAATGCAGCTTCTGTCGTCTCATTTACATTGATGACAACATCCACTGTATCGCTTGCATTGCTGCTTTGTACAACAAGTTCCCTTTCTGTTTCTATGCGATAGGAAGATGCAGAGAAGCGCGAGCCTGTGAGGCTGCCTGTGAATATGTAACGTAGCACGCCGCTGTTTATAGTCACTGATGAATAAGAGTATCCATCAAATGTGACAGTTGCCGTAAGTGTGTACCCCGTGCTTCTTGGCACTGCTGCGGCTTGGGCCTGTGCATCTGATCCAAGTGTGTATGTGATGATTACGCAATCACCCTCTTTAGCTGAGAATACATCATTGACAAGCTCATTGAGGTTCATCTCCTTTGCTATGTTCTGAGCCGTATCCTCATCAACGGAAGTACTGCCATTATCATTCGTGCAGGCCGTAAACGCAAAGAGCAGCAATATTATGCTGACTGCGACTAATAAGGTTCTTTTCATAAATAACCCCCATGTTATCTACAAAAAGCATACCCCCCCCCATATATAAATGTCAATTGCTTTACATGGTGAAGGCCCCCTTTCGGAGGCCTTTTTTGGTTATCCTTTGATACCAGTTGAAGCTATACCTTCTACAAGATACTTCTGCATCGTCAGGAAGATGATGAAGATAGGTATAAGGGACAGTGTAGCCATAGCGAACATTGCCCCCCAGTCTGATCCAGCTGTTGGATCTGAGAACATCTTGAGAGCATAGCTGACAGGATATGTAGCAGGATTATTCAGGTAGATAAGAGGTGCCATGAAGTCATCCCATCTCCACATGAATGAGAATATTGCGCTTGTAACAAGCGACGGCTTGATCAATGGAAGGATAATCCTTGGGAATATTCCATAGATGCTGCATCCATCGATTGTTGCGGCATCGTCAAGCTCTATAGGGATACCCTTGATGAACTGTACGTTCAGGAAGATGAAGAAGCCCTGTCCGAACCACTGAGGAAGGATGATTGGCAGGAATGATCCGACCAGTCCCATCTTGTTGAAGAGGATGTACTGAGGAATCATGATCATCTGGAACGGAAGCATCATCGCAACGAGCATGCATCCAAACCAGAAGCCCTTAAGCCTGAATTCACAGCGAGCAAAGCCATAAGCAACTATTGCAGATGAGATAACAGCTCCTATTGTTGATATGCCTGCAATGATGAAAGAGTTCTTGAAGAATGTACCGAATGTAAATCCAGCAAATCCCCTCCAGCCTGTTGCATAGTTATCCAAGATGAAAGTATCAGGGAAAAGAGAAGCTGCATCTCTCAGAATCTGATTGGAATCCTTGAAGGATCCAAGAACCATCCAAATAAGAGGATAAAGCATTACAAGCGCAAATACCGCAGTGACAATGTGGTATATCACCGTATTGATCATCCTCTGTTCTTTATATCCACGTATTTTACGACTCATAGTACACCCACTTATTCTGCGACTTGAAAAGTATGAGAGTCAGCGCACCGACGATGACTATCATAAACCATGCCATTGCACATCCATAACCCATCTTATTGTATGTGAATGAATTCTGATACATATAGACGGTATAGAAGAGCGTACTGTTACGAGGTCTTCCCTGAGTGATGATATAGCTCTGGGTGAATGCCATGAAGCCATTGATCAGCTGGTTGATCAGGTTGAAGAAGATCGTAGGAGTGAGCATCGGAAGCGTTATCTTGAAGAACCTTGTAAAAGGATTGGCACCCTCTACATCAGCTACTTCATATAGCGATACTGGAATCTGCTTCAGTCCTGCAAGGAAGATAAGCATTGATGAGCCGAACTGCCATACAGCAAGTATGATAAGCGTCCATATAGCGGTATCAGTCCTGCCAAGCCATGCTATCTCGCAGTTGATTCCGACTGCCTGCAGCATTGAGTTGATAACTCCATCACTTGCAAACATACGTCTCCAGAGAATTGCAACAGCAACGCTGGAACCAACGATTGACGGCAGATAGAACAATGCCCTATAGACACCTGATGCCTTTGACTTCCTGACAAGCAGGAGGGCAATGACAAGTGCCATGATAAGACGCATAGGAACAGAGAAGACAACGTAATACATTGTTGCTTTGAACGACTGCCAGAATACCGGGTCGTTGGTGAACATCTCCTTGAAGTTCTCGAGTCCTATGAATCTAGGTGCTGAAAGAATATTATAGCGAGTGAATGCAAATCCGAATGACATTGCCATTGGGATTATCATGAAACTCAGGAAGCCTATGATGAACAATGCGACAAACACATATCCAGCAACTGCCTGTGTATTCATCTTCTGGGCCAGCGTCATTTCACGTTTGCGAAGTATGACAGTTCTCTGAGGCCCTTTTTTCTTTTTATCTGACATATATCTCCTCTCCTGGTTTAAATTGGATGGAGCACCCCTCTATAGGTGCTCCACCTCTATTATTTGGTTTACTGGGACTGGAGAATGCTGTGAGCTCTGGAAACGTAATCAGCAGTTGCTTCTTCAGGTGTGTATGTATTGTACCTGACATCTTCTGCCGTTGTCTTTCCGATTGCCTCAATCTCACCCTTTCCTGCCGGATCAGGAGCATCGATAGGAGTTGCAATAGCTCCTACTGCATCGATGTATTCGAAGATTGCCTGTGTATTCTCATCAACAAGAGGCATGATAGCTTCAGCTACAGCTGTGCTGATAGGAATTCCCCTTTCAGCCATGAGGATTTCGTTGCACTCTACGCTGTTCGTGAACCAGTCAAGGAACTTAGCAGCCTCTTCCTTATGAGCTGATGTCTCAGCAATTGAGAAGAACTGGGAAGGCTTGAGGAACATTGGCTGCTCAACAGCATCATCCGGCATTGGATACATAGACATAGCCAGCGGGCGTCCTGCAGCATTTACAATAGCGATGAACTGGTTGGAGTATGAGAAATCATTCCATGTTGTTCCATCTACGATAGGCTTTGTCTCTACGATATCCGGATTCTTCTCAGAAAGGAGATCTGGGGAGATAGAAGCTTCTGAATCGTTGAATCTCTTAACATTTGTCCAATGCTTGAGCATTGTTGTCTCATCGCCTGCAGCAAGCTCATCAAAGATATGAGAACCATAAGAGCGAGCAAGGATCTGCATCATGTTGATTCCACCATCAAAGTAAGTGCGGACACCTGTCTTCTCATAGATTGTCTCACCGATCTCATAAAGCTGATCGAATGTAAGCTGATCTGGAATCGTTACGCCAGCAGCCTCTGTGATAGCTGGATCATAAACCATTACAGGAGCATTGCTTCCGAGTGAAAGAGCATAGCATCTTCCATCCACAGAACCTGATGCAATGATGCTTTCAGGAACATTCGTCACATCAATAGTACCATCTTCGATAAATGGTGTGAGATCTGCAAGAAGTCCATTCTGCTGATACTGGTTGAGATAGCTGTAATCCATCTGAACGATATCAGGCATATTGCCACCAGCTGCTGTTGCACTCAGTCTATCCCAATAGCCTGACCAATCAGCAAACTCCGTTCTGATCACAATATTTGGATTCTGCTCCATATAAAGCTCAACAGCTTTCTGTGTCACATCATTTCTGATCTGGTTTCCCCACCAGTAAAGGTTAAGTGTTATCTTTCCATCATCTGCAGCTTCTTCCTTGCTTCCTCCAGCAAAGACTGTGCCTACAGCAATGGCAACTATAAGAATAATTGCGATGAATTTTTTCACAATATACCTCCGTTTAGGATATTTTATCTTACATCAAGTCAGAATCATAGTAAAAAAACACACAATCTTACAAAAAACATGTTTTTGTCTAATTCCTATCTCAGCAATAATTAATAGACATAATGTATAGATTTTTGTCTTGTATGAACAAAGATAAACAGATTAAAATATGCCAAGAGGTTTTTATGGAAAAGACACGTGTTTGCATTATAGGTGGAGGGTCAAGGCTTTGGGCAATCCAGTTTCTCAAAGACCTTACATTGCAGGACAAGATCGGCGCTCATGTTGTCCTCTATGACATCGACAGGAAAGCGGCAGACAACAACGAAGCTGTCGCCAATGAGATTTTCCGAATAAACGGCAAGGCTGATGCGCTTTCAGTATCTGTCTCCTCTACTCTTGATGAGGGATTGAAAGGTGCGGATTTCGTAATAATCGCGATAGAGCCTGGCATCACAGCAATAAGGAAAGGAGATCTTGAGCTGCCTGAGTCTTATGGAATACTTCAGTCAGTTGGAGACACAACAGGACCTGGTGGACTGATGAGAGCATGGCGTGCGATTCCGCTGTTTGTTGATTTTGCACGCGCTATCGAACGCTGCTGTCCAAATGCATGGGTCATCAACTACACAAACCCGATGACTCTCTGTACATCAGCGCTTTATAAAGGATTCCCTGGAATAAAGGCATTGGGCTGCTGCCATGAGGTCTTCCATACAGAATCCTTCATAGCTGAGTTCATAGCAAGGCAAAGAGGAATAGAAACTCCAGACAGAAGGGAAATCGACATAGATGTATCAGGCCTGAATCATTTCACTTTTGTCACAAAAGCCAGATACAAAGGCGAGGATGTCATGCCGCTCTTGAAGGAATATGTCAAGAATGACGATGTATTCGCGGACAGGACAGCAGTGGCAAAGCAGCGTGTAAAGGAAGGCAAGTGGTTTGAATCAGATCATCTTGTCGCCCTTCGCTTCCTGCGTGATTTCGATACTCTTGGAGCTGCTGGAGACAGGCATCTTGCTGAGTTTGTGCCATTCTTCCTCACAAGCGATGAAAGCGCTTGGCGCTATGGCTTCGTGCGTACACCATTCTCATACAGAGAAGCTGAGGATATAAGGAAGAAGAATAAGGTCTATACATCAGATGAGCTCATTGCAAAGCCTTCAGATGAGGAAGGTGTTGATATCCTTCTCTCCCTTGCAGGCGAAAGAACACTCAAGACCAATATCAACATACCTAATATCGGACAGGTAAGATATCTTGGAAAGGGACATATAGTCGAGAGCAATGGCTTCATTTCAGCAAACTCAATCGTTCCGATCGTATCCACAGATCCTACCCTTCCTGTACAGGCTATGGTACAGAGAATCGAGAAGGAACAGGATGTGGCGCTTGAAGCAATAATCGAGAATGATATGGACAAGCTTTTCCAGGCATTCATCCTAGATCCGCTTGTCAATATCTCGATAGATAAGGCCCATGAGCTGTTTGGAAAGATGATCCAGGCCTGTGCCCTAAGATACTGAAAAGCTTTCAGGGCAAGAAAAAAGGGTTGTTCATACGAGCAACCCTTTTCTGTTTATCTTATTCTCAATCAAGAAAATCCTTGTTGATCTCTACACCGAATGCATCACCGAGAAGTCTTAGCTGATCATCTGTAATCGTGCGGATTATCCCTGCACTTCTTGCCTTCAGGTAAATCTCAGCAGCTTTCTCGACAGTATGCACAAGACCGAATGTCTCATCGAAATCAGCTCCGCTGCCGAAGATTCCGTGGAATGTCCATATGACAGCCCTGTACTTCTTGATAAGCTTTGCTGTCTCTATTCCGATGTCTATGCTGCCTGGCACCATCCAGTCAACAACGCCAACACCTTCCGGGAATACGACAGCGCATTCAGTTTCGCTCTGCCAGAGTATGCGGGAGTAAGCCTTATCCTCTGGAGGAAGAACATATGTGAGTGCTGTGATATTGGCAGGATGCGCATGGTATATTACACGGCATTTACCATCGGTTACGCTCATTCTTGCCATGTGGTTCATGAGATGAGTCGGAAGCTCACTCGTCGGCTTAGCACCATCTTCAAAGCCCCAGAGAATATCATATGAATGCCCGTCATCAGCAATCTTCACTATTCCTATGTTCTTCTCAGGTGCAAGCGGAACATTCCTCATATAGCGTCCAGATCCTGTTACAAGGAAGTACTCACCTTTGAGTTCTGTCGCATCGAACCCAAGATCGATATGACGGCCTGTATCCTTCATGATAGAAGCAGCATCTTCCCTATCCTTATCCGTCATCCTATATGAAAGGTTTCCGCCATTCCTTTCATGCCAGCCTTGCTCAAAGCCATCAAAACACATGCGCACAAAATCATCAATAAACATATATTCTCCTCTTAACCCCTTCTGTATCTTGCTATCCTGCATGATGCAGAGAGAACATCATTCTTATCGTTTCTATCAAGCTCACCTGCCGCAATCATCTGATAGAGCATATTGCCGATCGCTGTTCCTTCATCAGGACCTGCGCTGACCCGCTTTCCAGTATACATCGCAGTAAGCACATTCAGATAATCATCCTTTGAGCCACCACCTACTATCGCTATATGGGAGAATGTACGTCCTGTTATGCGCTCCATCTCCTCTGCAGCCTTCTTATAGCCAAGAGACAGCGAGTGATAGACAGAAGCTGCAAGCTCCCCTATAGGACAATCATCAATGCCAAGCGCAGCAAGGATCTCGCTCTTCATCGACTGCGGAGAGAGGAATCTATCATCTGATACATCAACTATCCCCTTAGGTGATGAATCACGGGCAGCACGCTCAAGTTCATCGAATGAAAGCCCAGTCTCCTTTGATAAACGCTGAAGCATCCAGGATCCCATAAGGTTCTTCACGAGTCTTATAGTCCCATCAACGCCAGCCTCATTCGAAAGATTTGCATTCATTGCATCCTCGCCCTTGTATGGCCTATCAACAACAGCACCGAATATTGACCATGTGCCAGATGAGAGGAAGAGGCTATCGGGGCCGACAGGAGCTCCTACGACAGCTGAAGCCGAATCATGTGATGGGGCATGGATAACACAAGGAGAATATCCAATGCGCTCCCTTATGCTCTCTGTGACGCATCCTAGAGCAGAACCAGGCTGTGATAAAGTTGAGAAAAGCTTCCTCGGAAGGCCGTATTTATCGATTATCTCCCAGTCCCAGTCACGTGTATCCGGATTTATGAGATTCGATGTGGAGGCAAATGTATATTCCTGGCTCTTTACACCTGTAAGCCTATAAGCCAGATAATCCGGAACAAAAAGCATGCTTTCAGCCCTGTCGAGCCAATCTGGATGTTCCTGCTGCACGGAGAGAAGCTGATAGATCGTATTGAATCTCTGCTTCTGTATACCTGTACGTGAGTACAGATATGACTGCTCAGGATACGATGAAAGACGTTCTGTACGGCTATCGCGATAGCTTACAGTCTGTCCGACCGTATTGCCGTCGCCATCAAGCAAGACGAAATCAACACCCCATGTATCGATCGCAACGTAATCAGCGCTTCCTGCTTTCCTCAGGCCTTCGACTATACCTTCAAAAAGCGCCTCCATATCCCATAGAAGCGTTCCGTCCTCATTCTTAAGCTCATTGGGGAAACGATGGACAACCTCAGTCTCCAAACGGCCATTGCAAAGCCGGCCTTTCACGATCTTTCCGGATGATGCTCCGATATCAACAGCAAGATAAGTCATAATGAAATTATCCTTCACTCAAAGAGTTAATTCAACCTTTACAGGGTCTCTACAAGAAAATCATCTCGTTTTGTCTTGCTGACATCATCAAGCCAAGCAACGGAACAATCCTCAAAGCTTACATCCTTTGCACCTTTTGAGAAGAAGCCATAAGTACCATCGCTCAGGATATCAGTACCAACACCAGGCCGATAGTCATGAACTCCCTTTTCCCACTTGGAGGAAGAGCCGAGTGTTATATTGACATTCCTGAACTTCACTCCATCGATCTTGCCATTGCCATAGATGAAGACTCCATTCTCGCCTTTTGCATATATATTCTCGAAAAGAACATTCCTGATGGTTCCGGATTCTGTGTTCTCATCCCTGTTCACCGATGAAATGGCAATAGGTTCGGCGGAACCCCACCAGCATGGTGCAAAACGCCGTGTTTCGATCATTATGCCGGAGAACATCACGTTCTCGACATTTCCTCCATCGCGTATCTGTATGGATATTCCCCTATTGCTCTTCGATATCATGACAGAACGCACGACAACGTTCCGGAAATCCCCAGTCCCCTCCGTTCCGATCTTGAGAGCTGCGGATGTGGAGATGAGCGTGCAGTCTGATATAACAATATTCTCGCAGGGCCCGTATTCCATATTCCCCTTTGAGCTCTTGAGGCATATGCAGTCGTCTGCGCACTCAATATGGCATCCGATTATCCTTACATTGCTGCAATGGTCAGGGTCGATTCCATCAGAGTTCGCGACATCGAGCGGATTGAGAATCCTTATCTGTGATATAAGAACATCGTTGCACCCCGCTGGATGAAGCGTCCAGAACGGAGCATTCCTAAGCGTTATATCACGTACTGTTATATGATCGGATGCCTCTATGTATATCATCGTAGGACGGGGATAGAAGTCTCCAGTCACATAGTACTCGGAAACACGTTTCACGAATGCATAGCAGTTCCCATCTATTATTCCCCTGCCGCTGATCACTGCCCCGTGCGCTTTATAACCATATATGAAAGCATAGGAAGGCTTGAGGGTGACAGGAGTGCCTGAGACATCAACACCCCTATCCTTCTCCCCCCTGTTGGGATGGAAGTAATCATCTATCCTGTCCGTTGCTTTCAGTACAGTGCCGGCGGCAACATGAAGCTCGACATTCTCCTTGAGGATCAGGGATGAGGAAAAATAAACCCTGTTGCCATCAAGGACAACTCTTCCGCCTCCAGCCTCTGCCGCACAATCAATAGCTTTCTGGATAAACAGCGCATCATCGCTCCTGCCATCTCCCCTAGCTCCATATGAAAGAACATCGAAATCCATTGCAACTCCTCCGATTATCTATGTTAGAATGCATTATAGCATCCTAAAAAGGAGAATATATGGAAAACAAAACCCTTTTAGCTACAATAGACAAAGTTGTTTATCGACTGATGAACCTTGGAGGCGCTGATTACGCAAAAGATAAGGAAACTCCGAATTCAAACGTGAGCAAGGGCCTTATCGCAAGGGACTTCGGAATAGAGGAATGGGACTGGCCTCAGGGCGTAGGTCTATATGGACTGACAAAGCTTCAGGCATATCATAAGGATGATAGATACGATGATTTCCTGATCTCATGGTTCCACAGGAATATCTCAATAGGGCTGCCTTCAAAGAACATCAATACGACAGCACCTTTCCTTGCACTCATGGATCTTGTGAAGAGAAAGGGAGACAAGGAGTTCGAGGCAATGTGCCTTGAGAGAGCAGAGTGGCTCATGAACGAGCTTCCAAAGACTGAAGATGGGGGCTTCCAGCATGTCACATCCGCAATCGGAGATAGAAACGGCGTATCGCTCAACGATGGCCAGATCTGGGCCGATACACTCTTCATGGCTGTCCTCTTTCTCAATCAGGCTGGGCAGTATTTCGGCAGAGAGGACTTTGTAAGCGAGTCCGTGCATCAGTTCCTTGTCCATATAAAATACCTGTTCGAAAGGAAGAACGGCCTTATCCATCATGGATGGACATTCCATGGCCGCAACAACTTCGGAGGCATATTCTGGTGCAGAGGCAACTCCTGGTTCACATATGGAGTGATTGAATATCTCGCGGGCTTCGAGAGGATTCCGATAAATGAAGGGGTGAAGAAGTTCCTCATCGATACATACATCTCCCAGTGCAATGCACTCAAGTCCCTGCAGGGAGAAGGCGGGCTCTGGCATACGATACTCGATGACAGCGACAGCTATGAAGAGGCATCGGGATCTGCGGCAATAGCGGCAGGAATCATAAAGGGCCTGAAGCTTGGAATCCTCCCTTCATCTTTCAGGGAAACAGCCGACAAGGCAATCGAAGGGCTTGTCGCAGCAGTGAAAGAAGACGGAACTGTGGATAAGGTCTCAGCCGGAACAGGTGTTGGAATGGATAAGGATCACTATAGGAATATCCTCATAAGGCCAATGGCATATGGACAGTCACTGACGCTGCTTGCGCTTACAGAGGCACTCGATGTCTGATACGCTATATCTGCAGTCTCTTCTCGATAAAGGCGGTGATGTCACAATCCCCAGCGGCCGTTATATCACCGCGCCACTCTTCATCAAGAGCGGGACAACGCTTACATTCGAAGATGGTGCAGAGCTCATAGCCTCAACCGATGAGAGCGAATATCCTGTTATCACCACACGTATCGCTGGTATAGAGATGAAGGCATACCCTGGCATATTGAACTGCAAGAGAGCAAGGAACGTTACCATAAAGGGCCATGGAAAGATAAACGGCAATGGCCCATATTGGTGGAACAAATACTGGGGAGAGGATGAACGAGGCGGATTCAGAGGACGTTATGACAAGCTTGGCCTGAGATGGGCCGCAGACTATGACTGCAAGAGGCTGCGCAGCGTTGTTATAGATAGCTCCGAGAACATCACGCTGAGGGACTTCACATCGTACAATGCAGGATTCTGGAATGTGCACATCTGCTACTCCAATAACGTAACAGTCGAGAACATAAGGATCGAATCCGGTGATGGACATGGCCCAAGCACAGATGGTATCGATATCGACAGCTCTTCCTTCGTCACAGTGAGAGGATGCACGACACAGACTAACGATGACAGCATCTGCGTCAAGTCGGGGCGAGACTGGGATGGATGGAGAGTCGGCAGGCCTTCGCATGACATAACAATAGAGGACTGCATGATTCTCTCAGGCTTTGGAGTAACCCTTGGAAGCGAAGTCTCTGGCGGCATCTATAATGTAACGATACGCAATCTCCACTATGTCGGGACAGACTGCGGTTTCCGCATCAAATCCTCAAGGCCGAGAAAAGGATATATCAGGAACATCAAAGTCGAGAATCTGGACATGCTGAACGTGAAGTATCCTGTGCATATCGCCCTTGATTGGAATCCTGCATATTCATATTGCTCTCTTCCTGAGAATTACAGCGGAGAGATTCCCGAGCATTGGGCAGTGCTGCTGTCAAAGATCCCTGAAAGCGTTCCGGATACACAGGTGAGCGATATAACGATAAGCGGCATAAGATCAACCTTCTCTGATGATTACGCCGGCATCAGCCGGGCATTCAATATCGAAGGCTATGAGAATGAACCTATACGCAATCTGGCTATAAAGGACTGCGAGTTCAAAGCCAAGGAGTACGGAATCATAAGCTATGTCTCAGACATGAAGATGGACAACGTCTGCCTTACAGTGACAGGAAAGCCGATAAGGGAGAATGATGAGTACGACAATAGATAGTCAAGTGCTGAATATCTTCTTGATATAGGCTATATCAGAGCGGAGGAATCCTTCTCCTCCGCTTCTGATGACAGGAACGCTCTTCGTCATCAGGGAAGCAATGCGAGGAAGTGATTTTGCCATTATCCCCTGCCCTAGGGGAACAGCAATATGCCCAACCGAATCACGGAGCCTTATTGCTGCGATATCCTCTGAAAGCAATGCCAGGAACTCACCAAAATAACTGAGGGTATTGTTCTTCATCTCATCATCCACCATGGAAAGAGGATCGAAGAGAACTGAAAGATAGGATGATGAGAAATAATCCAGCAGCTTCTTCATTGTCTGTGGATTCGGAAGCACTGAATCGGCCATTCCCTGTATCATTATCCTGATCCTGCTCTCCTCCGCATAACGCAGTATGCTTCCTATCGAATCGTAAAGAGCAAAGGAATATCTCTCTCCATAGTTTTTCATATCAGCAGGAACGAGCGCTATTGATTCAGCTGAGATGAGAGAAGCAAACCGTACAAGCGATTTTATATTCTCAACAGCCCTATGCCTCTCATCGCTATCAAGCGTGATGATATCAGAATCATCGAGAAGGATAAGATGCCTGATTGCAAGATTGCGAAAAGATGCCACAGCCTCTTCGGATATCATAGGATAATCCCTGCCAAGATATGGAAAGGACTTCTTCGCATCAAGAAGAATGGCATCAGCACCAGCACTATCGAGTACCTTGGGGATATTATCGGGGGAGGCTATATCGAAATCAGAGGAATCGATTCCAATGATCAGATCCAGCTGCACTTGGCGTCTATCCCCTATCACAGCCTTCATATGAGGTGGAAACGCAGGGGGTACGTTCTCATCCATTTCAGGGACGAACCTGCTGATGGCAAGCTGTCTGTCTATATACCCAAGCTTCCTGAACTGTGTCGGGCTGAGAGATATAGCGGAAAGGAAAACACGGTTGAACTGTGAGGCGTTCGAGAATCCGCACTCACGTATTATATCCTTTATCTTCATATCCGTCTCTGAAAGGAAATCAAGCGCATGCCTGACTCTTATCCTGTGCAGGAATGAGACGAACGAGACACCCATTATCTTCGGAAACAGATGCGAAAGATAGTACGGGGAGACGGCAAAACGGGAAGCCGTATCAGAAAGTGTTATGTTCTCCATATAGTTTGACTGGATATACTCAGCAATATTGTATATCTTCCGCTCCGATGTATCTGTCACGAATGATGGCTCATAGCATGAACGATTGAGATTCCTTGAAACAGAAAGGAGGAAGAGCATGAATGATGAAAGGATTTCTATCTGCCAGCCGGATTCCTTTTCCTTCGCAGCTGAAAGCAGCGAAAAAAGCGATGAAAGGACATTGGAAAGAGCAGAACCTTCGAACCTGACTATAGGAACCTGCATATGGAAAGGCTTGAGCATCTTTTCCTTCTGATACTCCAGGCTTCCCGGGGTTTCAGGCATAGAGAAGTTCATCACGATACGTTTCTGCACACCTCTCTTCCTCTCATAGCATGACTGATGAAGACGGCCAGGACTCAGGAATATCATATCAAAGCGGCGCATCGGAAGATAACGGCCTTCAACGATATGAGCCTCATTATCATCGAGTGCAATGAATATCTCATAGCCTGAATGGAAGTGCTGCATTTCCATGTTCATCTTCTGCGACCGCTCGCCCAGATCGATGAAAAGATAGATGGAATCTGTCTCCTTGTTCATATGGACTATGAAGTTATTTGATGCTACGAAATCTTCGAATTTGCCGTTCATATCGAATTTTACCCCGATGAACGCAAAAAATGCAAATAATAAAAAGCATTCAACGCAATAATCAGGTAGATTCTCCCCAGTTTCAAAATAGACTGAAAATAAAGGAAAATGTATGAATTGGCATATTTCAGAACTTGAACATGGATATATCACACGCTATCTTGTCTCAGATCCCAGAATGGAAGATGTCTCAGGTGATCGTGTAGCCATCTCTGATGAATCGAATGTATGGGTTGGGTCAACAGCAGCCGCAACTCATGTAAGCCCTCTCAGGACCAGCTTTCTGGACAGGATAAAGAAGAACGGGATACCTTCTCCAGAATTCCCTGATTGCCAGCCTGAAGGAAAGGCTGTGCTGCTCGGCAATGAGCTTCCGCTTACCTATAGGGCTCCTTTCGGAGATCCAAGGGTCGGAACATCGGTCTTCTCATCAACCCCACGCTGGATAAGCATGGCAGCAATGACGGTCCTTGAATGCAGCATGGGCGGAGAATATACATTCTCGCTCTCAGTTGCAGGTGGAATGTCCATATATATAAAAGGAAAGGAAGTCCATTCATTCAGACCTTATGAAAGGAATACCCCAATCGATGAGATATTCACCCTATCGCTTGAAAAGGGAGACAACGTACTTGCTTTCGAGATGGATGAATTCGCAGAGCGCGATACTGAGCTGACATTCTCATTGAAGCTTGAGAAGGGGCCAGGCAGCGTCAGGCAGAAGCTGCCTATGGGCAAGAGAGACACAGATGTAATTGCAAAGGTAGAGCATGCAATCGAAAGCCTTGCCTTCGACAGAAGCACATTCACATCAGGCTCTGTCACGATGAGCGCGGACAATCCATATAGAGATCATGATTTTGTCGTGCACCTTGCGGGAGCTACAGAGGAAAATACATTCCTGGGACTTCTGCATCGCACAGATGCTGTCTTCAAAGCAGGCTCGAACAAGGCGGACCTAGGTCCTGTTGAATCTTTCCCTGTAGGATTCCTGCGCTTCAATGTCGAAACAGAGGCTGAGGGACTGAGAATATATACAGTAAGGACATACGAGAACTTCCCATTCTCATTCCTTTCAAAGACCTCTCCTGATTTCGAGACCAGGAAGAAAGACGCATGGGAGTATCTTGCACGCTATGGTGAACAGAATGCAAACAGAGCCATGGCTCTCCTATTCACAAACGGCGACAAGGACGAGATTGAGACAATACTCAGACGCCAGCTTGACTTCATAAACAAAAGAAGCGACTGCTCTGACTTCTATCTTTCATATTTCCCATACATGATCCGGCACTTCTCAGATTCAGGCCTTATCAGGAAAGACACTCTCAAGGCTATGGAGGAGTGCATACTCAACTTCCGCTACTGGCATGATGAGCCAGGAGATGATGCCATGTGGTTCTGGAGCGAGAACCATGCGCTGATGTTCCATGCCTGCCAGCTCATTGCAGGCGAGCTCTATCCTGACAGGATCTTCACGAACAGCGGAATGACAGGACGTGAGATGCAGGCAAAGGCAAAAGGAATGCTCAAGCCATGGTTTGAGACACTTTTCAAGGAAGGTTTCACAGAATGGAACAGCCCTCCGTATCTTCCGATTGATTCCCTTGGCTTTGCCACGCTTTATGCACAGGCTGAGGATAGGGAAATACATGAAATGGCGGAAAAAGCGCTTGAGATGATGTTCCGTCTCCTGGCCCTTGCCTCCTTTGATGGAGTATTCAGCACGACAAGCGGAAGGACTTATCTGAAGGAGCTCATGGGCAACTACTCAAACTGCCCAAGCTTCATAAACTGGATCGGATACGGCATAGGCAACCAGAGCCATGCGGGAAAAGGTGCGGTTCCACTGCTGTTCTCGGATTATAAGCCATCTGATGATAACCTGAAGTATCATAAGGTGGAGAAAGGCAAAGCGCTATCGTGGAAAGCAACGCATGGCTATAATGGCTACGCTGACGTGACTGTATACAAAACAAGCAGCTATCTCCTATCAGCTGCGAACAACTTCAATCCTGGACGAAGGGGTTTCCAGGAGGATGTCATGCACATGGTGATGGGCGCAGAAGAGCATATCTGGGTAAACCATCCAGGTGAATTCGCGCTTTACGGTCAGGCTCGTCCTTCATACTGGGCAGGATCCGGCACTCTGCCAAGGGTGAACCAATATAAGGGATTTGCATCTGTGATCTACTCTGTCTCAGACAAGCATCCTGTGGATTTCACTCACGCCTACTTCCCTGTCTTTGCCTTCAAGCGCACTGAAGTGAAGGATGGATGGGCATTTGCGCTCTCTCACAGCGGCGGTCTTGTAGCAATCACAGCGCTCAATGGCATTTCCATAACCAAGGAAGGTTCTTTCCAGAACAGGGAGATAAAAAGCGAAGGGAAGAGGAATATATGGATACTTCGCTGCAGTGAGCTATGGAAGGAAGGAAGCCTTGAAGCTTTCATGGACAAGATCCTCAGCTCACGTCTCTGCATAGATGCCCCTTCCCTTTCATACCGCTTCCAGGATCCGGAATACGGAACGATGGAAGCCGGGTGGGAAAAGAGCCTTTCGGTAAATGGAAAGGAAGAGAACTATACAGGCTTCACACCAGAGGGGGTTGTGGAATTCGAAGAGGTTTAGAGCATGATTTGCGCTTTCTTCAATCAGAAAAGCGCAAAAAATGCATAGAAACATATAGTACTTAAATTAAACTGAAAACTGGAGGTAAAGATGAAAAAGGTATTAATCATTCTCGCACTCGCACTCCTTGTCATCCTTCCACTCACAGCTGGAGGAAACAAGGAAGCAGCTAACCCTGACACGCTCAGAGTGCTTCTCAGCGAGGAGCCGGCAACAGGGGATGCATTCACAGCAACACTCAACAAATGGGCAGAAGAGACAGGGAAGACCCTGGATATCATGGTAATTCCATACGATGACCAGCTCACGAAGTTCCCTCTCATGGCAAGGAACCATGACCTTCCTGACCTAATCGCGACAACAAGACTGACAAGGCTCTATCCTGAGGAGTTCCTTGATCTCACTGAATATGTGAATATTGATGATTTTGAAGAGCAGGCTGTCATGATCATCGGACAGGACTATACAACAAACAAGAACTACTGCCTTCCTTATCAGTTCACGATCACAAATGTATTCTACAACAAGGATGCATTCGAGAGAGCAGGCATCACACCTCCTACGGTAGATGATCCATGGACTCTTGAGGAATACAGAGAGAACGCACAGGTCCTTCAGGAGAAAGGCGGCGTAAAATACGGCATGGCCATGGACAACTCCAGAGCTAG
>CALXLI010000136.1 GCA_944389155.1 uncultured Spirochaetaceae bacterium | reverse complement strand
ACAGAAGCAACGGTTATTCCAGAATCTATCTCTGTCAAGATCTCTGACGGTAGTCCTGACGTAGCAAAAGGAATAGTCCTCAGCGCTGTCTCAATCGTTGAGCTTGATGGGGTCAAGTACAGCTCTCAAGCAACAGGATTCTCTCTTGGAACATCCACAATAAGTGCAACTGGTGCAACTCTCACTATTAAGAACAGCTCTGAAATCATTGCAAATGCTGAGTATGCAATCGCAACAGATGCAACTGTAGGAACAGACACAGCATTTCTTACAGAGAATGTCACCATAACAATAGAGGAGAAATCAACCGTTACAGCAACCGCAGCAGATGGAACTGGCAGTTCCTGTGCAGTCTGGATGAACATACCTGGAACACTGACAATAACCGACAGTACGATAACAGGAGACAGACAGGGATTGTCGCTGCAGGGTGGTACTGCAACCATTACAGGTGGATCTATCATCTCTATAGGCAATTACAGCGGAGATAAATACTATATTGATGAAGATTGGACTTCTGGAACAGATGCTCCTTTTGCAGCATTGCTTGTAGGAAACAAGGTCACTACTAAAAAAACCGATGTCACATGTACACTTGCAGATACCATGATTGATATGAAGAAGAGTGAGATCGATGGAGCATATGATATTTTTGTATATGGGAGTGGCATACAGGAAAATTATGTAAGTGTTGCTGGCAATGTTTCAAATACAAGAGATGAACTGAAGGTAAATGATGATAGCATGCATGTTGCGGGCTGGTTCCTTAATACAAAACCTAGGGAGGAGCCTGATCTGAAAGGAACATTTGATGATTATGTTTCATCAAAGCTGGCAGAATATCCATCTTTGAGTGAAGAGGGGGTTGTAGTAAATCTGCTTGGTATGTTGCACGAGAGCTTCTATCTTAACTATTTAGAAGATTATAGTGCAGGAACACTTGTGCCCGATAATCCTTATCCATTAGAAGATGTTAAAATGATTGGAGTTGATAGTGATATCTGCTATTGGGGAACTTATACGATATTGGGCGAAACTATTCCGTCAGATTCATATTCAGTATCAGGCCGTATTTCTATAGATGATTTTGTATTTGATATAGAAGGAAGTGTTTCTGATGCTGAAACAGGTAATGTTACAATAACTGATGTAGAAGGTCCTCAATCATATGAATTAGACTCTGCCGATCTTGATATGTGAACTTTTCATTAAGTGAAGAAAAGGAAGATGATGGATGTCTATCTTCCTTTATCGAACTTGAATAGCTGATTGCAATCACATGTACATGGAGCTGCTTGACATGGCAGCTCCTTTTGGGATGGACACTCTCTTTATGCAGTGCCATACTTTTCTGATATGAAACATCCTATAGGATATTGGATCTATGATAATGCAGAGCTCTTCAGATATATCGGAGAGCTGCCATGCATGATTGAGAAGACGGAGCGCATACTACTTTCAGGGCCTTTCTCTGCATTCCTGTCAACAACGATGAGAGCGCTGTATGAAGATGCCCAGATCGTTGCTGTTACAGACAGAAGCGATGTCATTGAGGCTGTGAAGGAAGAGGATGGAAGCGTTGTATGCGTTGATACTCCTTTTGATAAGTTCTCTGGCTCTTCCTTTGATATCGCAGTATCGGTGCTTGCTATAAACACGCTCGATACACGTGAGCTTACGCCTTATCTTTTCTCCCTTCATGACTCCCTTGCTGATGGAGGCTTCCTGTTCCTGTCCTTTCCATCCTCATCGACCATCTCTCCATATCCGAAGAAGCTTGTTGATTCATGGTATTCGATGGATGAGAAGATATATATGAAGCGTTATACACCGGAGGATGTTGTCATGGCTCTTTCGATCATCGGCTTCGATGTAAGGGCTATAGAGAGCGATGATAACCCTGACCTTGGAAAGGTCGTATCAATCCATGCACAGAAGAGGGCAGTGAAGCCTTTGTAGAGAGAATGTATTGTTTCCGTGAACATCAGTGACATTATCCGCACTTGGTGTTATTTCTAGCTGTGGAGGAAGAAATATGAGGAAAAGTGCTTTAGTTACGCTTATTGTAGCCATTGTCCTTATAGTCTTAGGCATTGGCCTTTCGATATACGGTGTATATCTTACATCGCCACATAGCTACTACCATGCATACAATCATGGTTTTGTCGCATACCAGGTGAGGTACGTCACATCAGCTGTTGCAGGTGCAGGTCAGGGTGCTCTTACATTCGGCCATATGCTCTTCAATGGCGGTCTTGTCGCTCTTGTCATTTCCTTCATCCTCAATATCAGGCATGATAAGGAAGATAAGGAGGTGAAAGCACGGGAGGAGAAAGCCAACAGAGCTGAGGCTGAGAAAGCGAAAGCGGAAGCCATAGATGCAAAGGTTGACGAGAATCCATCTTCACAGTCACCTGAAGGCAATTGATCGATAGGCGTCAGTCCGGCGATTGACGCCCTGTTTGTTTTTAGGGTACAGTAGCGTGGTAGTTTGATAAGGAGAGGAAAATGTCCAAAGCACATAGAGGAACAGGTATCCGCGATCAGTTCAACAACGGGCGTGCAACATGCCCTGTCTGCAAGAGAACTTCCATCAAGTGTCTTTATGAGAAGGAAATTGATGGAAACAAGGTCAAGATCTGCAAGGAATGCAACGCAAAGCTTTCCAAGTAAGATGATCTTCAGATCAAGAAAGACGGAAGATGAAAGAGTGAGGATTGCTGTAGAGGCATCCTCTCTTTTTGTCCCTATAGGCCCTTTATTCACAGCAGCAGATGCAAAGGAAGCATCTAGGATAATAAGGGAGGAGAAGCCATCAGCTCTTGTGTTCATCCCATCGCAGCAAGCGCTCTCATCTCCTCGTTCGTGGGCTTCTGCGCTCTCTTCTGTGGAGTACCTTGTAGTGATTGGGGATGAGTCAGTGAAGAAATACAAGGCGTTCATGTCGATCATTGACAATGTGATATTCTCCCCGGTTCCAAGGAAGCTTGCATCTGCGTTCATCACAAACGACAGGAAAAAGGCGGAGGAGCTTATTGCTGCCGTGGCTGCAGACGGAAAGGATGTGATTACGATTTCGTCAATCCTTGCGCGTTAAGCACTCATTTTCATATACTGATACCATGAAAAGCATGACTGGATATGGACATTCATCTGTCCGGACCGATGATTTCTCTATAGAGGTCATCGTAAAAAGCTATAACAACCGTTATCTCGATATAATCAAGAACCTTTCATCTCCGCTCTCTCCTTTCGAGGGCATCGTTGACAGCGCAGTGAAGAGCATTGCATCGCGTGGCCACATAGAGGTCAATGCTAAGCTCAGCATCCTTCGCTCATCTGTCAGGATAAATGTTGACGAAGGCCTTTTGGATGAATATAGGAAGGCATTCTCCGTCATAGAGGAGAAGACAGGGGCTAAGGCACAGTTCTCTGACTACCTTTCCCTTTCAGATATCCTCTCTGTTGATAATTCCGTATCCGGTGATATATACCTAGAGCCTTTCAAGAAGGCATTGGATGAGGCTCTTTCTGGATTCCTTCATGAGAAGGAAAGGGAGGGAGAGGGCACTAGGGCGGATCTTGAACGCCTGGGCTCTGCTTTCAGCGCATCCCTTGGCTCTATAGAGAAGAGGGCGGATGAGCTTGAGGAACATTACAGGAAGCTCCTTACGGAGAAGTATGAATCACTTGCCGGAGAGAAGGGCAACACACCTGATTTCATGCATGAGCTTGGGGCCATACTGGTCAAATACTCGATAAATGAGGAGGTATCGAGGCTTCATGTGCATATTGCTGAGTATATGCGTCTCATAGCATCCTCTGAACCCGTTGGGAAGAAGCTTGATTTCCTTTGCCAGGAGATGCAGAGGGAATGCAATACCATTGCATCAAAGAGCCAGCTTGTCGAGATCAACCTTGCGGTTGTCTCCATGAAGGATAATATAGAGGATATAAGGGAGCAGTTGAGGAATATAGAATGAGAATCGCGATTTCATCGGAAAGCGGATGCGGAAATACAACAGTCACGAAACTCGTATCAGAGCGTCTGGGATATCCTATGATAAACTTCACGTTCCGTCAGCTTGCAGCTGAGAAGGGCATTGATTTCTGGACGCTTAGCAGGATGGCTGAGACAGATCATTCGATCGATAAGGAGCTGGACAGAAGGCAGACTGAGATGGCTATGGGGAACAAGGACTGCGTGCTTGGCTCAAGGCTTGCTATATGGATGCTCGATAAGGCTGATCTCAAGGTTTATCTCAGGGCAACGCCAGAGACCCGTGCTTCCCGTATATTCAGACGCGAAGGGGGAAGCTATGAGGAGCGCTACAGGGAGACCGTTGAGCGTGACAAGGCAAATACCAGGCGCTATATGGATATATACGGAATAGACAACACCAAGCCTGAGATGGTCGCTGATCTGATAATAGATACAGATGACAGGACACCTGAGGAGATTGCCTCCCTTATAATAGCGGAAGCTGGGAAGAGGGCTTGATGGGCACATTCTGGCTTACGAAGTTCACAATAGGGCCAGGACACGGTATGGGGGCGTACTCTCCAGGGCATTTCTTCTGGCTTGCTGCTGTTGTCCTGACGATAGTCCTTCTTGGCAGAAGCTATCGCAATGGAGACGGAAAACACAGGAAGAGGGTGCTTCATATCCTTGCTTTGCTGGCTCTTCTGGATGAGCTTTATAAGGATATCGTCCCGATACTGACAGGGCAGTGGAACTGGGCGTTCCTTCCCCTGCATATCTGCTCGATATCGATATTCGTGATCATCATCCATGCGATAACCGGAAGCGCTGTTGCCGCTGAATTCCTCTACGCTGTGTCGCTCCCGACAGCGATCATGGCTCTTGTGTTCCCGAACTGGACATCCTCTCTGCCATTCTGGAACTATGAATCCATACACAGCTTCTCGATCCATGGCCTTATCGTGATATACCCCGCTATCCTTCTGTATGGAGGATTCCGGCCCTGTGCAAGACGCCTTCTGCCTGTATCTGCCATATTCCTGGCGCTCTCTGGCATCGCTTCTCTTGCCAATCATTTCCTGGGGACCAATTTCTTCTTCCTCAGCGGAGGGGACGATGGCAATCCCTTATCGCTATTGGAGAGCTATATAGGGCGCTGGTATATACTCGCATTCCCTGTCATCGCTGCAATATGCTGGATTCCCATGTATAGGATACCCGCAATCAGGAAAGGGAAGAGTGCAGAGACTGGTTGAACCTTTTCAATCTTTGTATTAGCTTCATTGAGGTCACTTTGGAGGTAATCATGGAAAATGACAACAAGCTCAGCAGACTATGGGTGGTGTTCCTGCTGGCTATGCTCTGCTGCTTTCTGTGGGGCAGTGCAACCCCTGCGATCAAGATAGGGTATGAGACATTCGGGATCGCAAGCTCGGATACTGTTTCGATAATACTCTTTGCCGGGATAAGATTCTTCTTCGCTGGAATCCTTGTCATCATCGTGCAGTCGATCATGGCAGGCAAGCTCATAAAGCCGGAGAAGGGATCATGGCCTTCGATCCTGAAGCTATCGCTTGCGCAGACTATAGTTCAGTATTTCTGCTTTTATGTTGGGCTTGCCCATACAAGCGGCGTAACCGGAACCATACTTTCCGGAGCAAGCGGCTTCTTCTCAATACTGATGGCATCCCTTCTTTTCCGCTATGAGAAGCTTACGGCAGCGAAGATCATCGGATGCATAATGGGATTCTCCGGCCTCATAATAATGAATGTGACATTCGATGGGGGCACATCATTCCATTTCTCATTCTGGGGAGAAGGCCTTGTGCTTCTTTCAACGCTCAGCCTTGCGCTTTCCGGAATACTTGCGAAGAAGTATTCTGCACGCTTTTCGGTCGTGATGCTCAGCGGCTACCAGTTCATAGTAGGAGGCTTCGTGATGATCGTCGTAGGCCTTGCGCTCGGTGGACGCATCGCGCTTGTGCCTCAGCCTTCTGCATATATCCTGCTTCTGTATATGTCATTCATATCAGCTGTTGCATATTCAGTATGGGGAATACTGATGAAGAACAACCCTGTAAGCCGTGTCTCCATATTCAACTTCATGACACCGCTTTTCGGCGTGCTTCTTTCCGCCATCTTCCTGGGAGAGGTCGATCAGGCACTGCAGTGGAACAAGCTGGCGGCTCTTGTCCTTGTCTCTGCTGGAATATATGTAGTCAACAGGAAATACGGGAAGGCGCAGTGAATAAGGAACGCCTTGCTGCAGCTATCCATTACAATGCCGCCTTCATCGGCGGCTGCCTTGGCATATATGCAATCACGATGCGTTTTTCGTTCGGTTCTGCCGAGACCATGAATCTGCTGAGCTTGGTCGCAGATCTCCTTGGCCGCAATATGCATGATTTCATCGTCCGGCTTGGAGCTCTTATCCTGTATTCTGCCGGAATTGTCTCTTCAGAGCTCATAATCGAGAGGAAGGAGAAGATGCGCAGCATCATATCATTTTCGGTGGATGCCATTGCCGTAATCGTCCTTTTCTTCATTCCGGCTGATGTGGAGAACATGATAGCTCTATATCCTATATTCCTTGCATCCGCTATGCAGTGGTGTCTTATAAAAGGGCCATATGGCTATGTCTCGGCATCGATCTTCTCCACCAACAACCTCAAGCAGTTCCTCATCGGCGCAGTAAGGAAGGCAGAAGGGAAGGAAACGAACAAGGTTTCAAGGATGCATGCGTATGGCGTGACGCTCCTTTCATTCCATGCCGGAGCTTGCTATGAATATTTTGCAGTCAGGATGCTTGACCTTAGAGGAATTGCTTTTGTCCTCATACCGCTTTTCACGGCTTTTTGCCTTTCTTTGCTGGAATTGAAGAAAATCAAGGAAAATTGCTGAAAGCCTATTTACAAAACATCCCATTTCCTTTACTCTCTTTCGAGGTGATTGAAAATCCCAGTTGGAGGATTAGCTCAGCGGGAGAGCGCTTGCCTTACAAGCAAGATGTCACAAGTTCAATCCTTGTATCCTCCACTTCAAAGGCTCCTTACAGTGTAAGGAGTTTTTTTGTGTCTGTATCAGTTCATTGAACTGACTTTAATCTTGTTTTAATTTTCGTTTGCAATAATCTCCAAAACATAAAAAGGAGTTTGTACTATGAAGCGAAGAACTACAGCTTTTGCAGTCGCCCTGCTCGTGGCGGCTCTGGTTATGACAGGCTGCAATCCTTCTGCCTCTAGTGGGGGTGGTGATGGCTCTGCAGCGTCTGTGATGCGTGCTATGTCCCAAGCTGTCGAATCTGTTGGTGTGGATAGCACTGTCTCTGCATCGGGAAATACCATCACGGTAACGCAGTTCGTTGCAGATGATGGAACGAAGATATCGGGGACGATCACAAAGGATGAGAGCGGGAATATCGTTGGAGCGGAGCTGACGCTCATCAATGCAGATGGCTCTGCCGGCCCTGTCCTTGTGCTTAAGACAGAGAGCGGTACCCAGGACATAACCTATGGCGATGATCCTGTGAGTTCTGGCAATGTCCCTCAGCCGATGAACAGGGAGCAGAGAATTGCTTTCGGCGGACTTCTCATTGGATTCGATGAGGCGTTTGATGAGATTGAGGACATCCTCGATGATATATTGGACGATGATGGATATAGTCCTGGGACGCATCCTATCCCTGATATATTCGGCAATTCCATACAGGGAACTTTCACTGTAGAGCGCGAAAGGGATGATGACGACTATGAGACGGAAGTGACAGCTGTAGATATAACGCATTTCGAGATCCCTATCACACGAAGCGGCACTGTAAGCGGAAGCTACAGCTTTGCAAAGCGCGGTGATGATGATATCAGATCGGATGTTGATATAACCATCAGGGGATTCAGGGAAAGCGATGATGGGCTTGAGATAGAGCTTTCAGATATTTCCGTAAAGGCAGAGATGGAGGAGAGCGAGATATGGGATGAGGATACATTCAGGTTCTCCGGTTCCATAAGCGGGAAGTATTCATTGAATGGAACTGCGCATGAAATCTCGTTCAGCGGTGAGATGAGTGCGATGGATGACCGTTATTTCTCATTCCCGGATTACTCTCTCACAATCGATGGCGAGAACGTTGCGATAGGTCGTTACGAGAAGCCGTACAATCGATGATACCTCTTGGAAGAGCTTCCCGAAAGGGGAGCTTTTCCGACATTTTAATGAAAATCAGACATTTTTATTGGATATTCCCTTCATTTTTCTTTTGATAATCTCATTTTATGTTAATATTTAATCATCGAGAGGTGAGGCCTTGGACAAAAACTGCGCTATAAAGATGAGAGGTATCACAAAGAGATTCGGTCAGGTTGTAGCCAATGACTCAATCGATCTTGAGATCAGAAGAGGTGAGATCCTAGCCCTGCTTGGAGAGAATGGAAGCGGCAAGACAACGCTGATGAACATGCTCTCTGGGATATACCAGCCAGATGAGGGGGAGATATACGAAGATGGCAATCTTATATACATCCACTCACCCCGTGAGGCTTATGAGTATGGCATAGGGATGATCCATCAGCACTATAAGCTGATAGAGGTATTCACCGCAGCCCAGAATGTCATCCTTGGCCTGAATGATGGAAAGCTTGACCTTTCTGCGGCAAACGCAAAGGTTGCTGAGATCTGCAGCCGCTATGGCTTTGAGATCGATCCTGAGATGAAGGTCTATGATATGTCCGTTTCGCAGAAGCAGACAGTCGAGATCGTGAAGGTGCTTTACCGCGGTGCAGATATACTGATCCTTGATGAGCCCACAGCCGTCCTTACCCCGCAGGAGACACAGAAGCTCTTCAGTGTCCTGCGGAATATGAAGGCAGACGGGAAGGCCATTGTCATAATCACCCATAAGCTGCATGAGGTAATGGATGTTTCAGACAAGGTTGCTGTCCTCAGAAAGGGAAAGTACATAGGCACTGTCAATACATCCGAGACAGATCCCCAGTCCCTGACCAATATGATGGTCGGCCACTCGGTTACGCTGAACATCGACAGGCCTAGGTATGACAAGCCTGAGAAGAAGCTTATAGTAGAGCACCTTACATGCGTCGATGATGAGGGCGTCAAGAAGCTTGATGATGTGACCTTCACAGCCTATACAGGCGAGATCCTTGGCGTTGCCGGTATATCAGGATCGGGGCAGAAGGAGCTTCTTGAAGCCATAACCGGCCTGTATCCTGTAAAGGAAGGCAGCGTCCGCATAATCAATGAAGGGAAAGCGGAGGTGGAGCTCATCGGCAAGAGTCCGAAGAAGATACGGGAAAGCGGGGTAGGAATGGCATTCGTCCCTGAAGACAGGCTTGGAATGGGCCTTGTCGGCTCCATGGGAATGACAGGGAACATGATGCTGCGCTCTTGGAAGAACGGCAAGGGGGCGCTTGTAAGGAGGAAAGAGCCTGAATCGCTTGCAAATAAGGTCCTTGAAGAGCTTGAGGTTGTGACTCCTGGCATTGATTATCCTGTGCGAAGGCTCTCTGGAGGAAATGTGCAGAAGGTCCTTGTCGGAAGGGAAATCTCCCTTGAGCCATCTGTCCTGATGACTGCATATGCTGTCCGTGGCCTTGATATAAACACATCATATACGATCTACAATCTCCTCACCGAGGAGAAGATGAAGGGCGTCGCGGTGCTGTATGTCGGAGAGGATCTTGACGTCCTTCTGGAGCTTGCTGACAGGATACTGGTCCTCTGCGGCGGACAGGTTGCGGGCATAGTCGATGCCAGAAGCGCAACCAAGGAGGAGATAGGCTTGCTGATGACTGAGTATAAATCAAAGGAGGCATAGGATGAGTGCAGAGACCAAGACTCCTTTTATCAGGCTGGCAAAACGCACTGATATGAGCCGGAAGAAGATCTGGTGCATACGTGTCGGTTCTATCATAATCGCCCTTATCCTGGGTTTCATCCCGATTCTTCTTACGGGAAACAATCCTTTCGCTGCATATGGTGTCATTATCCAGGGTTCGCTTTCGCGCCCTATATACATCAGGCAGACTGTGAAGATCGCTGTTCCTCTTCTCTGCTGCGCTCTGGCAATAGCGCCGTGCTTCAAGATGAGATTCTGGAACATAGGTGCAGAGGGGCAGATAACCATGGGTGCGGTCTTCGCAACATATTTCGCGCTTTATTGGTCAGATAGGATCCCGCATGTTCCGCTTCTCGTCATCATGTTCATCTCAGGAGCCATTGCAGGTGGGTTCTGGGCACTCATTCCAGCGTTCT
>CALXLI010000135.1 GCA_944389155.1 uncultured Spirochaetaceae bacterium | reverse complement strand
CCTTGTTCTCTCTGTAGTCTCAATATCAGTATCCTTGACAAGTTCATATACAGCACTGACAAGATCCTGATCAAGAAGCTTATAGGAAGCATCATCGTAGGATGCATCATGGAACCATGTAGTCTCTAAGGGGATCGTCATTTCCCTTGGATCTGCATGATGGCCAAGATCGTAATCTATGCAGGCAGACATCACAAACACATCTCCCATTACAGAGTACTCCCTGGCCGTTCCACCGCAACCGGTGCTTATTATATACGCATCGCTGAAATCAAAGCGTGGGTCGAGAAGCACAGCTGTTGTGCTCATGGAGGAATTGACCTTGCCCATTCCTGTCACATAGAGAGCAACACCATCTTTGACATAAAGCTTATGGCCTGGGTATCCTCCCTGGATATCATACTCATCACCACCCTGCAGATAGTTCTCATAGTAGTACTGGGCTTCTCCTGGGAAATCCCCGCTCATCTCCCCGTTCTCGAACTTAGGAAGGATAAGCACCTCGATCTTTTCCGGATTCCCAGCTGTTGCATTTCCTGCACAGACAGGCAACAGAACCGCAGCAAATACAATCGCAATTACAGCAAACCTACGCATCATCTTCTCCTTGCTTGCAGGGTATATAACAGGTTTTCATCTGTCAATTGCTTTCAGGATATGTGAATGCAACAATTTTACGCCACGCTGAGTTTCCGCATCTTCATTCTGCAACGGACAAGGTAAAGAAGCAGCTGGAATATCCAGGCAATAGCCTCCGCATATGCTATTACAAGCGTTCCGAACACATCTTCAAGCGCATATGAGCATATTATCCTTACAACCAGTGTAAGTATTCCTATTATGCCGGAAAAGAGCATATCACCAAGGCCTTCTATGAACCCTCTTATAGCCATTGAAAGGCCAAAGACTATATAGAATGCGGCGATTGCATGGAAGAATGTGCTTCCGATCTCCGTAGTTTCCGCGGAAAGACCGAACATGGCTATAAGGGAACCTCCGAAAAGGAAGACAACGAGAGTCAGGATGAGGGATGTGATTGCCATTATGACAGAGCCAGCCTTTATAGCCCGCTTAGCCCTATCGCCCTTCCCTGCCCCGATATTCTGAGCCACAACGGTTGCAATCCCAGATCCAAGGTTCGTGATCGGAAGCAGGATCACGGTATCTATACGGTAAGCTGTCGTTATCGCGGAGACTGTCTGGGCGCCAAAGCCATTCATGAACTGCTGAAGTATAAGGGAACCGATTGATACCGCCCCTGACTGAATAGCCGGAGGAAAGCCAAAGAGCGCTCCTTCCTTTATAGCCTTGGCACTTATATCCTTTCTCAGGGAGAATCTCAGCTCAGGATACTTCCTCACAGCATATATCACGATGAAGACAGTCATTGCAGCCTGCGCAATTACAGTAGCAGCCGCAGCTCCTGCAGCGCCATATCCCAAAGAGACAACAAAAAGCAGATCAAGAAACACATTGGCAAGGGAGGAAACTATTATCGCTAGAAATGGCGCCCTGCTGTTTCCTATACCTCTCAAGATTGCTGAGTACGTATTGTAGACAGCAAGGAATGGGATGCCCGCCAAAAGCACAGACAAGTACTCATATGCACTTTGGAATATAGAGGATGGAGTATCCATGAAAGAGAGGATTTCCTCTGCAAATATGATACCAGCGGCAGCAATGAGCGTAAAGACAAGGCCAAGAAGCATCGTGTATGAAGAAAGTGTCGATCTTATGCTCTTGCTCTCTCCCCTGCCATATTGCTGGGCTGTCAGCACGGAAAGCCCTGCGGTGAAACCTGTTATGACAGTCACGAAGAAATTATAGATTGAAGTTGTCGCACCTATTCCCCCAAGTGCTGTCTCGCCATTGACATTGCCTACGATGAACGCATCAACCCAGCTGAAGAGCTGCTGCATCAGACCGCTCAGGACCAAAGGGACAGTGAATGCGAAAAGAGCTTTCGCAACACTTCCTTCCGTAAGACTTCCTATACTCCTACCCTCTCGCATAGCGTGGCAACTGTAGCATCGTTTGACGATATTCTACAAGACTCGGGAAATCCATATGATTATCATTGTACGCTATGGGAAAAGAGACACGGACAGCTATCTATGACAGAGATACGGGAATCGAGGCATTCCGCTTCTCAGGTTTCATGCGACCCTTCCCTCCGCATTTCCACAGATACTACGTAATAGGACTGATACAGAACGGAAAGCGGAAGCTTATCTGCCATGGCAATGGGTATACCGCAGAAGAAGGTGATATGCTCATATTCAATCCAGGGGATGTTCACGGATGCAGCAGCCTGGGAAGCTCTGCGCTTGAATATATACTTGAATATATATCAGTGAACATCAAAGCCGAAACAATGAAGAGGATCTCAGGTATCGGCTCACCCCGCTTTTCCAGAACAGTTGTCAAGAACGGCACGCTGCAGCAAGGAATGCTCTCATTGATTACGGCAATCGAAGAGGAAAGAGATGCGCTTGAGAAGGAAGAAGCAGTGGCTATTGTCGCATCGGAGCTTCTTCACGGATATTCCGGATTGGAAAATCCAAAGAGGAATG
>CALXLI010000134.1 GCA_944389155.1 uncultured Spirochaetaceae bacterium | reverse complement strand
AGATCAAAGAGGAAACGGGAATGACCGTGTCTTCAATCAAGTTCAACAGGACCAGATTCTTCGAGCCTTCGAACACCCTTATGTGCAATTTCACTGCATTCGTGGAGGATGACAGCGAACTCTCTGTGAACAATGAGGTCGATTCATACTGCTGGTTCTCAAAGGATGATGCAAGGGAGAATATAAAGCCGGAGAGTCTTGCTGCATATTTCCTGAATTCATATCTTGACGAGTGAATCAGGAGCAGCTGATGGCTTTTTCCTTAATAAAGCGATTAATTCATTCTCCCTAATTTTACCTGCTCATTTACCTGTTCATTTATCTGCTCATTTATCTGCTCATTTATCTGCTCATTTATCTGCTCATTTATCTGCTCATTTATCTGCTCATTTATCTGCTCATTTATCTGTGAGTACGACGACGCTTGAGAGCCACCAGACCGAATTACACTGAGCCAGAGACCGATTTAGAGTGAGTTATTTTTATGAGCTTTATTTTCTGGCAATAGAGCGATGAAAAACATGGATATGTATCATCCGAGATCTCAAGTAAAACAGCTCGGTAGTACCAGGCTGGCTGTATATGACTGCACTGAAGTATTATCTGTCTGCAACCTTCACTAGCGCACGCTTACGATAGAATGAGATGCCAAAGCCGATGATCTTATCGTAATCGATGAGATCATTGCCGTATTCTCTGTCCCTGAGTTGGGTAATGGCGTCCTCTGCGGCAGCCTTCATACCTTCAAAGGTCTCTGAGCGCTTGAGTTCGAAGACAGCAGCAGTACCTGCTTTCCTGTCCAGAAGGATTATATCAGGCCTTCCTTCCCCTGATTCCCTGTTGGATCTGACGATGTATCCGGCTCCTGAAAGGAGGCCAGCAAGGAACGCATGGTAGAAGTTCTCCTGGAAATCATATGTGCTTATCGTCTGCCTGAGATATGAGGAAATCTCCCTGGAAAGGGATTCCGCATCTCCTGCCCATATGGACCTGAACAGGGTCTTCCTATCGCTTTCCTTTACCGTATCAGAGAACCATTCATCAACGGAGGTCATGAAGAGTGTCCTGATCTCATTGTTCGGCAGCCTCAGCTCCGTTTCCCCATTCGGGTAGTATTTCCCAGCCAGCGTAAGATAGCCCGTCATCAGCAGAAGGCTCCAGATATTCTCCGCAGAGGAATAAAGGCTGCTGTAGGTCAGTGTTTCCACGATCCTTTTACGTATGGTGCCTCCGTCTATCAGCATGGAATATTCATCGCTGACCTCTGCGTCAGTCATATCTATCAGGCGCCTTATCGCACCATTGTCGCTTGAATTCGCCCAGTAGTTCTCTGGTTCGGCTTCCCTGTCGCTCATGAGCTTCCTGACATATGAAATGACATCCCATGGCGTGTATATGTGCTCATCCCCGATGCAGTATCCGTCATACCATGTTCTGACAATATCTGCCTTATCTTCCAAGCCGGAATCCTTTAGGAGCCTTCCAACCTCGTTCTCTGTGAAGCCGAATGCATCCGTGTATTCGCTTCCTGTCACAGAATGCACGGAGAGATTGTTGAGCCCTGTGAACAGGCTTTCCTTGGAGATCCTGAGACATCCCGTGAGGATTCCCTTCTCTGTATACGGGCAGTCCTTGAGCACAGATAGAAGCATGCTCCGCATCACATCCAGCATCTCGTGGAAATAACCGTTCTTTTCAGCCTTATCGAGGGGAACATCATATTCATCGAGGATGATGATGACCCTTTCCCCGAAATAGGAATACAATATGCTGGCAAGGACTTCCAGAGACTGCCTTATCTCGCTTAGAGTGCATTTACCATCGCAGATGCTGCGAAAAATCTGGCCATTCTTATCATCGGGGATATCAATGGATGCATATCCCTTATAAAGCGCAAGGAGCTTTCCTCTGAGCTTATCAATGGAGGCATCGAAATCCAGGCCATCGACATCCTTGAAGGTAAGATAGATTACAGGGCGCTTGTTCATCCAGTTATCCACAGCCTCCATGTCAGCCATGATGGCCAGACCTTTGAAGATATCCCTGCTGTCCTCCCTTATATCGAAGAATGCGCTGAGCATGGACTGGAAAGTGGTCTTCCCAAAGCGGCGCGGGCGAGTGAAGAGGATTGATTTCGCACCATCTCGGATAAGAGTGCTTATGGCTTTTGTCTTATCAACGTAATAATAGCCGCCTTTCCTTATTTCCTTGAAATCCGTTTCACCGATAGGAAATTTCAATCCTCTGTCCATAACCACTCCTCCTGAAAGTATACATTGCCTACCTGAAAAGAGCAAAGCGCAGGCAGAGAGGAAGGCAGCTGGAATCTCCTGAGGCTTCATTTTCTCTTCTAATCGATTCGATTCCAAGATTATATAAAAGAGGGCTGTCTCTGGCTTATAATTTCTCGATAGTCCTGTTCTGGAGTCTGTACCCGTGCTAGTGCAGAAATTGGCGTCTTGCCTTTTGTGGAGAAAATTCTGATTTGACAATGTGGACTATATCATAAGAGTTCCATATGAACTTCTTAAACCTGATGAATTACGTAATATGATATTGCAATAGCGAGAGTCCGAGGAAAACCATAGGCATGGCACTGTTTGCTAAGCTGTACCGCAAATTCTACTGACGGATTTTCGGAAAAATCGCTAGTACAAATAGCGAAAATAGCAATATAATGGCAGTGGAGGTGACACATGGAGAAGTATATACAAAGAATCATAGACATTCAGTCCAAACTCAAAAGTAAATCACTTTTTCTTTTCGGCCCAAGGCAGACAGGAAAGAGCTCTCTGATAGCAAACCAGATTCAGGATGATGTAAAGCTTTCATGGTCACTTCTGAACGCAAGGATAAGAAGAAGATGCCAAGCAGATCCTGGAGTGCTTCGTGATGAGATTGAGACAAGGGGGATCAATGATGGGCTTGTAATCATCGACGAGATCCAGAAAGTTCCTGAGCTTCTTGACGAGGTTCACCTGCTGATTGAGGAGACTGGCATCAGATTTCTTCTTACTGGCTCAAGTGCAAGAAGGCTCAAGGAACAGGGAGTGAACCTCCTTGGAGGAAGGGCTGGAAAGATGAACCTCCATCCATTCGTATGGCCGGAAATCAGAGAGCTCAATCCTACTCTGGACAGGATCCTGAAATACGGGCTGCTTCCATCCGTCTTCCTTTCCGATACACCTGATGATGTTCTGGATGACTATATCAATGTCTACCTTCAGGAAGAGATTGCAGGAGAAGGTCTTGTAAGGCAACTGCCAAAATTTGAGCGTTTTCTTGAAGTTGCAGCCCTCACCAACGCTGAGGAGATCAACTACTCCAATATCGCAAGCGATGTGATGATGAGTAGAGGATCCATAACCGAATGGTACGGCATCCTATATGACACCATGATTGGTTTTTCCGTCCCTCCATATACGAAGACGAAGAAAAGAAAAGCTGTTGAGACTGAACGATTCTATTACTTCGATGTCGGTCTGGTGCGCTTCCTTCTCGGGCTTGGCGATATTGTCGATACGCAGACCGAGTACGGCAAGCTGTTTGAGACATACATTGCTGAAGAGCTTTCAGCATACATCGACTACAACAAGCGCAAGGAGAAACTGTCGTATTGGCGTACTCGTAAGTCCTCGTTTGAAGTGGACTTCGTGATTGGTGATGAAGTTGCCATTGAGACCAAGACAACAAAACTTGTGAATGAAAAGAAGGATCTCAGAGGACTGAGGGCATTGAAGGAAGAAGGAATATTCAAGAAGTACATCGTAGCCTCCAGGGATAGCATCTCCCGGACAACAGATGATGGAATCACATTACTTCCATGGAATCTTTTCCTAGACTGGCTCTGGGCTGGGAAGATTGTCTGATTCCTGATTTTTATCAGTAATTCATGTGGAATCATTTATATGGAAATCAGCTCCATATATGAGGTCAAAAAGGATTACATAGTCAGATTCTTTAGGGTGAAGTTCTTCATAAAGCAGGAGAATGTTTGCCCTTAAATGTTCCATCAGGATGTCTTGGGCA
>CALXLI010000133.1 GCA_944389155.1 uncultured Spirochaetaceae bacterium | reverse complement strand
AGAATGGTTTCTCGCAGATTACATCAGCACCATGCTCGATGGCTGCAATCGTCGCATCCTTATGCAGGAAGCTCGGAAGGCACACATCACAGAAATCTGCAGAACGATATGAAAATGCGCTTTTTATATCCTTGAACCACTCAACTCCATGCTCAGCAGCAAGCTTACGGCCCTTGTTTTCGTTAGGATCTATGACTCCAAGCACTTCAACTGAAGGATTCTGGATATAACAAGCCATATGGGTGGCACTCATATATCCACCACCCACAAGGTAGCAAGTAAGTCTTCTTTCCGACATTTATAATCCTATTCTATATATTTCCTCAGATACTCAACTGCTGCATGGATAGCCTCTTCAGGAGAACTCTTGCCAATGCGCCTATCAAGCTCGAGCTCAATCGTGAGAGGTCCATCATAACCGGTTTCCTCAATAGCCTTCAGCAGTCTCGGCATATCTACATCGCCTTCTCCGATAGGGACTTCGATGCCAAGCTCCTTGCCATCGGTTGGATATCTGCCATCCTTGATATGCACACCAAGCAAATACTTGCCTAGGACCTTCAGGGAATCAACTGCATTGCCTTTCCCGTACATCACAAGATTCGCAGGATCAAGGTTTATGCCGACTTTATCCCTTCCGATATCCTGTATTGTCCTCATAAGCGTAACAGGTGTTTCCTGGCCGGTCTCAAAGCAGAAATACTGGCCATTCTTCGCAAGATGATCAGCAACATCCTGCAATGCGGGGATAAGAGACTTATAAAGAGGATCATTCATGTTCTCAGGAATGAATCCAAGATGCGTCGCTATGCGGTCAATGCCGAGCTTCTTCGCGAAATCAGCAGCGTCCTTCATTATCTGGCAGCGCTCATCCCGGAAAGCAAGGGGAACAAGGCCAATCGTATCCGGACCATGGACAAAATCCCAATGAGGGGTTCCTGGCCACCCTGCCCACCAAAGAGATACTGTTATGCCGAATTTCTCACAGTATTTCTTTATAAGACCGGCAGTCTCCTCCGTGTAGAGCGAGGGGGCATCTGTCGAGTTCTGGCAGGAATGAAATCCGAGGTCCACCACCCTCTTCAGCAGATTCTCAACATTATCCTGCCTATCAAGCTTGATCAGCAATCCGAGTTCATTTTTCATTTTCTATCCTCCTTTTATATATCAACCTTTGACAGCACCCATCGTCATACCGCGGACCAGTCCCTTCTGGACGAAGCAATAGAATATGACTATAGGAATAAGCGCAAGGATCGCAGTCGCTGTAAGCCCGCCATAATCTATTGATTCATAGCTGACCCAGTTATAGACACCCAGAGGCAGCGTTTTCGTCCTCGATCCAGTAAGAATCAGCGCGTACAGGAACTCATTCCAGCTATAGTTGAATGAGAATATCGCAGTAGTCGCAATGCCAGGACCAGCCAGCGGGAACACAATCTTGGAGAATGCCTGGAAGTATGTGCAGCCATCGATGAGGGCAGACTGTTCCAAGTCATATGGAATATCAAGGAAATATGATCTCATCATCCATATTCCGAAGCCAAGTATGATAGTCAGGTGCATGATCACTATCGAGATATGCGTATCTATCAGATGTATCTTGCGGAAGAAGATGAAGAAAGGGATCGTGAATGTGATCTGCGGTACGATACGGGTCGAAAGAACGCCAAAGAGTATGTACTTCGATCCTTTTGGCTTGTATGCACTTCTTGAAAGTATATATGCAGCAGGAACAGCAAGTGCCATGCCGATCACGCAAGCAGATACAGCAATTATCAGCGAATTGGCGGTATAAGTCAGGAACTCGCTGTTCGTCCAGACCTCGATGTAATTCTGGAGCGTAGGCGTAGAGAAGATCTTTGGCGGATACGCCAGTGAATCAACCTTGGTCTTGAATGAGAACATGAGAGTCCAGATCATCGGGAACATATATATGAGGGTAAAGCAGGCGATGAGGATTGTCGCGACGATCTTCTTCACGAGCTTCCTCTGCCTCATCGTAAGATTATTTGTCAAAATCAATACCTCCTGCTTTTATGATCAATGTTGCGATCAGGAATATGAATACGCTCAGGATTATCGCCGAGGCTGATCCATATCCCATCTTGAGGAAGCCGAAACTATTCAGATATGTGAATATCGAAAGAGTCTCTGATGCAGAGCCAGGGCCACCTCTTGTGAGGATCTGCGTATAATCGAATTCCTTTGCAGTATCAATCGTCTGAAACAGTATTGCGACGAAGAAGACAGGTTTGATGAGAGGCAGCTTGATCCTCCACAATATATCAAAGCTGTTTGCGCCATCTATCGTAGCAGCTTCTATGATCTCATCGCTTACTGACAGGAGTCCAGTGTAGAATACCATGACCATGAAAGGCGTCTTGCACCAGGTCACCACTACAGCTATCGATGGCAGTGCCTGCTCCGCGCCATATATCCACTTCTGAGGCTCTATGCCAAGCACCTCAAGGAAATAGTTGAGGATTCCAAGTGTCGGAGAGTACATGATCCTCCACATGAATGCCGCCGCTATCGGAGTGAGCATTATAGGAAGTATGAGGACACCCCTGAAAAGCTTCGTGCCGAATGCGTTGGATGTAAGCATCAAAGCTATTCCGAAGCCAAGAATAGTCTCCGTCGTAACAACCATAAGCATGAAAACCAGAGTACGCCCAAGGGATTGCAGGAACCTAGGTTCGGTGAAAAGCGATAAATAGTTTCCAATCCCGATGAACTTCTGATCCTGCGGCATCGGCAGATAATAATCGAAAAGACTTGTATATATGGTATCGGCAATCGGCAGGATATTGATAAGGAACAGGACAAATATCCCAGGGCCGAGCATAGCCCAGCGGAATCTGGCAATCTGCCTGTCCCGCAATCCTACCGCATCGGATTTCTTCTTGTTATTCATTTGGATCCTCTAGAAAGATTTCAAAAGAAATACATTGCGCCATTTTGCAGGCGCAATGCTTCCATAACGGATTACTGCTTCTCAAGCTGGAAAAGCTCAGTTACCTTAGCAGCTGCATCATCAAGCACAGCCTGCACATCCTGCTTCTCCTGGATGAGGGAATTGAATGCTGTTCCGATGGTATCAAGATATTCCTCGTTGCGAGAGATTGTCGGGAATGTTGTCTCCTCAACCTCTACGGCAAGAGCAGCCTGGAGAGCCGCAAGCCAATCAGCCGGGAAGTTCTCCTTCACAGCATCGCTGGAAAGAACGGAAACACGGGAAGCAACTGCATTGTAAGCTGCCATCTTCGCGCTTGTCTCTGGTCCAGTAAGCCATGCCATGAGCATCCATGCTGCTTCCTTGTTGCGGGATGCGGAACTCATCGAGATAGCCCATGCGCCGCCTGTAGGCTTCGATCCTGCAGGACCTGCCGGCATTGGAGCATAACCGACCTTGCCTGCTACTACAGAGGCTTCAGGATCTTCCATCTGAGGCATGAATACGGACATATCAAGGAACATCGCAGCCTTGCCCTGCTGGAAATCCGCTACGCACTCATACCATGTATAGTTCTCGATTCCGGTAGGTCCGAACTCTCTTGCAAGTGTCGTGAACATGTCAGTGCCGGCAACGCCTTCCGGTGAATTGAATACAGCATAGTTGTAATCAAGAGAATCAGCGATCTTTCCACCATATGACCAGATAACACCAGTACAGTTCGATACAGTATGGATCTTCTGTCCGCGAACAAGAATTCCAGCTGGCATGATTTCCTTGAAGAACTTTGCAGCCTCATAGACCTCGTCGAATGTCTCTGGAACCTTGATTCCATACTCATCGAAGAGATCTGCGCGATAATAGAGAATCTGCTTCTCACCAGATACAGGGATAGCATACAGATGATCATCGACAGTAAATGAAAGCTTCCAGGATGGAGCTATATCATCAAGGTTGTACTCCTCTGCATTATAGAGATCAGTACGTGTATACCATTCGTCAAGGTTCTCAATCCAACCAGCCTGTGCAGCCTGCGTACAAACACTATCCATCATCACGATATCATAAGTACCTGCGCCAGAGGAAAGATCAACAAGACGCTTTGTCATGAACTCATCCTGTGCATATTCCTCGATGACCACATCAATTCCGGTTTTCTCTTCGAATTCAGCGATCACATGCTTCACTGCTTCTGTGTATTCATGCTTGTTCATGCCAAGACGAAGGGTCGTTCCGGCAAATTGCTTCCATGCAATGCCATCCTCACCGACTTCCATGTTAGCTTCTGGAGCCGCTGTATCCTTACTACCTCCTGCTGTAAGGGAGAACATAGCAGCCATCAGGCATAATAGCATTACGAAAAAACGAAAAGAGAATGACCTTTTTCTCATTTCTTCCTCCTTTTTTGCTAAGTATCAAACCGTATTATTAAATTGTCAATTTATTTTTTTTAATGATTAAATTTTCAAAAATTTAATAAAGCTTTCAATGTAAATCCGGTTCCACCGTACCTGTATATAGACAATTTTGTTTTTGATTGCTTTCTTGCAGACGAATTGCAGGACAATAAGCAAACGACGTGACGCACTGTCATTGCTTTAGCGGGAAAAGTGAAAGCTTCAGACGCCACCTGGAAAGTGCTGTGCAGCAATATCTCTAAAAGGAGAACGGAAAATCCTCTATTGTATCTAAGAGAAAAAATGACAAGGGCCCTCTGTGGAAACCACGTAAAGCCCTTGCATCACAGCCAGATGAAACCAACCTCAGCTATCTAAATCTTCAGAATTTAATGTATATTCGTATTCTTCTCCTGTTTCATCTGTAATTTGATTATTCGCTCGCAAAAGCACCAGTGCTCACAGAATGAGCACCGATGCCAATATGCACTTCAGCACCACTTCTTGGGGTTCTGCTTTGCAAGGTAATTTCTCATGTTGAAATCATTGAAACCAAC
>CALXLI010000132.1 GCA_944389155.1 uncultured Spirochaetaceae bacterium | reverse complement strand
TGCATCCAACAGCCGCGGTTGCAGCTGCAGCGTTCTCTGCGAAGTTGCCGACTACCGCGACATCAACTGAATTGAATAGCTGCTGGAGTATGCTGCTCGCAGCTATAGGGAGTGCAAAAAGGACAATACCTCTCAGGATATTGCCGCCAAGGATTCCTGATACTCTATCTGCGCTGTCTTTCATATCATTGCCCGATGGGGAGGATTATAATCACTTAGCTGTCCTATATCCATAAGAAAAACCACAGACGCGCTGTGGTTTAAGTCACTCACCTCTTTCCGAGCGGAAGCGTGAGAGGAAGTCCTTTGTCTTCTCCTTTCTTGGATTCGAGAAGATATCCTTCGGGCTTCCCTCCTCCTCAATGCGGCCATCTGCCATATATATGACCCTGTTGGACACGTCGCGTGCAAAGGCCATCTCATGGGTAACGACAAGCATTGTCATTCCGCTCTCGGCAAGTGCCTTCATTACATCAAGCACCTCACCTACCATCTCAGGATCGAGAGCTGATGTGGGCTCATCGAAGAGCAGTACCTCTGGATTCATAGCAAGAGCACGTGCAATGGCAACCCTCTGCTTCTGCCCGCCGGACAGCTGCTTCGGCTTTGCCTTTATATACTGGGCCATGCCGACCTTGGAAAGATATTCCATTGCGTATTCCCTGGCCTCTTCCTTTCCTCTCCTGAGAACCTTGACCTGGCCGATCATGCAGTTATCGAGAACGGATAGATTGCTGAAGAGATTGAAGGACTGGAATACCATGCCTACCTTTGTCCTGTACTCATCCTCGTTCATATCACCGGCAAGGACGTTCTTTCCGTGGAAGAGGATCTTCCCTCCAGTTGCCTCCTCAAGGAGGTTGATGCAGCGTAGAAGCGTGGACTTACCGGATCCTGATGCTCCGATTATGCTTATCACATCTCCGGAAGAGACACTGAAATCGATATCACGAAGCACCTCATTGGTTCCGAATGTCTTTGCAAGATGCTCGACCTTGATTATCTCAGCCATCAGTGAAGCCCTCCTGTCTTGTCATTGTACTTCGTAAGGCCGCTTGTGAATGCAAGCGTATCATTTGTCGCAAGATCGAAGTTCGCGGGTCCATCCATCCTCGACTCAATAGCGCGAAGTATCCTGGAGCATACGAATGTAAGCACGAAGTAGATTATCATGGTCACGCTTGCAGCCTCGAAATACGTATAGAGCGCACCAGAGATGCTTCTGAACGTGAAGAACAGCTCAACTGTACCGATGATCGAAAGAACGCATGTATCCTTTATGTTGATGATCAGGTTGTTTCCGATCTGCGGCATTATATTCCTCAGCGCCTGGGGCAGGATGATATACATCATCGTCTGCATATGCGTCATCCCGATAGCCCTTGCACCCTCTCTCTGTCCCGGGTCGACTGAAAGTATTCCACCGCGCACTGTCTCTGCCATATAGGCGCCTGTATTGATGGAGACTATGATGATGGCCGCGCTCCACATCCCGAGATTGATGCCGAACACAGAGCCCATGCCGTAATAGATGAAAGCAGCCTGAAGCATCATGGGAGTTCCCCTGAACACCTCAACGTAAGCCGTCAGCACAAGCTTGACAACACGGAGTATGCCGCGCTTTATAGCCCCATCCTTCTTATGAGGCTGTGCAGTCTGCAGAAGTCCGACTGCAAATCCGATCACACATCCTAGGAATGTGCAGATAAGGGCAATCGCCATCGTAGTGGCGGCCCCTGAGAGAAGGGACCCGCCATAATTCTGGACGATGTAGATCATCCTTTGGAAAAAATTCATTTCAGAGATTGTCATATTTACCAACTATCACTGAGCAAGAGGCTGTGCGGCAATTGCCTGATTCATCATCTCGTTGAAGTCATCGACTGTAAGAGTGTCGAGAACGCTGTTGATAGCATCCCTGAGCTCAGTATTGTTCTTGTTTACTGAAATTCCGATATTGATCTCCTCCTGGCTTACCTGGAAGTCATCATCGCTGCCGGAGAAATCAAGCAGACGCATATCAGGATAAGCAACAAGAGCAGCCTGTCCCGTAGGCATATCCGTGCAGACAAGGTCTACCCTGCCGCTGTTGAGTGCGACAAGCATCGCAGGCGCGCTGTCCTGAGCAGGAAGGATATTTGCATCAGGAATCTGCGGAAGGCATACATCATACCATACTGTATTCATCTGGCTTGTGCATGTTGCACCTGCAAGATCCTGTACCCCCTGTGCGTTCACGTACTTGCTGTCCTTATCTACAAGGCAGATTATCGATGCATAGTAATAAGGCTCTGTGAAATCAACCATCTGCAGACGGTCAGATGTAATCGACTGTCCGGCAATGACGCAATCAACCGTACCGGAAAGCACAGCAGGAACAAGGGAATCCCAGTCAAGCTTCACGATCTGGAGCTCATAGCCAAGACGCTCCGCGATAAGCTTTGCCATCATGACATCATAGCCATAGGCATAATCATTCGATCCTGATATCTGCACAGCACCGTTCGCATCAGTCGTCTGGGTCCAGTTATATGGAGCATAACCGCATTCCATAGCAACCCTGAGAACAGGCTTTCCCGATGCTGAAGCATTGCCCGCTTCTTTATTTCCACCTGCAAATACAAGTGCAGAGCACATAAGTACAAGCAAAATAGCAACTAGTTTTCTTGATTTCATAGAATCCTCCACAATCAATCAATGGTTGAATAATAGCTATTAGTTATTATTTTGGCAAGATGTTATCATTCAAACTTAAATGTTATTTTTGTAACACTTTTAGATATGTGCCAAAGTCAGCAAATGAGTTAGACTTGGCGCATGGTGAAAACAATAGAGGAACTTGAGACGCTATTTGATGCATACTCCCCATCTCTTGGCAGCGAGGCTGTACGTCCAAACAGGCTCGAGAGGATGGAAAGGCTTCTGTCTGCACTCGGAAATCCAGAGAGAAGCTATAGGTGCTATCATATAGCAGGATCTAAGGGAAAAGGATCTACAGCGGCCTATCTTGCAGCGCTTCTCACAGGAAGCGGCAGGAAAACTGGACTTTATCTCTCCCCGCATATGTATACCGTCCGTGAACGCTTCACACTCTCATCCCGGTTCTTCAGCGATTCCCTGTATATGGAAACAGCGAATGAGCTTCTTGAAAGGACAGCAGCCTTTGCCCTTCCTGAAGGATTGGGATCGTCACGTCCAACGACATTTGAAATGTATACAGCATATGCCTATATGCTGTTCAGGAACGCTGGATGCACAGATGCGGTGATTGAAACAGGGCTTGGAGGAAGACTCGATGCAACCAATACCCTATCGCCAGAAGCTGTCATCCTCACCCCTATAGAGAAGGAACATACAGCAATCCTTGGCGACACTATCGAGAAGATAGCAACAGAGAAAGCCAAGATAATGAGAAAGGGAGTGCCGACCTTCGTATCAAAGGAAAGCAACGATGCACGCAGTGTCTTTGAAAAGGAAGCTGAGGATATTGCGGCTCCTATCACATTCATTGAGGATGAAATAAATGACATCCAGAGCGAAACCATGGAAAACGGAGAGAATGTCTCATTTACCCTGGATGGAGAGCGCATTCATCTGAAACTCGCGATGACAACGAAGGCGATGGCGGAGAATGCGGCATTGGCGATGCTTGCCGCGAAAAGGCTTGGATTCCTCACCGGCAGAGGAATCGAAGAGCTTGAAAGGACAGCGCTTCCCGGACGCTTCGAGAAGCTTACGATAGACGGGGCTCTCGTAGTCGTTGACTCAGCGCATACAGTCAACTCTGCATCAGCCTCGATTGACGCTTTCAATACAATCGCACATGGGAAGAAGACCCTGATATATTCATCTGTACTGGGAAAGGACATAGAGCATATAGTCTCTATCCTCTTTCCGTCTTTCGACAAGATCATCATATCCACAACTGGAGAATACAGGAAAAGCGACCCTGATGAGATAGAAAGGATCGGAAAGGATCTCTTCCCTGATCTCGATATAACAGTTGAGAAGGACAGGGACAGGGCGCTTGAAGCTGCACTGCATTCCTCTTCATCGATCCTGATAACAGGTTCGTTCTATCTAGCATCCGGCATGAAGCGTATAATCGAGAAGGAGGGATTATGAGCCTGAACTGGCGTGAACTTGAACTGATACTCTCAGAGCTTCCGCTTGAAGGAAGCTATATACAGAAGGTCACAGAACATTCAATACACTCATTCACGCTCTCCATGTACTCACAAAGCGAGAAGGCATGGCTTCTGTATTTCGAGATAGCCACACCAGACTCCCGCGTTGTACGGACAGATCTGATGAGGGCAAAGGCGAAGACCGCACAGCGATTCACGCAGTATATGAGGGCTCATCTTGTCGGAAGGAAGATAACAGCTGTCAGGCAGCTTCCATTCGACAGGGCATTCGTCATGGATGCAGAGAACAGCGAAGGCTGTGTGAAGATTGTCGTACGGCTGTTCTCCGGAATAGGTGCAAACGTGATCATAACAGATGAGGACTTCAGGATCCTTGAGCTTATGTACAGAAGACCTCAGCGTGGAGAGGAGATGGGAAAAACCCTGATGATCGAGGAAAGACGCGAAGAAGGCCCCAGGAGCTTTTCAGTACGTCCTTGGAGCGGGGATTCCTTCAATTCCTTCATAGACAGGGAAGGAACCCTCAAGGCAAGGGAAGAGAGGATAGATGACCTTGTAAGGAAGCTTGAGGAGAAAAGGGACAAGGAGATTGCAGCCCTTTCCGACAGGCTCAGGCGTCAGGAAGAGAGGATGAAGACAACAGAGGACTATGAGGAAAAGAAGGCTATTGCAGACATCCTCTCATCATCTCTTCATATGATCGCAAAAGGAATGGACGCGATAACGCTCCCGGATTACAGGACAGGGAGGAACATAACAGTCTCCCTAGATCCACGTCTCTCCCCCAGCGAGAATCTCGAACGATTTTACGAGCGATACCGAAAGGACAGAAGAGCATATGAGATGGCCGCAGAGGATGCACAGAGCACAAGGCTTGAGATAGAACACGTAAAGAAGAAGTATGAAGAGCTTCTCTCCGAGAAGGAGAGCGACAAGATGCAGAAGGAGGCCGCAAAGACCAGGGATACAAGGCATCAGGATGATGGCAAGGCCGGTGTACGCCTCACAGTCAGCGGTTTTGATATCATAATAGGGCGCAATGCCCGCGAGAATGATGAGATCCTGCGGCATGACACACGCGGCTCTGATATCTGGATGCATACAAGGGATGCAAGCGGAGCATATGTCATAATAAAGTCAAGAAAAGGCAAGACTGTTCCGCTCCCTGTCCTGCTTGATGCGGCATCTCTCGCGATACACTATTCAAAGGCGAAGAAGAACGGGAAGGCAGATCTGTACTATACAGAGGTGAAGTATCTCAGGCGCGTCAAGGACGGAAAGACAGGTCTTGTGATCCCGACCCAGGAGAAAAACCTCTTCGCGGTGCTTGATGAGAAAAGGGTAAAGGAGCTTCTGTCATGATATACCACAACTCGATATTCTATCCTGATGATAAGGAAAGCCTGCTTTCGCTGGTTGCCCCGATTGAAAGGAAGGAAAGGGCAAGGGCTGCCATAGTCCCGCACATGGACGCAAGGAAATGCGCGCCATTCTACCGCTCTGTCTTCTCATGCATTGAAGACGGGATGAGGATAGTCGCACTCCTTCCGCTCCATCGTCCTCCCCTATCATCTGATTCTGCCTTCAGGCTCTTTGAGTCGAAGACAAGCGAGGAGACACCGCTTGGATCTGTAAATGTCGGTACATTCGGTCTGAGGGATGGAAGCGCATATGATGAGGAGGAGTACTCACGTGAGCTTATACTTCCGTTTGCAGCATACAGCACACCTTCATCAGAACTTCATTTCATCTACACATATCTGAAGAAAAGCAAAGATATGAAGGAGCTTCAGCATTTTCTTTCATCAGTAGATGATGGAAACACGTTTTTCCTGATATCATCAAACATGACGGCAAAGCTTCCGAAAGATGAGATGAGCAGGATAAAGGCTGCTACAATCGACGCTATCCTCAGCAAAGAGCACCTCATGGACCTTTGGCAGAAGGGAAAGACAGGGGCATGCGCGACTGCGGAGATCGAGAGCGTCAGGGCTGTGCTCAAAGGAAGATGGGAGCTTGCAGGAGAAAGAGAGGAAGATGAGAGCTGCGGCCACGCATGCTTCATCATGAGGTAGGTATGGATAACAGAGAGATCATAGATATAGAGAGAGATGGATACCCAAAGACAGCCATAAAGCTTGGCTTGGAGGAATATGGAGTTCCGAAGCATCTTCTGCAGGGAGAGAAGATGGAGGGTATCATCACAGACGGAAAGGAGATACAGCCCTGGTACTGGGATGGGTTCTGCACGATTGATGACTGGAGATATGTCTATTTCGACCGATGTCATATCGAAAGCATACACACGATAGCGACAGATCACAGGGCAGAAGCGCTGGATTTCATCAGGATGATCGCATTTGCGCTGACCAAGGCAGATCAGGAGTTCCTGGACCTCAACAACGGAGTATTCCCGCTCTATAGGATCTATATATATGAGAACGACAGGATCCTTCTCCTTCCTCCAGATCTTGGAGATGTGGTTTCCATAATGATTGACGAGGAGACAAAGAGCAGGGAATCTACATTCCTCATACAGGGAAAGGCAGAGGAGAGCTTCCGCCTCATATGCGAGATGGCTGAGCTTATGTACTATGCAGCATCCGGCACTCTCCCCTTTTCCAGAGAGATCATAATAGGATCAGGGTACAGGGAAATCCCGCTTTCATGCTATGCAGGGCTTCCGGATAAGACCGATGGCTTCATTTCGTTCATATTCCATGCAAAATCCCGCGAGATGAGGGATATAACAGGAAACAGGAACGGAGCTCAGGCGCTTTCATGGTTCCTTGACAAAAGCGAGGGATTGGAATGGCCTCTTGGCAGCAGGAGCGAAAGCGAAAGGAAGGAAAGCGTTGAAAAGGCAGAGGAAGGAAGAGAAGTGCAAAGCTATCTTGAAGACGCTGCGAAGAAAGCAAAACGCAATGCTTTCTGGCGGGTCAAGGGTACTGTCATAACAGTGCTCGCCGTCATTGCTGTTTTCGTAGGCGCATTCCTCGTAAGCTATATATCCAACCTATTGGAGCCGCCTTTGACAAAGGACCTGGATCCAGAGGGGATAATCTATGCTGTGTACGATGCGCAGAGCAATATAGATCCACAGGCTCTGGATACAGCGGTGAAGGGAGATGATCTTCCGCAGAGCATGGAGGTCATCAATCTCTATGTAACCTCGACAATGCGTTACGCCTATGAGTCCCTGAGCCCTTCAATAAACGTAAATGACTGGATTGCACAGGGCAGGCCTCCTGTACCAAGCACATCATATATCTACGGTGTCGTCGTTGAGTCTGTAGAGCAGACAGGAGAGAATGAATATACGGCAAAGGGAATATGGTATGCTCCATTCCCATATGACTCTGAGGAAGAGACAGCAGCGATTGCTGAGAATGCCGTTGTCTATCGCTATGAGGTGACACAGACATTCACATTCGAATGGAATGATAGAGGATGGTGGAACATCGTAGGCTCCGAGATAACGGAATATACAGAGCTTGAGCCTGAACCGATCGAGCTGGTTGTAGAGAACACGAACGCTCTGATCAGCGGCGTATAGGGATTCCCCTTGACTCAAGCAGCCCGGCAATCCCTTCCGTATCATAGGGATGGAAGAAATGGGCACTGCTGAATGAAGAGAAGAAGGTCATCTGGCGCTTTGCGTACCTGACAGATGACCTTATTATATCTTCCTTTATCGTCGATATATTGCATTCACCGCACTCAATGGCATCGAAGAACTCCCTATAGCCAATACCCTCCATAGCGGGCCATGATGGGAGAGCACCCATCCTCATGAGCCTTTTCATCTCATCGTACAGCCCCTCTTCGAACATTATATCAACACGGGCCCTTATCCTTTCCTCAAGCTCTCTCCTATCCCTTCTCAGCCCGATGACGATGAAATCGATATCATCTCTCTCTTCCCGGGAAAGCTCAAATGAAGAAAGCGGCCTGCCCGTTGAGAGATATACCTCAAGCGCACGGGAAACACGGTATACGTCGTTTCTGTTTATGCGTTTTGATGACAATGGATCGATCTCTGAAAGATATTCCCAGGCCCATTCCCTGCCCTTCGCCTCGATCTCCTTCTCTACAAAAGAGCGTACAGCAATATCTGCCTTCGGTGTCTTTGGCGCTCCGTATAGAAGATGCTTGAAATAATAGGCAGTGCCGCCTGTAATCAGAGCTGTATTGCCTCGTGATGAGATAGAGGATATCGCATCATCTGCATCGCTGACGAAATCCCCTACCGTATAATCTTCCCAGGGATCCCTTATGTCTATCAGATGATGGGGAATGAGTCTCTGAAGAGAAAGAGAAGGCTTCGCAGATCCTATATCAAGGCCGCGGTAAACCTGTACCGAATCAGCATTGACAATCTCGAAGCCTTTTGAGAAAAGGCACTCTGTAAGTGCAGTCTTACCGACAGCTGTCGGACCGAACAGGAGGACTGCCTTAGGCCTCTTTTGGTTCTGTATATTCAATCTCGTCGTTGAGGGCACGTTCAAGGACTACTGAGACAACCTTCTCTCCAGATGCCTCAATATCAGCACCCTTATCTGTCTGAGCGTAGATATCCGCTTCCTTGATAGCCACGCATGTCAGCTCGTATACGTTTGTTTCCTTATCGATGAGTTCTTTGAGAGGTATCACATCAAGCTCCTTATCAGAAAAGAGATTTTACTTCACATCAGCGCCTTTGTGCAAGATACCCTGGGAGAGTCCCTCGAATCCAAGGAAAGAGAATTCCCCATTAAGATGGGAGGAAACCGTAACGCTGTCACCTGAAAAAGATGCATTCAGGACAATCTGCCCTATCTCCTCATTGAGAAGATGCGTGACAAGCTGAAAGCTTCCATCTGGAAGGATAGCGGCCGATGAAGCTATAGGGGATGACCGCTTCTCTGGAAATGGGGCAATCACATTATCCATGTATCCAAATGGTATCCTGTACAGCACCTTATGATATACAGCCTCAACTGTCCCTCCGCCTTCATCGAATCCGAATGCCATCCACTCAAGGCCTGCCTTCCCATCAAAGCTGTACTCGCGGCGCCCAGTCTGTACATTCCAGCTGCCTTCAACGCATGAAAGATGAAGTGAGGCTGTACGGTCTGCAAGCCTCTCATCATCACCCGCTCTATCCTCACATGGCCTCGTGAGGCTCTCGATTGCGTACAGAATGGCATCATCACCGCCTTTGATGCCCTGAGCCTCTGCTGTCGTCACGACCGCAATATCCCTTTTCCTGTTGTAATATGCGTACTGTCCGCCCATTCCATACATCGCATATCCGTCAGGGAGTATCCAGAAGAAATAGCCGTAGCCTATGAATCTTCTGCCGTATATAGAGGAAAGCGGAGAAAGCGCTGCTTCAAGATAATCCTTTCCTATTATTCCATCCATTCCCCTGGAAAGGCAAAGCAGCAGGCTCATCAGATCGGACGGACGCATCATAAGCCCGCTTCCTCCACACGGATGCCCTTTGGGATCTTTGATGATATAGCTTGGGGCATGGACACCGAACTTCCTCTCAAGATACTCCATGAAGCTCTCTCCGCTCAGCCTTTCAACAAGAGAGGCAAGGATATGGGATGACGATGTATCATAGACAAAGGTCGTTCCAGGGCTATGATCGGGACGAGCCTTGAAGAATGAGCCAACCCAATCATCCTTCCATGATGGAATGTAGCGTGGATTGCATCCCTGCTTGTAGGTCGTAACGCTGTGGCATGTCCGCATCATGAGCATATTGCGTATGGTAAGCACATCAAGCTCATGCGGAAGGCCGCTGTATTCCGGAAAATAACCAGCAATCCTGTCATCCAGTGAAAGAAGCCCATCATGCTCAAGTGCACCGACTGCAAGCGAGACAAAGCTCTTCGTCACTGAATACATCCTGCAAGGAGTTTCCCTGCTGTATGGAGCCCAATATGCTTCATATACAGTATTTCCCCTCTCCGAAATGAGAAGGGAATGCATATCTATATTCCAATCATCAAGGAAATCCAAGGCCCTGAGTATTGCCCCAGGGCCTATGTGTCTGCAATCCATCAATCAAAAAGGTGTGCGATATGTGGAACCGCATCCTTGATTATGAGATTGGAAGTGTTTATGCAGAAGTCATAGTTCGTCATATCGCCCCACTTGTTCCCCGTATAGAATTCATAGTACTTCTGCCTGCCCTTATCGATTGATAGTATCTTCTGCTTCATCTCCTTATCAGAAAGATGCTCGCCTTCTGGAGCTCTTGCATAACAGCGTCTGATCCTTGATTCAAGATCAGCATATACAAAGAGCCTCCACGGCTTTATATCGCGAAGGATGTAGTCTGCGCAGCGGCCTACTATCACGCAATCGGAGGCTTCAGCCATTTCCTTTATGATATTGGTCTGCTCAGCATAGACATTCTGGGTGATCTGGAACATAGGGTTCCCCATCGGATTGAAGCTGCGTCCGATCGTTATAGGAAGCAGCGGATACGGATGGTGCTCGACTACGTTATGGATATACTCCTCGGAAAGCTGGGTACGCTTTGCGATCTCTTCAACGATTTCCTTGTCGTAATAAGCAATCTGGAGGTATTCAGCAAGGCGTCTTCCAAGCTCCCTTCCTCCGCTTCCAAACTGCCGTCCTATTGTGATTATCTTATTCAAATTCTGCCTCTCCTTTGTGATATTATACCACAAAGGAATGGCATTAAAGCTTTTTTAGCTCAAAAACAGCAAGAACTCTATTCTCTCTTATGCAGATCATTCCATCCTGAATACTTCACGGAGAGGAATTGATACTGGTGAATTATCCGGATTCGTATCCATCAGATCCTTCATGTAATCCCACCACTTCTGTATGATTTCCTCGCTTCCAAGGTCCTGGGAGCCTTTATCGCCCTTTGTCCTCTGGAATGCAAAGAGATTCCCTGTCTCCTCATCGAGGAAGATCGAATAGTCGTAGACACCGCTCTCCTCTATCTTCTTCTTCACCTCGGGCCAGATATCCCTATGCCTTCTCTCATACTCAGCAGCGCAGCCAGGCTTCAGATGCATCCTGAATGCCTCTCTCTTGTCCATATTCACCTCCTTCTCTCCTCACGCATGCGCGTAAGAAGCACAACTGTCTCTATATGCTCAGATCCTGGGAACATATCAACAGGCTGAATGCCAACAATCCTATAAGGCAGGAACCGTCTTATATACCTCAGGTCCCGCTGAAGCGACTCAGGGCTGCATGAGATGTAGACGATACGCTCAGGAGCCATGCGTCCAGCCGCAGCCAGGAACTCCTCAGTCGCACCTGAGCGTGGCGGATCGAGGAAAAGGACAGAGCATCCCTCTCCCCTTTTCGCAGCTTCCTTCATGTATTTTGAGGCATCTGCATTGATGAAGCGGACACGATCCATCCCATTCATCCTCGCATTCTCCTCTGCATCCTTCACGGCCTCTGGGTTCGACTCAATGCCAAGGACTTCCCCGGCCCCATATGAGGCAGCGATCAAAGCAATGGTCCCTGTTCCTGAATATGCATCTATCACCCTGTCGCTCGAACGCAGCATCGCCATGTTCATCGCAATCTTATACAGTCTCTCTGCCATATATGGATTCACCTGATAGAAAGATACAGGAGAGATGCGGAATCTAAGGCCACAGAGCCTATCTGTTATATACCCACGGCCATAGATGATGCGTGGTTCTGCGTTCTCAGGAACAACCATGCTTGTCTTTTCCCTGTTCTTTATCGCGATGACTCCTTTGACAAAAGGATGCTTCTGATGTATTGCTGCAGCAAGATCTGATTCATGGGGAAGCTTGTCCTGGGCTGTGATGAGCGTGACCAAGGCCTCATCTGCATGTGCCGCTGTCCTGATAAGCACGTGCCTTAGATCGCCAAATCCCATATCCTCGTCATACGATATGATCCCATACCGCGTTGCAAGCGATCTTATCGTTTCAAGGATACGGCCAGCCCTCTCATCCTCAAGCGGGCAGAAACGAACGGGTATAAGCTTATGCGTCCCCTTGCGGTAAATACCTGTGACAATGCGTCCTTCATCCATGCCGCAGACAGCCTGGACCTTGCATCTGTACCCTGTGATCCTGTCGCTTTGGAGAATCGGGGCAACCTCATGGAAGCGGGAAAGCAGCTTCTCTTCCTGTACCCTCTTGTCCAGAAGCTCATCAGCGTATGGTACGTTTGCATACGTGCAGCCACCGCAACGCCCTGAAAGATTACAGCGCCGCTTCATCTCTTTGTCCTTTCAGGCGCAAGACTGTAAGCGCCCTTGATATAACGCTGTCCAGACGTTCAAGATCCGAATCCCTCTCGATTTCCTGTGCTTTTTTCGAATATGCCCTGGCTGATCTCAGCGTTTTCCTTGCATTTGTGCAGTTCTCATTGAACAGAACATCATCAGCGGTGTTTATCACAACTGCTGATCTGTACAGGGCCATGGCGATAAGATAGTTCCATCTGAAGCTGTCCTTCATATCATCCTCAACAAGTGAGAGGATATCGAAAAGAAGCGGGATGTCATGGCCATCATATGCGATTGCTGCAAAATCATCCCAGTGGGCAATCTTCTCGCGCTCATCAGCGCATTCCCTTATAGCGGATGCAAGCTTGTCATAATCCTTGACGAGATGAGTCTCAAGGTAATCCCTATATATCCTTTCCGCGTTTTCATCTGGCATAGGATGAATATAGCACAAGGAAAGGGCAACAGGAAGATGGGCCTGGAACCAGGCCCATATCCTACGTCCTCATTTCCCTGTTGAAAGGCTTGCCAAGCGATGTAGGGGCTGTTGTCTGATTGCGCGATGTAAACGAGAGGACGACTATTACCAGAACATACGGAAGCATTACGGCCAGCTCATATGGGAATGATATCCCCATGGACTGTATCTGCGTCTGGAATGTCTGTGCAAATGTGAAGAGCAGCGCGCCGCCCATTATCTGAAGAGGATGCCAGTGACCGAAATATACAAGAGCGACTGCGATGAAGCCGCGGCCGGAGATGAGCGTATCCGAGAACATCTTAGCCTGGGCTATCGAAAGGTATGCCCCGGCAAGTCCGGCAAGAGCTCCTCCAAGCATGAGCGCCTCATATCTTGTTCTCGATACGTTTATGCCCATCGAGTCGGCAGCCCTTGGATTTGTTCCGACAGCCCTGACCTTCAGCCCCCATGGAGTCTTGAATAGTATGTACCACGCAACTGGGATAAACAGATAAGCAAGATATGCAACAGCATTATGGGAGAAGAACACATCTCCAAGGAAAGGTATTCTCGAAAGAAGCGGTATCTCTATGTCCGGTATCCCAGGTATTGACTGCGTGCCCCCGACAAAATGCCTGAAAAGCGTTCCTGCAGTTCCGACACCGAACATCTGAAGCCCTATTCCGGCAATTCCCTGCGGTGCACGGAACGTTATCGTGACAACACCGAAGAACAGGCCAAGAAGTGCGCCTAGAACAGCGGCTGCGGCAAAGCCAAGCACATTGTACCACTCTGATACCGCACCGCCACCTCCAGCAGCAAACGGGATGAGCATGCCGATGAATGCCCCCATCGCCATGACGCCTTCACAGCCTAGGTTGAATACCCCTGCTCTCTGGTTGAACATCTCTCCGATCGAAGCAAGAAGAAGAGCTACTGAGAACGGTATGCACATTGAAAGCATATTCGTAAGGATCGCAAGCATATCAGGCCTCCTTCTTCATCCTGTGGGAGATTCTTCTCCACAGACGATCCTGGAAATACGTATTCGAAAGAACCATCTGGGCTGTGACTATCACGATTATTATCACGCCCTGCATCACCTGTACGATATTGGCAGGGACACCGACTCTGGAAGGTGCAAGCGTCGCTCCGTATATCAGAAGGCCGAAGAAGAACGAGGCAGGGACTATCCCGAATGGATGGAGACCTCCGAACAGCGCCACCACGACACCGGAGAATCCATAGTTGTTCGTAACGCCTTCAATTGCCCTTCTATGCACCCCGGCAATCTCAATGCCTCCAGCCAAGCCAGAGAATGCCCCTGATATGACCATGGCAAGCGCAACATAGAATGCCACGTTTATGCCGCCATACCGTGCAGCCCTTGCCTCGGCGCCTGCTGCCCTCATACGGAACCCTATCGTTGTCTTCCACATCAGGAAGAATATGAGGAACGCAAGCACAAGTGCGATGATGAGTCCGTAATGCAGCCTTCCGGATATCCTGCCGATCCAGACATTATCCGTAAGCCTCATCGATTGCGGAGTTCCGGCAGCACCCAGTCCCTGCTCTGCAGGATCCAGGTAGATTGTCCTCAGGCAGAGGGAATAGAACTGCGCTGCAATATAATTGAGCATGACAGTTGACAGGAGCTCTGATACATTCAGCTTCGCCTTGAGGATTCCTGGAATGAATCCCCAGATTCCTCCCCCGATGACGGCTGCGATGAGCGCAAGAGGGAGAAGAAGAGGACGGGGTACGGAAGGAAAGGCAAGGGCAACACCTGTGAATGCAAGTATTCCCATCGCCATCTGCCCTTCAGCGCCGATGTTTATTATTCCCGACCTGTATGCAACTGTAATGCCAAGCGCGATGATGCAAAGCGGTATAGCTCTGATCAGCACCTCCGTGAGATGAAGTGAATTTGTCAGAGGGACTATGCAGATTGTGTAGAATGTCGCGCCGACATCCGCACCTATCATCCATAGGATTATCGAGGCGATAAGCACAGCGGCAAGAGCCGCTATGAGGATTATCGCAATCTTGAATGCTATCTTGAAACTCCTTGTCATTCGCTAACTCCTGCCATAAGCACACCAAGGCGGGCCCTCGTTGCTTCATCATGCTCCAGGACCTTCTGTATCGAACCTTTGTATATGACAGCGATACGATCAGAAAGATCCATGATCTCATCAAGCTCCTCGCTTATCAGAAGGACGCCTATTCCCTCCCGTCTGATTGCAAGAAGCTGCTGATGTATGAATTCCACGGCACCAAGATCAAGGCCTCGCGTTGGATAGACAGCAATGAGGAACCTAGGCTTGCGCTCTATCTCACGTGCCAGGATAACCTTCTGTATATTCCCTCCGGAAAGAGAACCTGCAGCCGTATTAATGCCAGGACACCTTACATCGAAATCCTTTACAAGAGTCTCTGCATATTCATCCAGCGCTTTCTTCTTCACGATAGCCTTATCGGAGAACTGTCTTTCTGCGACATCCTTCAGAACAAAGTTCTCTCGTATTGAGAAAGAAGGAACGATGCCTTCCGTGTTCCTCTCCTCAGGGATATATCCCATTCCTTCATCGATTACCTGACGAGGCGTGAAGTTCGCTATCTCCTTTCCGAAGAATGAGATCGACCCCGACTCAACGTGACGCAGCCCGTTTATGGCCTCGCTCAGCTCTCTCTGTCCATTTCCGGATACACCTGCAAGCCCTACGATCTCACCCTCTCTTATATCAAGTGAAAGATGATTGAGCGCAAGAGTCTTCCTGTCAGACATCACACATAGGTCTTTTATGGAAAGAACCACGTTGCCGGGTTCTGTCTTATCGACATTCTTAGGAAGCTCGATGCTATGGCCCGTCATCATCGCTGCAATATCCTGGGATGAATGCTCATCTGTATTGCCAGAGAAGACTACCTTTCCATGCCTGAGTATGGATACCTTGTTCGAAAGAGCCTTGACCTCCTGAAGCTTATGGGAGATGAAGATGATCGAAAGCTCGCTTGTCATATTCTTAAGCAGCGCTATAAGCTCATCTGTCTCCTGTGGAGTCAGCGCGCTCGTTGGTTCATCCAGTATCAGGAACCTGGCACCGAGGCAAAGGGTCTTCACAAGCTCTACCCTCTGCTGCTCACCGACAGAAAGCTGCCAGATATAAGCATCAGGGTTGACGCTGAGGGAATATCTTTCGGATATCTCCACGACACGGCGCCTAACATCAGAAAGCGACAGACGGAAAGGCTGCCAGGCTTTCTTATACCCAAGGGCGATGTTCTCTGTCACGGTCATGTTCTGCACAAGCATATACTGCTGATGGACCATGCCCAGACCGGCATTGAAAGCATCTTCAGGACCGCGGAACCTTACTTCGCTGCCATTGATGAGTATACGTCCCTCATCAGGCTGGTAAAGCCCCATCAGTATATTCATCAGCGTTGTCTTGCCAGCTCCGTTCTCCCCTACCAGAGCAAGCACCTCACCCTCTCCTACTGAGATTGAGATATCATCAGATGCGAGAACGCCAGGAAAGCGCTTTGTGATATGCTCCATCCTGAGTTCTGTGATCTTTCCTTCCATAAAATACCACCTGAAAGCAAAAGCAGGGCCGAAGCCCTGCTGTAAAGGTCAATAGGATTATAGTGTCGAATAATCGACAAGAGCCCAATCGGACAGAACACCAGGAGCAGCCTGGAATTGTGCAATCTGATCTTCAACCTTGGCCTTGAGCTCTGGAGATACCCACTCCTGCTCAAGAGCTGGGTTGAACTCAAAGATGAATCCTCCATTGTTGAAGTTCATCGGTATGCACTCGCCGCCCTTTACTCCACTCTCGATCTTCTCTACAAGCTCAACTATGACAGCAGCATAGTTGTAAGCAGAAGCTGCTATGCACTTTGCCTGTCCCTCAGGTGTGGTAAGCTGTGCCAGATCCTGTCCAACCCACATCGCGACTGGACTCTCAGCTGTAGCTCTGAGAGCGCCGATTGCCTGCTGTGAGGATCCTGTCATCATATCAGCGCCATTGGCAAGCTGTGATGCAGCGACTTCAGATGACTTGACGTAATCGGAGAAGGAGCCTGTATGTGCAACAAGGATCTTGCAATCAGGATTCACAGACTGCACACCAAGCACATAACCACGGTTATAGCGGGCTGAATCACCTGAATCGACAGGACCGACAAGGCCGACGATATTGTTCTTTGTAAGCGTTCCTGCGATTATTCCATTCAGATATCCGGTTTCCTCGGACTCTGGCATATATGTGAATACATTATCAGGTCCGATCTCAGAGGATGTGCCGAAAGCAAACGATACATCAGGATACTCCTCTGCCATCTCAAGGACCGTGTTCTTGTACTGAGCGCCGTGTGCGATGATAAGATCGTAGCCCTCAGCTACATACTGTCTGGCCATTGATCCAGCATCAACAACAGCCATCTTCTCAGAGTAGTTGTACTCAATCTTTCCAGGAAGCATTTCCATTGCCTGCGTTATGCCGTCATGCATAGCCTGGCACCAGCCCTTGTCATCGATAGTGTTTTCAATGATAAGCGCAATCTTGATAGTATCATCACCAGACTCGGCAGAAGACGATTCCTGGGAACCAGAAGCGAAGAGCGACATGGCGACTAAGAGTGCCAGCATGATGGTCAACAGTTTCTTCATAGTCTTTTTCTCCTTAGAATATCTGTGCTTTCAGTATCAAGTATGGTAAGCGCTTTGTCAAAAGCTTTTCGTCGTATTTTAGGATTTTTTTAACAATGAACAATCTAATTTCTTATGTTTCAATAAAATTGCAACAACAAAAATGCAGAAATCGGCAAATTGCACACCGCATGCAACAATCCTGCACGGAAAAATAAAAGATAAGCGCAAAGCCCGGAAACATATTATCATTAATATATAGGGAGGCAATTTATGGATGAAGTTCTTGAATTCCTGAAGAAAGCAGGTACATATTATCTAGCGACTGACGACAATGGACAGCCACGGGTAAGGCCATTCGGTACGATCAACAAGTTCGAAGGGAAGCTGTATATACAGACAGGGAAGAAGAAGTCTGTATCGATGCAGATCCACAGGAATCCAAGGATTGAGATCTGCGCATTCTCAGATGGTGAATGGCTGAGGGTTGCTGCAGAGGCCACGGAAGATGATAGACGGGAAGCAAGGGTTGCGATGCTCGATGCATATCCGGAACTCAGAAGCATGTATGACGAAGATGACGGGAATACAGAGGTTTTCTATCTGAAGAATGCAACCGCTATATTCTCTTCATTCACAGCACCAGATAATAGGACAATGACATTCTGATGGAAGAAGTAAGGATAAGAAGCTTATCGCTTGATGGATTCCGGAACGTAAGGCACGGTTCATTCACCATGCCAGAAACACTTTGCAGCGACAATCCGCCCTCTTCCGACATCCTTGCGATATTCGGCCAGAATGGATCTGGAAAGAGCGCAGCAGTGGAAGCATTGGACACGCTCCGGCTCCTTCTCTCCTCAAAGCAGCTTGAGAAAAGCACCGGGGAGCTTATAAATGTCAGCGGCAATGAGGCAGTGCTTTCCATTGAGCTTGGCATCAGGACACACAGGAAACAGCTCATTGCTGCCTATACAGTAAGGCTCTCATCCTCAATCAGAGGCGAGAAGCTGTCAGTGAAAGATGAAAAGGCCAGCAGAAGAGCATCCCTGATATCCTGGAACGCAGAGCACTGCAGGATGTACGGGAAACCTGCTGGATTCAGCGATGAAGACGCAAAAGCCGAAATAGGGAGATGCCAGGATGAACGGAGGTCCCTTCTATTCTCATCGCAAGCTCTCCTGAAAGGACTGAAGACAAGCATGCTAGGCTACGCGATAAAAGCGCTGATGTATTATGCCACAACATCGCTTCTTGTAATCAATTCAAGAAAAGCAAGGCCTAAATCAACGCTTACGATAAGCTACCTTCGCCTGGTGAATGGCAGGAAGCTCAAAGGCAGGATGGATCTTGACCTTGCAAAGCCCTTTGAAGCGACAGAAGAGGAAGAAGATACAATAAAAGATACATTCTCAAATATAAATTCCGTTTTAGGAACTTTGATTCCGAATATGTCAATAGGATGCGAAAGAGATGAGGATGGAAGAATAAGGCTTGCATCATACAAGAACAGCTCCCCTATTCCGCTGCGATCTGAATCAGAAGGCATCATCAAGCTGATATCCATAATCTCGGTGCTTATCTTCGTGTACAATGAAAGAAGCTCTGCTCTTGTGATAGATGAGCTTGATGCTTCAATATACGAATACCTTCTAGGCGAAATAATGGAAGTGTTCAGGAATGGGGCTGAGGGACAGCTTATATTCACAAGCCACAACCTCCGCATACTTGAGATGATAGACAAGCGCTCTCTTATAATCTCAACGAGGAATCCTGACAACAAGTACATAAGGATACCGAAGTCAGTCCCAGACTCTGCAAACCTCAGGAACTATTACCTGAGGACAGTGCTTCTATCCGATGAGAAGGATGGAATCTCAGCAGAGGTTGATCCTCATGATATAGCAAGAGCTCTGAGAAAGGCGTGGCGCAATGAATAAGCTTGTCATATTCATAACAGAAGGCAAAAGCGAGGAGAACGCGCTGTACGCGCTGATGAGAAGCTACTTCCGCCCCAATCCTGTGATATTCCATATCTATCACGGAGACATTCTGATAAAGCGCTACAGGAAGGGATCCACTCTCTCTGAAATAGAGAACATAGTGCAGTTTGAATGCCAGCGATACGGCCTTTCCCGCTCCGATATCCTCAGAGTCATACATATTGCAGATACAGATGGCCTCTTCATCCCTGACTCTGCAATAAAGCTCGATGCAAGGGCAAAGCATGCGAACTATAAGGAAGATGCAATATACACATGCAATCCTGAATCCATCAAGACAAGGAACAAAAGACGGCGAGGAAACGTAAAGGCCCTGATAAGCACAAGGCATCTTCAGGGGAATATCCCATATTCGATATTCTATCTGTCACGGAATATCGAGCATGCGCTGTATGGCATTGAAGGTCATGTAAGCGACAGCCGCAAGACAGATCTCGCCTACGACTTTGCAGACCAATTCAATTCTGATTGGAAACAATTCATGAATTATATAGAAAATGAGGGTATAACTATAGGAGACTCATATAAAGAATCATGGCAACTTATACAAAATAATACAGAAAGCCTACATAGACACTCAAATATCATATATATCTTTACTGATGATATATGATAATCATCAATTACTTCATATTTTTGTGTATGTTCCAATCAAGAAACATATCATATCCCAAGCGAAACCAATCGTTTATGCAGGATATCTGGGAAATTCACTGTCATTCCATATATCCCAAGGTCAATCATCTTATCCATCAGGGATACGTTCTTAACGCCCCATGCCCTTATCCGCATTCCCCTTGAGTATATCTCCCTAGCAATCTGATCGGTAAGATCGGATGCAGCTGGACAATATTCATCAACGCCCAAAGCACATAGCCAGTCAATATCATCTAGGGAGAATGATCTTGCAAGATAGCCAATCGAAGGACGCATCTTCGCGTAAGAGAGTGCCTCAATGCTTGATGCCATGAATGATGTTATGGTGAACTGCCCCTCGTCTGTGAACCTACGAACAAGAGAAAGCACCTCATCTTCTATTCCGCTCTCCTTTATCTCAATGGCAAGCTTAAGATTCCTGCGACCGAAGCATCTGAGGAACTCCTCAAGCCTTACCAGTCTCTCACCTTTGTACTCAACTCCCTTGAAAGAGCCTGCATCAAGCGAAGAAAGCTCTTTCCATGTATAATCGTGGATAGAGCCCTCAATTGAGAATATCCTTCTGAGCGTATCATCATGAAAGAGGACAAGCACCCCATCACGCGTTCTCTGTACATCTGTCTCAATGCCATCAGCTCCCATCGCGATCCCCATATGGAATGAAACCATCGTATTCTCAGGAGCGTACTCGCTTGCTCCCCTATGAGCGAAATTGATCATAAAGCCTCCAATAGGGACTGCCAAAGCAGTCCCTCATGCAATCAGTATTCAAGAAGGAAATCATCAATCTGCTGCTGTACTCCCCCGACGAGGCTCTGCACATCAGCATCAGGATCAGCCTCAATGACAGAGAGTATATCATTGATGTTGTTCCAGATAGTGGCATCTACAGGGTTTATCGGCTGTCCGTAAAGGTGGTCAACCTGTTCGTATGTCTCCTTCCAGAACGGATCGTTTATCCTCTCCTGCACTCTCTCGTCCTCCATCGATGAGGCTGTTATCGGCATATCTCCCTTCGCCATCGAGAAGCCTGTATACGCATCGGTTGATGTCATG
>CALXLI010000131.1 GCA_944389155.1 uncultured Spirochaetaceae bacterium | reverse complement strand
TGAGATGTCCTCCTATCTTTCAGATTCCTATATACCTGTCTTCTTCAATCGAATGTGCAGAATAATATTTCTCAAGGAGAAACGGATCATTGAAGACTCACACAGCTGTCTGAAAACTGAGTTTATGGATTCTGATATTTCTTTTGTTCTTATTTTCATCACATTCGAATCCACAATATTCTACAGTCATTCTAGCATTCTGTTTCTAGTATATATAATCAATATATATCATCTGCATGACTTTTCTAAAAAACCGACTCATGAATCAGCTATTTTGACTGTGATAGATGTAGCCGTATAGTCCTGACGCTGTCACTTGATTATCTCTGTCTTTCGCCTTGTTTCGCAAAGTGATACAATCAGGCAATGAATTTGCCGCATTGGTCGCTTGATAATATCTATATATCTATTGATTCAGCTGAGTTCGATAACGATCTTAAGAAGCTTGAGAGGCTTTCATTTTCATTGGAGAAAGAGGGGGCTCTTGAACTTTATGATGAAGCAAGCGCTATCGCTATCAACCTTGATGCATATGTAAGTGCGCTCTTATCTGTTGATTCTTCAAATGAAAGGTATCTTAAGGCTCTTTCCCGTGTGGAGGATGCGCTTGTTGTTTTCCATAAAGCAGAGGATAGCTTCATAAGGGCTTTAGGGGAAAGCGAGGTAAGTGCTGATGAATCTCTGTTTGTAAGGGAAGCGAGGATAACATCAGGGCATTTGATGAGCCGGGAGGAAGAAGCTCTTGCCATGGAGCTGGCAAGGAGTGGTGAGGATGCATGGTCAAGATTGCAGGAGTCTTTATCTGCATCTGTTGGGGATGGAAAGAAATCGCTTACTGAACTCAGAAGCTTGGCTTTCAGTGCTGATCGCAATGTCCGGAAAGATGCTTACGAAAGGGAAATCAAGGTCCTTGAGGCGCATAGTGTTTCTTTTGCATCTGCTCTCAGCGGGGTAAAGGGCAGTGTGCTCACTCTTGAAAGGAGACGCGGATGGAGAAAACCGATAGATCGTTCATTGTTTTCCTCGCGTATTACGGAGAAGACATTGGATGCGCTTATTCATGCTATCGAAAGTTCTTTGCCGCTTTTCAGGGATTATCTGAAACTGAAGGCTAGGATCCTTGGAATTGATGATTTCTCATTCTATGATCTCTTTGCACCTGTTGGCAAAAGCAGTAAGTATTCTTTTGAAGATGCCCGTGATATTGTCATTTCCTCATATGCTTCTTTTGATAAGACAATGGCGGACTTTGCTTCATATGCTTTTGAACACAGCTGGATTGATGCAGAGCCTCATCCTGGTAAGGCAGGGGGTGCATATGATGTATATTTCCCATGTGCTAAGGAAAGCAGGGTGTTCTGTAATTTTGATGGTTCGTATGATAGCGTTCTGACGCTCGCCCATGAGCTTGGGCATGCTTATCATGACAGTATCTTGAAGGATGAACCTGTTTCCAGAGCAACATATCCTATGACGCTTGCTGAGAGCGCATCGCTTTTTGGAGAGCTTCTCGTAACTGATGCTCTTCTATCTTCTGCCAGTGATAGGGAAGAAAAGCTTTTCATAACTGAGCAGTTTATGTCATCTAGCGCTCAGACTATTGTGGATATCTACTCAAGGTATCTTTTTGAGAAAAACTATTTCGAGAAGAGAAGGGAAGGTGATGTAAGTGCTGCTGAATGCTCTTCATTGATGCTCGGAGCTCAGGATAGTGCCTATGGAGATGCGCTTAAGGAAAAGCATCAGTATATGTGGGCTGTCAAATCACATTATTATGATGCTGGCTTTTCTTTCTATAATTATCCATATGCTTTTGGCCTTCTCTTTTCCTTGTCTCTTTATGCAAGGAAAGATGAACCGGGGTTTGCTTCACTTTATCGTGATGTTCTGTATAGAACAGGTAGCATGGATGTGAAATCCCTGCTTTCCTCCATAGGCATAGATTCAGAGAGTAGGGAGTTCTGGATGAGCGGTGTTGATATAATTGCACGCTATAAGGAGATGATGGAATCATGCGTCTAAGGATTGAGAAGGCAGTTACGGATGCGATTGGGCTTTCGCATGATGAAAACGGTAAGGTTGTGCTTGTGTCAGGCGCTCTTCCAGGAGAGCTTGCTGAATGCTCTGTCGTTGACAACAGCAAAGGTGTCGTAAAAGCAGAAGCTATTGATGTTCTTGAACCATCTCCCATGAGAAGAGCCCCGTACTGTCCTTATTATTCAGTCTGTGGCGGATGCAGCTTCCAGATTGTGAATGAGCATGATAGCGCTTTTATCAAAGAAGGGATCGTAAAGGATAATCTAGCACGTATTGCAAAGCTTGAAGAGCTTCCTCCTTTTGAGAATGCTGTATATGGAGAAGCGGCTGGGTACAGACATAGAGTAAGGTTTCATGTAAGCATGAAAGATAGGAAATGGGGTTTTATGACGAGGAAATCCAATGAGATTGTCTCTGTTGATAGCTGTCCTCTTCTTTCAGGTAAGCTTAATGCAATGCTCAAGGATGGCCGTGATATCCTGGCAGATGCCCGAAGTGCCATGTTTGAGAACAGGACATCCGGGGGGATTGCGGAAGTAAGTGCCTTCGAGGGTGATGATGAGGTTTCTCTTGGAGACAGGTCTGTTTCGATAACTGTTGGCGATTTTCGGTATCTTGTATCCGCAAATGTATTCTTCCAATCAAATCCGAGGCTGCTTCCAGAGCTTTTATCCTTTGTCCGTTGCAATAGCATTGGCAATACCGTCATGGATCTTTACAGCGGTGTTGGCACATTCTCTGCTGTTTTTGAGAATACTGGCAAGAAAGTGTATGCTGTTGAGCGTGATAGGCGTTGCTTAGCGCTTTCAAAGAGGAATGCACCATCTGCACTGTCATTTACCGCCGATGTTGCTCTTTGGGGCAAGAAGAACGGAGCAAAGCCTGATACTATAATCGTAGATCCTCCACGTATAGGCATGGCTAGGGATGCTGTGTCGCTGATTGTCTCATTTGGCGCTGAACGTATAATCTACGTTTCCTGCAATAGTGCAAGTGCTGCGCGTGATATTTCCCTGATGACGGGCTACCGGGTAGTCAATGCCAAGGTCTTTGATTTCTATCCAGCATCTGGCCATGAGGAGAGTGCTTTTGTCCTTGTAAGGGTTTGATAGATATAATTAAAAAATATTTCATTATAATCCATAGCATTATTCCAAAGCTTCAGATTTCAGGTTGGCAGAAAATGCATGCTGCGGCGTATACACTGTAAAGGAGCTTTGGATAATGGGCTATAATATTGATGAGATGAAAACAATAGACACGTCGGCATCCACATTCGAGAAATTCATCAAGGGAGATCTTCTCTATGTAGACAAGAGCGAGTATGCATATGCTCTTCTCTCCTCAAGGCAAGC
>CALXLI010000130.1 GCA_944389155.1 uncultured Spirochaetaceae bacterium | reverse complement strand
TGGTATCTATATGGGATAAGGGTTTCATTACGTCTGTCCTTTTCAGGTCCGTCAGAAAATTCATTGGCGAAATCGAAGTCCCTCTCATCTGCGATATTGGCCTGCACATTCACGCTTCCAGTCAGATCAAGGCCGAAAGCTCCTGACTCAAAGAGAGGCTTGCTTTCCGTAAGTATGGACATAAGCCTATCGTACTCAGCGGCATCCGCGGCTCTAAGAGCTGAACGGTCAATGCGTGAAAGAGGAATGGTAAGCTCCTCTGCTGTCACAGGGGAGTAACCTGAGGGTCCAAGGACACCTGCAATCCTGCAAAGTCTGGCAACATCCTTATATACATCGTCGCGCGATGTATATGTTCTCATCGTATTGGCGGAAAGCGAAAATATAATAAGAGCTGCCGTAGCTATTAAAGCAAGTATCCTTTTCATTATATGATAATCTATCGGATTGATTGATTTGTGTGAATGGCATAATTGAAATTGAGCGAGTTTTCACAGTACGAACACAATCAACACAAACACTTCAAACAAGAAGGAGCTTCGATTGACCAAGGAAGAGCTGAGGAAAGAGGCAAAGAGAAGGATAAGGAGCATCGATAGGGTAGCAGAATCTGCAGAGATCATGTGTAATCTGCTCTCATCTCCTGAATACGGGAAGGCTGAAACAATACTCGCATTCTCTCCCCTCTCCGACGAACCTGATATCTCACCGCTATTATCCGATGAACGTGTGCTTTTGCCTTACATTGAAGGAGAGAAGATGCTTTTCTCAGCTTCAAGGAAGATGCACAGATCAGGCCTCGGCTTCGCAGAACCTGAGCATAAGGAGCAGGAATACGGACGTGCGCTTATGCTTGTACCGCTTCTTGGCTATAACAAAGGGCTATATAGGCTTGGAAGAGGCGGTGGATATTACGATAGATATATAAAGGAGAACAGGTATAGGATAATAACGCTCGGTCTGGCTTTCTCCTCATCTTTCTTCCCGGAGATGAAAGAAGAGGACCATGACGCGAAGCTTGATCGCATCATCACGCCTTCGGGACAAACAGCTGCGTTCTGAGCATTGAAAAGAACTTGTCAACATCTGGAGTTTCTTCTTCAGAAAGAAGCTCAGCCCTGAAAGCAGCATCATGGACCCATGACAGTATCGAGGCGACAGCCCTGAGATAAAGGCTTTCCTTTGTCGGAGATGATGCAATCACGAATATTATATGCACAGGCTCGGGAAAGCGGTCATCGAAGACTATCCCTTCAGGAGATATTCCCAAGGCAATATAAGGCTCATCAACACCGGGGCACTTCCCATGGGCTATGGCAACACCATGCCCGATTCCCGTGGACTGTATGCGTTCCCGTCTATGCACAGCATCTGCAAAGTGCTTTTTGTCAGGGAGCTCATCAAAGAGAGTGCACGAGGCAATTATATGATCGATTGCCTCATGCTTATCACTCTCTTCTACGATGCAGAATACACTCTCAAGACTTCTCACTTCTTCTCCGCAAGGTACTCATTTATAGCAGCCGCAGCTTTCCTGCCCTGCCCCATCGCAAGGATGACGGTTGCAGCTCCAAGCACTATATCACCGCCAGCATACACACCTTCCATGGATGTCCGGCATGTATTCTCATCAACGATGAAGTTGCCCCTCCTGTTGGTCTCAATCTCAGGAGTCGTCTTCTTGATAAGAGGATTCGAAGCATTTCCGATGGATACGATTACCGTATCGTACTCGACAGTGTAATCAGAACCAGGAATCTCAACAGGAGAGCGGCGTCCTGATGCATCTGGCTCACCAAGCTCGCAGCGCCTGATGACAACAGCCTTCACGTTGCCTTTCTCATCTCCGAGGATCTCAACAGGCTGAGAAAGAAGACGAAGGTTGCAGCCCTCTTCAACAGCATGCTCTATCTCTTCCTTTCTGGCAGGCATCTCCTGACGTGTGCGCCTGTATATGATATCAACAGTCTTAGCACCAAGTCTCAGAGCTGTACGGGCTGCATCCATAGCGACGTTTCCACCGCCAAAGACAGCGACACGCTCAGAATGGAAATATGGCGTCATTGAATGCTGACCATCATAAGCCTTCATAAGATTAGAGCGGGTAAGATACTCATTTGCAGAGAATACGGAGCCAAGATTCTCACCAGGGATGTTCATGAATTTCGGAAGACCCGCCCCTGTACCGATGAATACAGCATCATATCCATCTTCTTTCATAAGCTCATCTATGGTCCTGGTGCGTCCTACAAGGACATTCTTCTCAAGCTTTATGCCCATTGCCTCAAGTTTTGAGATTTCCTTGTCAACAAGGCGCTTCGGAAGCCTGAACTCAGGAATTCCGTAGCTGAGCACTCCCCCCATCTTGTGAAGTGCCTCGAAGATCGTTACATCATGCCCTGCTCTTCTTACATCAGCAGCACATGCGATCGAGGCAGGTCCTGAACCGACAACAGCAACACGACGTCCAGTAGAGGGAGCTATCTCAGGAAGAGATACAGTATCGCTCTCATGATCCGCGACGAATCTTTCAAGCCGTCCGATTCCCACTGCCTGATCCACGTCTTTGAGTATCTTGCCGACTGTGCAGTATTTCTGGCACTGATTCTCCTGCGGGCATACCCTGCCGCATATCGCAGGAAGCAGGCTGCTCTCCTGTATGACCGAAAGGGCCTTCTTATAGTCCTTCTTCGTTATCTCATGGATGAATGCTGGGATATCGATACCGACAGGGCAACCAGCAACACAAGGCTTTGTCTTGCACTGCAGGCAGCGATTGGCTTCAACAACCGCCTCATCTTCGGTATAGCCCAAGGCAACTTCAGACATATTCGTTATCCTGACGCGAGGATCCTGCTGCGGCATATCCTGATGCGGGATTGCAGCCCTTTCCTTTGCATTCATGCCATCGTGTATCTGTGAAAGCGCGTCCTTTGCCTCTCTCTCAAGCTCTTCAGCACTCTTCATCTTTTCCCACCTTCGAGGCGACAGCGATGGTTAGCCTCACTTTCCTGGTCTTTGTATGTCCGCTGTCTCATCAGCATATTGTCCCAATCCACCAGATGGCCATCGAATTCAGGTCCATCGACACAGACGAACTTAGTCTCGCCGCCTACAACAACACGGCAGCCGCCGCACATGCCAGTGCCGTCTATCATGATCGTGTTGAGGGATACGATGATAGGGGTATTGAACTCTTCAGCGGTCTTTGTGCAGAACTTCATCATCACCCCCGGGCCGATAGCGACAACCTGATTGACGTCTCCTTTCTCAAGCATCGCACGGAGAGGCTCTGTGACAACACCTTTAAGGCCATATGAACCATCATCTGTTATGATTGTAAGATCAGGATCTATCGAGCGCATCTTGTCTTCCTCGATGATAAGGTCCTTAGTCCTTGCACCGATGATGATCTTCACATCGTTTCCAGCCTTCTTCAGTGCCTCCGCAATAGGATATAGAGGTGCAACTCCTATTCCGCCTCCTACGCATACGACCTTCCCGAAATTCTCGATATGAGTCGGCGAGCCAAGCGGGCCAAGGACATTTTCAATGCAGTCTCCTACTTCCATCTGGGCAAGAAGATATGTGCTGGCCCCCACTCTCTGGAAGACTATTGTTATCGTTCCCTTCTCTTCATCTGCATCAGCAATCGTAAGAGGTATGCGCTCATTGAAGTCACCGCCCTTCTGGACAATTACGAACTGACCGGCCTTTCTCTCCCTGGCGATCATCGGAGCCTCAATCTCCATTGAGAACACCTCTGGGGAGAACTGGTTTTTAGAAACTATTCTATACATCGATTATTCTTTCTCCGGCGTCAGTATATAGGGAAATGGAAAAAAGAAAAACCAAGAGGAAAGCAATTGGGGGAAAACGGCAATCAAAAAAGCTGCCCAGCTTCCCAGGCAGCATTCCTTTATATCTTTCCAGATATCCCTTAGAATACGTACATAACGCCAAGAGCAACGGCGTAACCAAAGCCAAGCTTGAATTTCGGAGCAATGTCCATTCCAAGGCCAAGGCCCAAACGGAAAGAGAATAGGACAGGCACATCAGGAATCTGATACTCAATGCCTGCATGCACAAGAGCATCAAGAGAGAATGCAAACTGCTCGCCAAAGCCAAAGCCCATCGGGAACCAGAGGCCAACTGTTATAGGCATATGATGGCCACCGCCAAAATCCACATCATAGACTTCATATGCAACACCTACATCACCGCCAAGATTGAACTGGAATGGATCGAATTCCATGCCAAGGAAGTTGAGTCCGATATTTGCGAAGATATCAAAATCGCCCATGCCGAACTTAAGGCCAAGGCCAGTGTTCGTACCAAGGTTGAGTCCGATGCCTACAGTACCTTCCTCTGAAGCCCCCCTGTACTGTGCAGCTGCTGCTGGTGCGATTGCAAGAACAGCAACGACAAGAAGGATAAGAACTTTCTTTTTCATCAAATTTCCCTCCAAACTCCTTATAAAGTTGAGTATATCATTAAAGACTCTATCCAACATTCACGGAGTTAGCAAGCCAAAGAGCTGAAAATACATAAATCCAATGCTAGACAGCAAGCTGCATTTGCTATAAAAAACTGTTGGCATGAAAAACACTTATTCCCCATTGACAGCCAGAGGAATGGCTCTTGGAATTGCTGGACTTATCGTGATAACCGCATCCAGCATGTATGTAGCGCTCAGGATGGGAGCTCTCCCCTGGCCTACCGTGTTCGTAACAGTACTGTCAATGGCAGTATTGGGAAAGGCAAAGGGGTCAACGCTCCAGGAAATAAACTGCACGCACACTCTCATGAGCGCAGGAGCCATGGTATCAGGAGGGCTGGCATTCACGCTCCCAGGGCTCTGGATGCTTGATAGCTCTGAAGATATCCCACTGCTCTCGATAATGGCTATCGCAATAGCTGGAGCTGTGCTTGGAACGCTCTTCACGGTCATATTCCGAAGGACATTCATAGAAAGGGAAAAGCTGCCATATCCTAATGGAATGGCTGCATACAACACGCTGATTGCAGGTAAGGAAGGAAAGGGAGCTCCCATACTCTTCTCCTCTCTCGGTGCATCTGCCTTGTTCACATTCATAAGGGATGGGCTTGGAAAGATACCGGCTGTCCTGACGATCTTCAAAGGAAGCGCCATCGTTCCATCACTTGCTCTCTGGGTTTCGCCCATGGCCCTTGGCATTGGAGCTATAATAGGCCCTGTGCTTTCACTTACATGGTTTCTCGGTTGTGTTCTCGGATACTTCGTACTTACACCCATCGGGCTTGCTACAGGGTTCTTCAGCTCTATGGCAGAGGCTGATGCTGTGAGAAGCAATCTAGGTATCGGCCTTATGATAGGAACGGGGCTTGGAGTTGCGATAAAGGCTGTTATCACGCTTATCAAAGGATGGAAGAAAAGAGAGGGCTCATCGATTCCAGGAAGGACAATCGCAGCAATAGGCATCCTCTCAATCCTTACGATTCTTCTTCTGATTGTCTTTACGGAGATAAGCGCCATCGAATGCATACTCCTGATTGTCGGTGTGTATCTTGCAACATACCTATCTGGAATGCTTACGGGCCAGACCGGTGTCAATCCCATGGAGATCTTCGCAATACTCGTGCTTCTTGGGATATCGGCACTGACATCCCCTTCCCTTGCAGCAGCTTTCTCGATTGCGGGTGTCGTAGCTGTTGCCTGCGGTCTTACCGGAGATGTGATGAATGACCTGAAAAGCGGATCGCTTGTCGGAACAGAGCCACGCTATCAGATAATAGCAGAAGGCATCGGAGGGATCATAGGAGCGGTGATTGCTGCGCTTTCACTTATAATCCTCAAGAATGGCATGGGCGGATTCGGCAGTGCAGAGCTTCCTGCGCCGCAAGCTGCGGCTGTTGCAGCTATGGCTACAGGACTTGACAGCCCCACAGCGTTCTTCATAGGAGCTGCGATAGGCATTGTACTCTTCCTTCTCCGTGTGCCATCGGCAACAATAGGCCTTGGAGTATATCTGCCGACTTATATCTCTTCCGCAATGGCGCTTGGCGCTGTTATAATGGCAGCTGTGAAGAAAGCAATGAAGAACAAGGCAAAGGCAGATGAGACTGCATCCCTTGTATCTTCAGGACTCTTGGGAGGAGAAGGAATCACTGGCGTAATCATCGCTATATTCTCTATGTTCTGATGGAAAGCTTATTTGCACTCAGCACTGAAGACTTGATGAAGGCACTTGGCCTGGGAAAGCCATTCCAGGCCAGGATCGTTAGACAGTTCCTATTCAAAGGAGCCAGGACATTTTCCGAAATGACATCGCTTCCGAAGGCAGAAAGGGAACGGCTTGACAGTGAATTCCGCTCCACATTCTCATCTCACATAAGCGCCAGAAGCGAAGCACCTTCCGCTGTCAAGCTTGCCGTAACCCTCACAGATGGGGCGGTGATTGAATGCGTGAGGCTATCAGATGGTAAGGGGCGCTACACCGCATGTCTGTCGAGCCAGGTTGGATGCGCCATGGGCTGCGCATTCTGCAAGACAGGGACGATGGGGCTTGTCAGGAATCTCACAGCTGGAGAGATTGTTGAGCAGTTCGTTCACCTTGAAGGCCTTGGAGAGAGCATAAGCCACATAGTATTCATGGGCATGGGAGAACCTCTTTCGAACTTCACCCCTGTCATGGATGCGATTGAAGTGCTCCACAGGGAAGATGGACTTAATATCTCATACAGGAAAATGACCATCTCAACATGCGGCTATGTACCGGGTATCAGAAAGCTTACGGAGCTGAAGCTCCCTGTACGCCTCGCAGTCTCGCTTGTAGATGCTGAGGATGAGACAAGATCCCGCCTCATGAGGATAAACAGGACATATCCGCTCTCTGTCCTCCATTCTGAGCTTCTCCGCTTCCAGCACAGGAATGAGAAGAGGCTGACACTTGAGTACTGCATGCTATCAGGGATAAACACAACGCATGAGAGCGCAGAAGCTCTTGCATCATTTGCACATGGACTTGATGCTGTCGTGAACCTTATCCCCTGGAACCATATTGAGGGCATGGAATTCAAGACACCAGCAAAGAAGGAGATCGACGGGTTCTGCCATGAATTGAGACGGCTTGGAATAAACTATACCCTCAGGATGGAGAAAGGCGGATCGATATCAGGGGCATGCGGACAGCTTGCAAGCGAAAGCAGAAGAGCTAAAGAGCAATAATGCAAGACGCTCTGAGAAGCGTGGCCTCCTCAGCTGAGTGCGTTATCGCTATCACCGTCCGGTTTCCAGCTATTTCGAGTATCAGGGAAGCTATATCCTTCTTGGTGTCCATATCAAGACCTGTGAATGGTTCATCCAGGAAAAGCACATCAAAGTCAACAAGGAGAGCCCTTGCAATAGCGGCCCTTCTCTTCATTCCGCCAGAGAGTGATGAAACCCTGCTCCTCTCCTCACCTGCCAGACCTACCCTTGACAGCATGCTGAGCGCAGAGGATTCATCATCTGTCACAGCCTTCAGGTTTGACAGCACCGATATATTCTCGACAAGCCTATCTTCCTGAAAAAGCACAACAGGAGAACGCGGAGGATCATCAACCGCCCCATCGTAATCCCTATCAAGGCCTGAAAGCATGCGCATGAGCGTTGTCTTTCCTTTTCCGGAAGGAGCCGCTATCACAGAGCAGGAATTATCAGGGAATGTGAAAGAAGCATGATGGAATATGATCTTCTCCCCAAAATGCTTTTCGTTTATATCTATCCTCATGCTTCTATCCTCCTTGACACCACATCCAGAAGAAAAAGGAAAAGGCGCTCGAACAGGAAGGCCAGGGCAATGATCACAACAGTCCATGCGAAAAGATCAGGCGTTGATAGATATATCTTCGCCTCATACACCCTCTCACCTATAGATCCACGGGGAAGCGCTATGACCTCTGCGGCAATCCCGCTTTTCCAGGCAAGCCCCAGTGAAGCCTTTATAGCAGCGCTGAAATATGGGGTAAGGGATGGGAGATAGATGTATCTCAGCCTCCTGCTTCTTTTCATCCTATAGTTCCGCGCAGCTTCAATGAGCCTCGGATCTGTGCTTTCTATTCCCTCGAGCACATTTGTGTATACAACTGGGAAAACCATCATGAATGAGATGATCACAGAAAGATTACGGGAAGGAATCCATACAAGGATAAGGATGACAACAGAAGCAACAGGGGTTGCCCTTACGACTTTCACCAAAGGCTCTATGAGAGCTTCTGCGGCCTTTGAGACATGGGAAATCACAGCGAAAAGCGTTGCAGCGGCAAGAGAAAGGATAAAACCTGACGTGATCCTGAAAACCGTGAAGAGAATCGATGACCAGAAAGATGAAAGGAAAACGAACTCAGACAGCCGCTTGATGACGCTGAGTGGAGATGGGAGGAACAGCTCCTCCCCGATAAAGAGGGAAGCCACCTCCCAGATAATCAGCCAGAAAGCTATGGCACAAGCCTTCCTTGCCCTATTCCGTGTAATAGAAGTCATCCCCTGGAACATTTCCGCCTACGCTCTGAGGGTTCTGGGCAAAGAGGATATCAAGATAACCTGAAAGCGAAGCCTTCATCTCCTCACCTGTTATAAGCACGATATTGCAGTAGGGTATAGCACTCTTCGCGACATTCTCAGGGACTATCCCATAGTGTCCTACCATTGCGGCACCTTCACCATCAGCTCTCTCGTTTATGAATTCCACAGAATCCTTATACGATGAAAGGAAGATAGAAAGAGCTTCTTCATTCTCCTCTATGAAATCCTTACGCGCGACCGTAACACCTGTAATGAGCACATGCCCCGTCTTCTCCTGCCACAGGTCATTGAGATCAAGGGCCACCCTTATATCACTGTCCTTCATGATGGCAGTTGTGGCAAAAGGCTGAGGAAGCATCGCAACGCTGTTCTCATCAGCGCTCAGTGCGGCAACACACTCTGCATGCTCGCTCTTCCATTCAATCTCAACATCCTTGCCGACTTCAAGGCCATAGGCTGCAAGAACATACTGCAGGGCATATTCGGGGGTTGCTCCCTTTCCGGCCGAATAAATCGTCTTTCCCCTCAGATCCTCGATTGAGTTGACACTGTTTCCATTCTCAACGATATAGAGGACACCGAGGGTGTTGATTCCGATAACCTCAATGCCTCCATGCGTTCTCTGATAGAGAACAGATGCAAGGTTTCCCGGTATTGCCGCGATATCAACATCACCGCGGACAATCATCGGAACGACAGCATCCGGAGCCCCCTCAAGCGTGAATGCATAATCATTTCCATCAGAGATTCCGCTCTCGCTGTCATACATAAGCTTTGCAAGCCCCATTGCAGTAGGGCCACGCATAGCAGCAACGGATACATCCGCTGCACCAAGTGAAAGAAGCACTGCTGCGAAGAGCAGCATCATACAGTATATTTTCTTCATGTTTTGCTCCATGCTGATAATACCGCTTTTCACAGATCGATAGAATACTCTGCTATCTTCGAAATGAGAGTACGCCTGCTTATGCCAAGTTCTTCTGCCGCTCTTGTCCTGTTCCCTTCCCATCTATGGAGGGCATTGATAATCGCACAGCGCTCTATATCGCGGAGAGAAAGCGCTTCCGGCACATTCACAGGCTCTGCAGGGCTCTCGCTCTTCTTGAGCATGGAACTCCTCAGATCCAGGTCTTCCTGTCCGATCACCGTGCCATCTGTAAAGATCATGGCTCTTTCTATGACATTCTCAAGCTCTCTTACATTCCCATAGAATGGATGGTTCTTCAGAGCTTCCAGCGCATCCGGGGTAAAGCCTGTAATGCGCATTCCCATCTGCCTGTTGTACTTGGAGACTATGTAAGCTGCAAGGAGCGGGATATCAGAGCGTCTTTCGCGAAGCGGAGGAATATGGATGCGGACAACATTAAGGCGGTAGAACAGATCCTCTCTGAACTTCCCTTCCCTCACCAGTTCCTCCAGATCCTTATTGGTTGCAGCCACAATGCGTGCGTTTATAGGCATCTGCATTGTACCACCCAGCCTTGTTATCCTCTTTTCCTGCAGCACCCTGAGTATCTTGACCTGAAGGGAAAGCGGCATATCGCCGATCTCATCAAGGAAGAGAGTACCGCCAGACGCAAGCTCAAAAAGCCCTGTCTTTCTCCTGTCCGCACCGGTAAACGCTCCCTTTTCATAGCCAAAGAGCTCAGATTCAAGAAGATTCTCCGGCACACCGCCTATATTGATTGCCATGAAAGGGCCATCGGAAACAGATGAGAAAGCATGTATCTCACGCGCTACGACTTCCTTTCCGGTGCCAGATTCACCAGTAATGAGCGCAGTTGCACCCGATGGGGCTATCTTCTGTATTATGCTTCTGATATGCGACATCTCGGCACTCTCTCCGATGAAGCCGCTCTCCTTCTTCTCACCCTCCACGATATTCCTCATATTAGTGGACTCGACAAGATTCTTGATCTTGATGACAAGCTCTTCAGGATCGAATGGCTTAACGACATAATCAGAAGCTCCTTCCTTCAAGGCCGTTACCGCATCTGTTATATCCCCATGGGCACTGATCATTATGACAGGCATCCTGAAGCCTTCTGCCTTCATCCATCTGATAAGCGACAGTCCATCAAGCCCTGGCATCCTCAGATCGACAAGGAGTGCATCATAGGCATCAGAGCGCAGCATCCTCTCCGCCGACAGCCCATTCTCTGCCGTATCGCTCTCGATGCCTTCAAGGGCCAGGAAACGCTTCATCACATTCCTTATGTTCTCTTCATCGTCGCAGATCAGTATCTTCACATTCAACTCCTTGCCTGCAGAGGAAGCACAACCTCTGCCTTTGTTCCTCCGCCCTGACGGGGAGAGAGCGACAGCCTTCCGCCTGCTGCTTCTACAAACTGCTGGCTTATGGACAGGCCGATTCCAGAACCATGTATCTTAGTTGTATAGAAAGGATCGAATATATGCCTCAAGTCACTTGAGTCAAGGCCGCATCCCCTGTCACTGACAGTGATGATGCATCGGCTTCTCTCTCCAGCGGCTACAGAGATCTCTACATCTATATCCATGCCATCGCAGGCCTCGACACCGTTCTTTATCAGATTCTCCAGCACAGAACGAAGCCTATCCTTATCAAAATAGATGAAAAGGCCTTCAGTAGATGACTGGGAAAGCCTGACACCACTTGGGAACAGACTGAGAAGGAACTGTATCTCCTGGACTATATCCAGAAGCTCTGGATTGCCAAGAGGATTCCTCAGGTAATCAGAAACCTTATCGGTAAGCTTTGTAAGCCTGTCTGTCTCATGGTCTATTATAGCAACATCATCCTTAAGGGATTCAGGGGCATTGCGCTTGAGTATGGCTATCTCCAGGCGTATTGCAGAAAGGGGATTCTTTATCTCATGCGTAAGCGTCCTTGCAGCCTGTCCGAGCCTTACAAGGCTTTCCTGCCGCCTGAGAGTCTCCCTGTACCGTGAATTCTGGCTGAATATGTGAAGGACTATGAGATATATAGCGAATATGCCGATACATGCCAGGAAAGATGTCGCGATCATGAACCTGACACGTTCAGCATAATGCGATGCATCGAATGATATGTAGATCAGGTCAGGGTACTCTATCACGGAACCGCCTGAACGTATAAGGCTGTCCGGGGATGCCATGACGGAGCTTACATAACGGACAGACTCAATGGTATCGGTCTCATTGTCATATGATGTATATGAGCCGTTGATGTCAGAACCTGAGGGAAATGAAGTAAGCGGCAATCTCTGATAAGCATCGCCCCATATGTACAGCGGCGTTCCCATATGAGTATAGTAGCCAAATCCCAAGACGCTCTCATCTGCCATCATCCTGCCAACGTCTCCCCCCATGCGAAGTGTCATCAGGATATCTGAATAAGCGCGTTCGACAGCGTTCTCCCGTCTGAGATTCTCAGCTTCGACCAAAGACGATGAAAGTATGATCACGAGAACAAGGAGAAATGCAAAGACCAAGGTAATGACAGCAGTTGTCACCCTGGATTCCATCACATCTCTTTTGCCTGGCCGTTTTCCGCCTCTCTCTCCATGCGTCATATCACAATTGTATTCGTCTCAGCGCCTTAGTGCAAAGGATGGAGGGAAATGAAGATGGAATTTGAATGAAGTCGCTTGCCTGTTTCTGCTTTGGGCAATACTCTTTAATGCAAAAGGAATGATTATGGAAAATAACGATAATCTGCTTATGGCAGATGACAGCACGAAAAAACACAAGCAGGATCCAGGCATACATACAACGGGAAAGAACAACAATGACAATAGGAAGAAGTTCACATATTCCGCGTGGTCCTTCCTCATTGCCCTTCTTCTTGTCTTCATCATCAACTACCTGCTTTTCACCCCGCATATACAATATGCGAATGTGGATTACAGTACATTCAAAAGCCTTATAAACGATGGGACTATCGTGCAGGTGGCATTCGATGGTGATCAGTATATAGGATACTCAGTCACAAAGAGCAATGCCGTTGACATGCTCAGCGAGATTGCAAGGAGCAGGCAGATACCGCTCAGCCTTGATACTACAGCCATAGTACCGTATCAGACATATATGATCGATGATCCGAGCTTTGTGCCCCTTCTTGACGAGAAAGGCGTTGAATACTATGCGACAGAACCCCCGAAACCCTCTGTATTGGCATCGCTTATATCGATGCTCTTCCCTATCATCATATTCATAGTCTTCTATGCATGGATGTCGAAGAAGATAACAGGACAGGCCCAGGGCGTGATGTCATTCAACCAGAACAAGAGCCAGCTTGTAGCTGAGGGAGAGACAGGCATCAGGTTCTCGGATGTCGCTGGAGAAGATGAGGCAAAAGCTGAGCTGGAGGAAGTTGTAGACTTCCTGAAGAGGCCTGAGAAATATACAGAGATGGGTGCCCATATCCCAAAGGGAGTGCTTCTTGTAGGACCTCCGGGAACAGGCAAGACGCTTCTGGCAAAAGCTGTTGCAGGAGAAGCTGGCGTTCCATTCTTCAGGATGAGCGGCGCGGACTTCGTTGAGATGTTCGTAGGTGTTGGAGCTGCAAGGGTAAGGGATCTTTTCAAGCAGGCAAAGGAGAAAAGCCCCTGCATAATATTCATTGATGAGATCGATGCGATAGGACGCCAGCGTTCAAGCGCCAACATAGGCGGCAATGATGAACGTGAGCAGACGCTTAACCAGCTTCTTGTCGAGATGGATGGCTTTGATTCCCGAACAGGAGTCATAATACTTGCAGCAACGAACAGACCAGAGATACTCGACCCGGCGCTCCTGCGTCCAGGACGCTTTGACAGGCAGGTCCTTGTTGACAAGCCAGACCTTGCAGGGCGCGAGGCAATACTGCGTATCCATACGAAGGGAATGAAGCTTGATGAATCCGTAGACCTGAGGAAGATCGCACAGGCATCTGCAGGACTTGCAGGTGCTGATCTTGCGAACATTGCGAATGAGGCAGCATTGATTGCTGTCAGGGAACACCACTCCAGCATATCCCAGACAGACTTTGAGAATGCAATCGAGAAATCAATAGCTGGCCTTGAAAGGAAGAGCCGCGTACTTGACGAGAAGGAAAGGACAAGGGTTGCGTATCATGAGACAGGACACGCCCTTACGGCATTCCTCACACCTGGCTCCTCCCCTGTATCGAAGATTTCAATCGTACCTCGTGGATATGGGGCACTGGGATATACGCTGCAGTATCCGACCGAGGACAGATTCCTTCTTTCAGAGAATGAGCTTCTTGGCTCGGTTGACGTGCTTCTTGGGGGCCGTGCTGCTGAAGAGGTTACTTTCTCAGATATCTCTACAGGTGCAAGCAATGATATCTCACGCGCATCTGATACAGTAAGGCAGATGATAACCGAGTATGGAATGTCCGAACGCTATCGCAACATGACGCTTCCAAAGACAAAATCCGGAATAGAGGGAGTATCCGGAGGAAAAGAGTACTCGGAAAAGACCCAGGAATATATCGACAACGAGACCTCAAGGCTGATAAACGAACGTTACAATGCTGTCAAGGCAAACCTCGAGAAGAACAAGGAAGCGCTTGAGCACATTGCACAGGAACTGCTGAAGAAGGAAGTGCTTGAAGGAGATGAGTTCGAGGCTCTTGCAAAACAGTACACAGTAAAATAAGCTACGGCTATGATCCGTAAGATTATTGAAGATAAAGAGCTTTCCCAGCATATCGCCTCTCTTCCACCAGACGGAAGGGAGGTTTTCCTGATTGCCGGTGATAACGCAAGGCTTTCCGTTGTCTCTGCAACGGACATGGTCAACAGCATGAAAGCCAACCATGATACAGGCCTTCTGGAAACATATATGCTTGGACAGGGGTATATAGCAGGTGCGCTTCTATCCTCAACCGTAAAGGGAAATGACAGGATCCTGCTCCAGATAGAATGCGGAGGACCTGTGAAGGGCTTGTGCGTCGAAGCATGGGCATCGGGGGCCGTAAGAGGGTATCTTGTGAACAATCCGATTCCCCTATCCTCCCCCATCACCTCACTTGATACATCCCTTGTATACGGTCCTGGATTCCTGACAATCACAAAGTATCTTGAAGGAAGCAAGACACCGTTTTCAGGAGATGTGATGCTTGAATACGGAAACCTTGCAAACGATCTTGCTCTGTATTTCTCCGTGTCAGAGCAGACTCCATCGCTCTTTTACCTCTCGATAGATTTCGACAGGAGTGGAAGAGTATGGGGGGCTGGAGGTCTTTTCATCCAAGCTCTCCCAGGATGCCCAGAGAACGTGCTGGAGAATCTGCAGGAAAAGGCAAAGTCCCTGCCGAAGCTCGGCCGTCTCCTAGGGGAAGGCATGAGTGCACGGCAATACATCGAAAGCGAGCTATCTGAGTTCCATCCACATCATATCGGACATACCCCGATCGGTTTTTCCTGCCCCTGTACAAGGGAGTCATTCTCATCGTATCTTTCCTCATTGCCTGAAAGCGAAAGATGCGAGATACTCAAGGGAGAGTTTCCCCTTGAGCTTGAGTGCTTGAACTGCGGTACGAAATATAGCTATACAAAAGAAGAATTTGAGAAAATCTACAAGGAGCCAAGATGATATTCTTTGCAGCATGCGCGGCTAACCAGGGAGATCTGGTAGCCGAAGAAGCCAGACAGGTTGGCGCAGAAGAGGTAAGACAGACAACGTCAGGTGTTGAATTTCAAGGATCAATAGAGACAGGAATGAGGTTCTGCATGTATTCAAGGATCTCCTCCCGCCTTCTTATGGCACTATACATAGATGATGATACAGAGAGCGATGAAGAGCTGTATGATGCAACGCTCACGCTGCCTTGGGAGGAATGGCTTACACCAGAGAAAACCCTCAAGGTAACGCTTACGACAGCATCATGCCCCTGGATCAGGAACAGCCACTATGCATCGCTCAAGGTCAAGGATGCAATATGCGACAGGCTAAGGGAGAAGTTCGATGGAGAGCGCCCTGATATAAGCACGACAGATCCGGATGTCGAAGTACATGTGCATGTACACGAACGCACCGTTAAGTGGTACATTGATTTCTCCGGAGAGGGACTGCATAGAAGAGGCTACAGGCCCGATGAAGAGACAGAGGCTGTCCTGAAGGAGCATCTGGCGGCAGCCCTTATCTATCGCTCAGGATGGGCAAAGAGCATCGAACGCGAAGAAAGCGCTGTGCTCCTCGATCCATTCTGCGGTTCAGGCACAGTCGCCATAGAAGCTGCCCTGATGGCTTCTGATACAGCACCAGGACTCATGAGGGAAAGGCCTTTTGCGTTCCAGCGCCTTCCAATCTTCGATGAAGATAAATGGAATTCAATCAGAAGCGAAGC
>CALXLI010000129.1 GCA_944389155.1 uncultured Spirochaetaceae bacterium | reverse complement strand
AGTTTAATTTCATTATTACCTATTACTGTTATTTACTCCTTGTCTTTCTCTTCCCATCCTTCGATGAATGTCTGTACCTCTTCTTCAAGTTCTTTCTTGTCTGGAAGGTAAAGAACATATTTTGATGCAAAGATCCTGTTCTCAAGTCCTCCGAGGACATACTCAATCTTTGCAGAGGGTTTATCAGTGCAGAGAATAATACCGATTGGATCATTGTCATCTGGATCATTGACTTCTGCTTTGTAGTAGTTGAGATACATATTGAGTTGTCCGACTGCTGCAGGTAGAAGTTTCCTTGTCTTCAGTTCTATTATCACATAGGCTCTGAGAATCTTATTGTAGAAGACCATGTCAGCATAGTAGTGCTCATTATCGAATGTTATTCTCTGTTGTCTTCCGACGAACATGAATCCTTTGCCAAGTTCCAAGAGGAATTTCTCAATATGATTGATAAGTGCATCCTCAAGATCAGCTTCCATTATTGGCTTGTTTTCCGGAAGTCCTACAAACTCGAAAACATAAGGGTCTTTCAGGATATCTTCAGGCTTCTCAATCTCCTGTCCTTTCTCAGCAAGCCTTTTTACTTCTTCCTTGTTCTCTTTTCCACGGGAGAGCAGGAGACGTTCATAGAGCGATGAATCAAGCTGTCGTTTCAGTTCCCTGACAGACCACTTTGAGGCAATGCATTCCTTTTCATAGAAGCTGCGTTTATTATCATCAGAGATTGTCAGAAGCTCACAGTAATGTGACCAGCTCAATTTAACAGACAGTGTCTGTTGATTTGGATAGGAAAGAAACAAACGGCGCATGAACTGGAGATTTGAAATCGAGAAGCCATTCCCAAGTTCTGCTTTTAGGCGCTTTGAGATATGCTTCAGCGTCTGTTCTCCATATTGGGCTCTTTCCTGATTCTTCTGCTCGTCCTCGACTATGAGTTTCCCGATATTCCAGTAAGCTGAAAGCATCTCAGTGTTGACACTACGTACAATGTTCTTGCGTGATGTGAGGATTATCTCTTTGATGCTATCTATAAGACTGCTTTCATTCACTGTGATGTTGTTCTCTCCCATTCTGAATCTCCTAGCTCTGAATTTTACGTGGTTGTCTACAGGATATGCAAGGAACACTGTGTATGGGCACTTGGAGTGCCGTAATTAGACTTAGAAAAGTGCCCGAGAATACGGATAAATCAGACCATTCTGACTGACTTCCACGTTTTATTCTGGAAATATGGTAATTGGCAGGGTTTTACTGGGCACTAAAGATGTTGAAATTAACTCCCTGAAATGTATTGGAGGTCATTTTCCGTTGCTGTAAAATTCAGTAGGGAGAAGTGATAAGAGGATTGTAAATGAGAACAGGCTATCAGAAGTCCGATGACTATGAACACAATCATCAGTATCTGGCAATTGTCCATTGCAGCATCACCTCCTTCCAGCCGAAGATATCGGTCGAATCCGAGCGATGTCAGTCGCTATCTCTATGGCAGTGCCATGGCAAGCAATCATTTGACTTTGGTTGTGAATATGCTGATAATATAGACATGAGAGGCACCGCCGATAGACGGTACTGACCTCAGTCAATACGAAATGCTCGCATCAATCTTTGGTCGGATCGTGGCGGGCATTTTTCTTATCTCTGTACAGAGCCAAGAGCTCGCGAAGAACCCTCAGGGTTTCAAGGATTATCTCCAGAACCTCTTTGATCATACTGCCTCCTTCTCCCGGATTTCCAAGGATAAGGAGCATCCTGTGCCTTGTGTAGAACGTGAGGCCAGTGACCGCCTACCTCTATGGCACTGCCGTTCATGAGTGTAATGCATGCTGGCTGCAGAGGCAATAAAGAACCGCTCCGGATAGTGGCATTCACCGTGCTTGTATCATCCTTCTGGATCCAGGATGGATTCGCACATCCTCATCTTCTCAAGGAGTGCTGGGGTAGGATTGGCGTCATAGTCCATTGAGGCCAACATAAATATGTCACAGACAGAATCCTCCAGCATGCAGTGGCTATCATCTGTCGCATGCTCAAAGTCATACTTGAATCCATTGTCCGTTATTAAGAGCCTTTGCTCAGGTGTGAATGAGCGTGTCATTTCTGTTGGCTGCCATATTATATCCTTCCATGGTTACTTGTCTTCTTTGCAGTTATGGATGATTTCCTTAGATTCTGCCTTATCTGTTTCTCTAGATACTCGCCATCTCCGTCTTTTCCTTGCTTGTGCCATATTTTGCCTTCTCGTTCATCTATTCAGAGGTGATGTATGGCTCGTCAGTGCTTTTATTACTTATATATCTCCTGTTTGGCTTATGATTATTTCATACTGCATAGTTTAATTATCTAAAATTATATACTTGAATCGGTATTATATTTATAAATATTTATAAATAATAAATGCATTGTAAAGATAACTTGATTATCAGATTCTGCTTCTCCTTATGCAGTTAGAATCACTTTCTTCTGTTGTTTTATATGCAGACTGCTTTTGCCGTGATTCCAAGCATGTTCTTGCAGTAAGGTGATTCGGTTTTAAGAGAATATATAGGTCCATTCATAATCATGGCGGCCATATTTCTCAGTTTTGGGCTTCTCAATCATGCTGCTCTCCGAAACGAGTGAGCTTGCCATCGATCCACAATACTGCATTTGCTGTATCGAATCTGACCAATGAGTAGTTCTCATCCTCTGGTCCGTTCGGGAAATAGTGTATGAATCTGTCCTGCCACATTGCATTGAGGATATCCCGATCAGCAATCACTGAAGCCATTCCAATAAGCGTGATGCTGTCAGCTTCATATACTGCGGAGATGCCGGCTTTGGGGTTCGCCTTGATATGCATGGCTTTATGGGAATTCCTGTAGGTGGTCATCCACAGAGTACTTATTCCATCATGGTCTATCACATCGATTGCTACGGGACGTGGAAAACCTTGTCCTTCTATTGTTGCCAGTGTCACATACCCGCAGTGATCAAGTATCCATGATGCCTGTTCCTGTACTGGCAGCCACCTCTTTAATGTAGATATGTCCACAGCTTTTCCTGAAGATGCAATGGCTGATATCTGATCCTCTTCTGTCTGATATGCAAACATCCCATTCCTGTAGCAGTCGATGCAGTATTCTGAATTAGGATGTCCATCTCCGTGTGTTCCGAAAGCACTATAGTCCATTTTCCTTCCACAGCTTTGGCAGATTGTCCTTTCATTGTTCATGCTAAAAGGATAGGATAAAAAAGAGAGAAGCGCAAAGATTGATCCTGAATGTATGATCAACGCTTATGAAGTGCAGGATTGCAGAAGAACAGTTGTGAGTGATATCGGAGGCATTGCATGATTATCGGCCTTAGGCGTGGCTCTGTTGAGCTTGTCGAGCATCAGGAGGAATGGAAAGACGCAGCAAGAAATTGCATAGAGATGCTTTCCTCAGTTCTTGGAGGGGCTGCTGTTGCAATACAGCATGTAGGAAGCACCGCGATTCCAGACATTCATGCAAAACCGATTATCGATATCGCAGTAGGAGTGCATTCCTTTGATGAAGTCATGGAATACCGTGATGAGCTGGCGAGCCTTGGCATCATATTTCATGGTGAGGATAATCCGGGCCAGCTTCTTTTTGTCATCGGTGATGGTGAAATAAGAACCCACCACATCCATATTGTCCCATATAATGGAGAGGCATGGTGTAATTACTTGATTTTCAGGGATTATCTATGTTCCAATCCAGGGAAGGCCAAGGCTTATGATGAGCTGAAGATGCAGCTTGCGGCAATGTATGCAGATAATCGCAAGGCATATACAGCTTCAAAGACTTCATTCATAAAAGATACCATTGCTGAAGCCAGGAATATAAGATTCCCTACAGGTAAGAATATATAGGCGGATTTCCCCGATCTGCTTCTGAGCACAGCATGGATCATCTTTGCGCCACATGTATC
>CALXLI010000128.1 GCA_944389155.1 uncultured Spirochaetaceae bacterium | reverse complement strand
TTTGCATGTGCTTTATCGTTTTGACAAGGATGTTCTTCGTATCATAGAGATTCCCTGCGGTTCTGCATTCCTGCAGTTCTTTCTCTATGATTGATTGCCTGTCTGCGATTATATTCGATCTGGATATCTTCATAAGGCGCTGTATGAGCAAGGCTATCCTGTCTTCTGCAGCTGCATAGGAGGAAAGCCTGGCAGCAGAGGAGAGCAGCCGGAAGTACTCGTCAATCATGTTTTCCGGAGCTGTATCGGATATGACAAGGCTAAGTACTTTTTCAGAGAGGATATCTGCCTCTTCCTGTATCCTCTGTACCTTTATTCCCATATTCCTGTCATCGAATGCTTCAAATGGATTGATGAACAGCGTTGTTCTATACAGCAGTTCAGCCTCCCTGTCTTTTTCCTTCAGTTCCGAAACTGTGAAGGCTGGAGATGACAGTCCCATCCAGAGCATGCTGCCTGAAAGCCTGGCATCTTTCGATGCACGTTCTCTCAGCTTTTCCATCTTTTCCCTTATGTATGTCCTTGTTATATCCTTGACTGTGATGAAAAGCGCAAAGCTCCGGCCTCGCAGGAATACATATGGCACTATTTCGTCTGGGGCATTCTCCTTGAGGATATCGGAGACAGTCTCGATTGAGATATCATGGTCCTTTACCCTTACATAGCCTGCAATGGTATAGTCGAAGGATGGATCTATATTCAGTATCTCCATTTTCTCACGGGCTTCCTGACGGGAGTAGTTGCCGTTGTAGAGGGAGTTGAGGAATGGCTGTATGCCGAACTGCTTTCTGTATTCATTTTCCTCGTTTATCTTCCTGGCCTTATCCACAAGCTTTATAAGTTCCTGCGGGCTTATCGGCTTCAGCAGGTAATCCAGGACGCTGTATTTTATTGCTTTATGCGCATATTCAAAGTCATTGTAGCCTGACATCACAATAGCGACAGTGTCATAGCCTTTGCTTCTTATTGACTGCAGGAATTCAAGTCCATCCATCTTCGGCATGCATATATCTGTCAGTATCAGGTCAATATCGTTGGCGCTTATCAGCTCAAGTCCTTCAAGGCCGTTCTCAGCCTGCCATACGCTGTCCCTCCTTGAAAGAAGGCGTGCAACCCTGCTTCTGGTTTCAGCTTCATCGTCAAGAATAAGGATATTCATGATTCCTCCTTTGCAGGAAGCTTGATGACTGAAAGGGTATAGAAGCCCTCCTTACTGTAAAGAGATAGGCCGTATTCTTTTCCGTATGTAAGCTTGAGCCTGTTGTTTATATTGTATATTCCATAGCCTGAAGAGCTGTCCGAGATGCCATCATGCAGGTTCTTTGAGAGTATTTCAAGTCTTTTTTCCGGTATTCCTGCACCGTTATCGTAGACTGAGAGCATTATGGATCCATCTGCTTTGTATACATGCACTGAAATCTTCCACTCCCTGTCCACTGGCTTCAGTCCATGGTATATGGCATTCTCCAGAAGCGGCTGGAGAATGATCTTCGGGACCAGTACATGCTCAATGTCGCATGCAACTGTGAAAGAGCTTATGATCTTTTCGTATCTATGCCCCTGAAGCCATATGTAGTCCTTTGCGTGCTTTATTTCCATGCTGAGAGGAATGAATTCCTCTCCCCTTGAAAGGCTTGTGTGGTAATAATCGGCAAGACGGAGCGTGAACTCTGCAGCTTTGTCATCACCGTTGTCGGTAGTCATCCATACAATGGAATTCAGCGCATTGTAGAGAAAGTGCGGATTGATCTGGGCCTGCAGTGCCTTTATCTCTGCAAGTCTTTTCTGCTCTGCTTCCCATTCCCTCTGCTTCTTCTCTTCCTCAAGCTCATCTATTTTCTCATTAAGGGAAAGAACAAGATTCTCAACCTCATCGATCACCGCATTGTAGCACTTTGTCAGAGTTCCTATCTCATTCTGGGCATTGTAGGTAGCATGATGGTACTCTCTGTTCTGGGAGTTGCTGAGCATAGTTCCCATAAGCGCTTTCAATGGTTCCGTGAAGCTTTGGTAAAAAACAAATATTAGTGTGCTCGCTATCATGAGAATAAGAAAAAGCAGAGCTGTCTCTATCAGGAATAAATTCCTCATGTTGCTTTTGAACGCATCATTGCTTCTGGCTATGGTTATGACCCAATCCAGATTATCATGATGATATTGAAGTATGGAATAATCCTGATTGATATCATCCATACCTGCCGAATATATCAGCTCTCCATTGACATTCCTTATTTCAATCCCATCAAAATAAGAAAGATATGATGATGCTATGAATTCTGAAAGCTTTGCGGAGCTTATGAACGCAACAAGGAATGATTTACGGAAACCTCCAAATGTATTGTACCTGAATACAATCGGTATGACTTTATTTGATGGCGTAAAAATCGGATTCTCCATTTCTTCCATTACCATTATGAAGTTGTTGCTTGTGTCGGAATAAAGACTTTCTATGAATTTTTCAGGCATTTCATCACGTCTCTGGAAAAGAAGGTAATTTGAGAATATTTCACCGGAAGCTATGAGGGCAGCAGAATCCATGATATCATTGAATAGCAGCTGCAGTTCATTCAGGGTATCAGCTGCATAGGAGCTTAATTCCGTGTGATAAAGAATATTATCTGGCTCGCGAAGGAAGTGAGTAAGATAAGTCCCGGTACTTGCGTCGGTCCCAAGTGTACTGGCATGCAGCTGCAGTAGCCTGATCTGCCTTTCAATGCTCTCCTGGATCATCATGGAATCATCTTCTATTTTGTCCTGATATATCTCCATCATGCCTATTGCGTAATAGTGATTGTATAGGATAAGCGACAATATAGAACTGGTAGCTACTATCAGAAGTATAGCGAGCAGCACAGTCATTATTGAACCTTTTCTGAATAATGCCCTGACATTTTCCATGTTTGGAAGTTTATCATAGCCTGTGGGGAAAGTTGTACATAAGTGTGTGGAAAATTGGATTATGCCCATCAGTTATGCCCCTTAGAATGCAAATCATAGGAGTTAGAGATGAAGAAGATAATAAGTGCTTTGCTTATCGTTCTCGCAATTGTCCCTTCCGTAGTATTCGCAGGAGGGGCTTCTGAAACAGAGGCTGCCGATGCTTCTGGAAAGACTGTAATCAGGCTTTGGACAAATGATCGCCATGATGCGGCATTCTGGCAGGAAAAAGTAGATGCCTATAATGCGTCCAATACTGATAATATCCAGCTGAGCTATGAGATTTATACCGATAACCTCCAGCAGGCTGTTGATATGGCATTCCAGACAGGAGAGGCTCCTGATATCGTTAAGTATACTGAGTTCTTCGATAAATACATTCTTGATGGTCGTTTTGCTGATATCCTGCCTTTGATGACAGAAGAGCAGAAAGCTATGACTCAGGATGCTTGGTATGATGGCAAGAACTATATTGATGGAAAGCTTTACTTTATTCCTGAGAATAATACATGTCTTCGCCTGTTCTACAATAAGACAATCTTTGATCGCCTTGGCCTGAAGGTGCCTGAGACTCTTGACGAAATGGTTGAAGCTGCTGTGACGATCACAAATGAGCTCAAAGGTGAAGGAATCTATGGCTTCGCATGTAACCTTAAGAATCCGGCAACTGGTCTCAACAGATCCTTTGAGCCAGAAGTAGAAAGAGGTACAGGCCTCAGGCTTGGATATGATTTCGGTACGGGTACATATGACTTTACTCCATATATTCCATATCTTGAAGCTTGGAAGACAATGATCCAGAATGGATTCCCAGGCTGTGAATCCCTGGATATCGATCCGCTTCGCTCACAGTTTGCTGCAGGAAAGATTGGTATGTATATGTCATATACACATGCTGAACCAGGCGTATACGAGAGTCAGTTCCCGATGGCTGAAGGACAGGAATGGGGATGTACATATCTTCCTATAGAAGAAGGCGCAGCAGCCTGTGGACAGTATTTTGAGGCTGCTCTTTGCTTCCTTTTCAACAATGAGTCCGAGAATCTTGATGCTGCATGGAAGGCTTATTCTGCAATCTTCCTCAATGAAGACAATCTTCGTGAGCATTTTGAAGGTGGATATGGCATAAGCAATCTTCCTGTCGTCCTTGAGTCTTCTGAGATGAGTGCACAGTATGAGGCTAATCCAGCTCTTCTCAAGACTGATGAGGATGTTATGTGGCCAAAGACTCCAGAGCAGGCTTATCCTCAGGACTTCATTGTTGAGGGGCTTGATATGTATAACACATTTGGAGCTATTATTGCTGGTCAGATCGATGTTGAGAGCGGTGTTGCCGATCTTACAGAGAGATACAATGCTGTTAACGAGCGCCTCATTTCACAGGGCGTTTATGAGAGAATTATCAATCCTGATTTCTCCAGGAACTGAGTTCTTTATCCTGCTATGAATTGCATTGCTGCCATGTGGCAGCAATGCTTGATCCAAGAGGTAATCAATGCGCAATTTAACAAAGAAGAGACTCAAGGAGTCTATGTATGCCTATAGCCTTTTAGGGCCTAATTTGCTGCTTTTTCTCTGTTTTTCGTTCTTTCCAGTAATATGGATGCTTAAATATATGTTCTTCCGATATGGAGGAGCTGGAACATCAGAGACATTCATTGGTCTTGAGAATATAATGCGTGTATTCCGTGATGGCATATACTGGAAAGCTGTACTCAATACTTTCATATATGCTGTAGGCAAGATTATCATAACAATTCCGATTTCATTCTCTCTTGCATATATCCTTAATAAGAAAATAAAAGGAAGCGGGGTTTTTCAGAGTCTTGTATTCCTTCCTACGATAATGAGTTCCGCTGTAATGGGCCTTGTATTCTATCTTCTTTTCAATGTCTACAATGGAGAAATAAATAGAATGCTGATGGCTGCCGGTATTGTGGATTCACCGATTAACTGGCTGGGGGCAGACCACGCACTCAAGACACTTGTCATCGTTTCAGTATGGGGTGCTATAGGAAACTATATGGTATACTTCCTTGCTGGGCTTCAGCAGATTCCCCAAGAAGTGCTTGAAAGTGCTGAAGTGGATGGTGCTACAGGCTTCAGGAGGCTTTGGAACATAACGATTCCTATGATGGGGCCTATCCTCAAGATCATACTTATGCTGGCAATTGCAAATGCCTTCAATGATATGAATATGATTCTTGTCCTTACGGAGGGTGGACCATACAATGCTTCGATGGTCATGACGCTTTATGCTTATAAGTTCTTCTTCCCTGTAAGTGCGGCAAGTTCTGTAATGCCACAGTTTGGTTATGGTGCTGCGCTTTCGTTTGTATCTGCCCTTATCGCAGGAGCTGTTACAATCCTCTTCCTTCGTTTCTCGAAGAAGATGAGTGATATTTATTAGGAGCGCATTATGGCAATCGATTCAATAAAGGCAAGACATAATATATTCCTTGTTTTCTCATATATATTTGCGGTGGTGATGTCTATATTCACTGTTTTCCCGATAGTCTATACGATACTTGGCTCATTCAAGACCAATGCAGAACTTACGCAAGGTGGTTCATTCTTCCCATCAGTCTGGCATTTTGAGAATTATGCAAAGGCTTTCATCGAGAACGATTTCATAACATACGGACTTAATAGCATCATAGTCAGTGTCGGTGTTCTCATAATAGCTGTGTTCACAGCATCTGCGGCAGGTTATGTGTTTGCCAGGAAAGATTTCATAGGCAAGAAGATCATATTCTCCGCATATAGCGCATTAGTGTTCATAGCTATGGGATCCGTGACACTTTATCCAACATACAGCGTTCTCACGACGCTTCATATAAATAAGAGCCTTCTTGGCCTTATCCTTGCTCTTGTAGGTGGCCAGATAACGAATGTCCTTCTTGTTACGGGATTTGTAAAGACTGTTCCTGTAGAGCTTGATGAGGCTGCGACAATTGATGGATGTTCACAGTACAGGACATTCTTCCAGATAATCTTCCCACTCCTGCGTCCGATACTTGCTGTTGTTGCGCTCTTCTCGTTCAGAACCGCATGGAATGATTATCTTACATCATTCATCATTTCAATCTTCACGCCAAGGATAAAGACACTGACAGTTGCTGTTGTGCAGATGCAATATTCAATAAATGCTGCTGCGGAGTGGCATGTGATGCTGGCAGGAGCATCAATAGCAATCATTCCTATCCTTATTCTCTATATGTTTGCACATAAGCAATTCATAAACGGACTTACTGCAGGTGCAGTGAAGGGATGATATGATTCAGTTTACAGATTCAGAGATAGAGGCTTTTAGGAATAGGATAGATAAGGATGCGATGATTTCTATCCTGCGTTCTCTTGTTCAGCCGTTCCTTGACAGGAAATTGGCAATCCCAGAAAAAGGTATTGCCAATTGGAGCCATTATTACTATTGTCCTGATTGTTCGGTTGAACTCACATTCAATTTGGATGAACCCCTGGACCATATATGTCCATCGTGTGGGCGCCATTTTTCTGATGAGAAGATGAATGGTGCCTGGTGGATGCTACGCAATACATTCAATGCCAATGCTGCTTATCATCTGGGGCTCCTGTATATGCTTGCCGGAGATAGAAGTGCAGCATCGAGAGCAAGGGATGTACTGCTTGGATATGCGAAGTATTATCCAGACTATGAGGTTCATGGGGATATTCCGTATAATGGTCCTGGCAGATTAAATGCCCAGACGCTAGATGAGTCAAATTTCCTAAGGACAATGGGATATGCTTATGATCTTGTGGAATCTTCCCTTGAAGAGTCTGAAAAAAACTATATAAAAGAAAGACTTTTCAGAATTGGTATCGATTTCCTCAAGGCAAATAGGCACAGCCAGATCCATAATCATGAGGTTATATGCAACGGGGCTGTAGGAGTATTATCGCTCATCCTGAATGACTATGACAGCCTGGTTTTTGCGATGACTGGCAAGTATGGCCTTCTATACCAGCTTGAACACGGCGTGCTTGATGATGGATTCTGGTTTGAATGTTCAACGGCATATCATTTCTATGCATTGCAGAATTTCCTGCTGTATGAAAAATTCGCAAAGAATACAGCATATTCAAATCTTTCCCATCCTAATTATCGGAAAATGTTTTCTGCGATTCTTCGTCTTGAGAAGAGTGATCATTCATATCCGCTGCTTAACGATTCACATATAG
>CALXLI010000127.1 GCA_944389155.1 uncultured Spirochaetaceae bacterium | reverse complement strand
ATCTTCATTGTAAGTGCCGATCATATATGTTGGCATCGGAAATTTAGAATATAACAGCAGGAAGAAAAGACAAGTGCGCACGTCAAGGTAATACACTTACCTAAAGGAACATGATGAGCATAGAATGCATAGAGAATGCGGAGATCGAGGATACGGGATTCGGCTATACGATGTCTCTTATACAGGGGAAGTATAAGATGTTCATGCTCTATGCGCTCGCTGGCTATGGCGTTGTCCGATCCAACGAGCTCAAGCGGTATATCGGAACGATATCCTACAAAACTCTCAGCGCAACGCTAAAGGAGCTTGAAGGCGATGGGCTTGTCCGTAGGGAGGGATATCCCCAGATTCCGCCCAAAGTCGAATACAGCCTTACAGAACGCGGCAGATCCCTTATTCCTATACTCGATAACATCTGCGAATAGGGAGAGAAGAACAGAGTATAGCAAAAGCTATTGCGCTAGAGGCCCAAAATGTATATAACAGTGTTATATAGCAGTGTTATACCGAGGTTTGTATGGAGGAAAGCACATCTGCAACGCTGGAGAGAATCCAGAGCGCAGCTCTTGATGAGTTCCTTGAGAAAGGATTCATGGGGGCGTCGCTTAGGAAGATAGTGAAGAATGCCGGTGTCACCACAGGGGCGTTCTATGGTTATTTCTCAAGCAAGGAGGCGCTCTTTGCCTCAATCGTAGAGCCGCATGCCGCAGCGCTTATGGGGCGCTTCATGGAGTCCCAGATATCATTCTCAGAGCTTCCTGAGACTGAGCAGCATGAACAGATGGGGCAGTCTTCGGCATCATATATACATTGGATGGTGGATTACATCTCTGAGCATAGGGAACCTGTGAAGCTGCTTCTCTGTAAGGCGGAGGGCACTGGATATGAGAACTTTGTCCACAGCATGGTTGAGGTCGAGGAGGAGTATACATTCAGGTACATAGAGGTCCTCAGACATCTTGGGAAGAATCCTCCCAATCTTGATAGGTCTCTCTGCCATATCCTCGTAAGCTGCATGTTCGATGCGATCTTCGAGATTGTCGTTCATGATATCCCACGCGATCAGGCTATGAGGGATGTTGAGCAGCTGAGGCTCTTCTATACAGCTGGCTGGCTTAAGCTGATGGGGAATTGATTTTGCATAAGCAAAAGTCTTTGAACAAAATTTTTTTGCAATTAAAGTTAGCTATTGCTAACTATGGAGGAACGATGAAACCTACTGGAAAGAGCGATGTAGCGAGGCTTCTTGATTATGCTGGGAGCTATAAGTGGCTTACCGTACTAGGTCTCTCCCTGTCTGGGATAGCCATGCTCTGCAGCCTTGTGCCTTATATATCGATATGGCTTGTGGCAAAGTCCCTTATAGAGGTCGCGCCATCATGGAGCAGCGCTGGGAACATATGGGAATATGGGCTTTTTGCAATCATCTTCGCTGTTGTCGGGATTGCCGTATATTTCGCGGCATTGATGTGCACGCATCTTGCTGCCTTCCGGACAGCTGAGAATATAAGGAAGCGGGGCATTGCACATCTTATGGATACTCCGCTTGGATATTTCGATACCAACGCTTCAGGGCTTATAAGGGGACGTCTGGATTCAGCTGCATCTGATACGGAAACCCTGCTTGCCCACAATCTTGCGGACATAGTAGGTACGATAGTCCTTTTCATTTCGATGATGGTGCTATTGTTTGTCTTTGACTGGAGGATGGGAGGAGCTTGCGCGTTGTCTGCCGTTGTTTCAGTTGCTGCTATGGCCTATATGATGGGCGGCAGGAATGCGGCCCTTATGGGAGAGTATCAGGCGGCACAGGATAGGATGACGAAGGCGGGAACTGAATATGTAAGGGGAATACCTGTCGTGAAGATCTTCCAGCAGACTGTCTATTCATTCAAGGCGTTCAAGGACGCGATAGATGAATACAGCGATAAGGCGGAGTATTATCAGGCAAAGGTCTGCAAAGTACCTCAGTCGATAAACCTTACATTCACAGAGGGCGCGTTCATATTCCTCGTTCCTGTCGTGCTCTTCCTTGCCCCTCGCGCGCTTGAGAGTGGATCGTTTGCGGAGTTTGTCTCTGATTTTGCCTTCTATGCTGTCTTCTCCGCGATTATAGCAACATCGCTTGCGAGGATAATGTTTGCCTCGTCCGGTGCGCTTCTGGCCTCGACCGCGCTATCCCGTATCGATACTGTGATGAATGCTCCGACGATGGAGGAGACAGATTATCCCAAGAAGGCTGATGGAAACAAGGTGGAGTTCAAGGATGTGTCATTTACATACAGCGGTTCTTCCGTTCCAGCGCTTTCCCATGTCTCATTTGCCGCAGAGTCCGGTGAGATAGTTGCGCTAGTAGGTCTTTCAGGCGGAGGCAAGAGCACAGCCGCCAGCCTGATTCCCCGTTTCTGGGATGTCCAATCAGGAAGCGTGGAGGTAGGCGGGGTCGATGTCAGGAAGATGGCGTATCGCGATCTTATGGATCACATTGCCTTTGTGTTCCAGAGCAACCATCTTTTCAAGGCCTCGATACTCGATAACGTCAGGATCGCAAGACCGAGCGCAACAAGGGATGATGTTCTGAGAGCCCTCACTGCGGCACAGTGCCTGGATATCATCGAGAAGCTCCCTGCTGGAATGGACACGATGTATGGAAGCGATGGCGTTTATCTATCGGGCGGAGAGATGCAGCGCATAGCCCTTGCAAGGGCAATCCTCAAAGATGCTCCGATAATCGTCCTGGATGAGGCTACTGCGTTTGCGGATCCTGAGAATGAGGTGCTTATACAGAGGGCTCTTTCAGCTCTTGTAAAAGGCCGTACTGTGATCATGATTGCACACAGGCTATCAACAGTCGTGGGCGCTGACATGATCATTGTGCTTAATGAAGGGAAGGTCGTTGAGCAGGGATCTCACGAAGAGCTTCTCTCCAAAGGCGGTATGTACAGCAGGATGTGGAGTGAATACAACAGGTCGATCAACTGGAAGATCTCAGGCGAGAAGGAGGCATGATATGTTCGGAAGGGAATTTCAGCGTAAATATGCTTTGACAGATCAGGGGGTTAGGAACGTTAGGCAAGGCACGCTTTGGACGGTGGTGGTAAACCTGATTGTCATGGGTGGTGTCAGTATATTATACGTAATAATGTATAGTTTTATCGGAATATTAACTGGCAATGAATATGCAATATCCACATTCTCGATATTGATAGCCCTTGTTCTGTTTGTCTTCCTTTCGTTCTTCGCTCACATGCAGCAATACAAGGCTACATATGGCCTTGTGTATGATGAGGTGAGAGCTACGCGTCTTGCTCTTGCGGAGAGGCTTCGGAAGCTTCCTTTGGGATACTTCGGGAAAAGGGATATCGCGGACCTTACTGAGACTATCATGGGAGATGTCAACCGCATGGAGCATGTATGGTCGCATGTGCTTGGCTATCTGTATGGTTCTTATGTATCAACCGCGATAATAGCCATCTGCCTATGCTTCTATGATTGGAGGCTTGCCATCGCATCCCTTTGGGGCGTACCCGTTGCCTTTGCGCTTCTCTTTGGGACCAGGAAGCTGACTGAAGCGAGCTCTGAACGCACGAAGATGGCTGCGTTGGCTGTGTCCGATGGCATTCAGGAGGCTTTGGATAATATAAGGGAGATAAAGGCGGCGAACCAGAAGGAAAGGTATCTCGATGGGCTTTATATGAAGATCGATGAGCATGAAAGGGCTACGATAAAAGGAGAGCTTGGTACTGGCGTGTTCGTAAATGCTGCAAGCGTTATCATGCGCCTCGGCATCGCTACTACGATCTTCACTGCTGCGTTCCTGATACTCTCCGGGGAGATGGACTTCATGCTCCTTTTCCTCTTCCTTCTTGTAATCGCCCGTATCTACGCGCCATTTGACCAAAGCCTGACGCTGATTGCGGAATTGTTCATATCACAGGTTTCCGCTGACCGTATGATGGAGATAAACGATACCCCCACAGCTTCAGGTTCTTCTGTATTCAACCCACAAGGCCATGACATAGTGTTTGACCATGTGAGCTTTGCATATGACAGTGCAGAGGTGCTGAAGGATGTCAGCTTCACTGCAAAGGAAGGGGAGGTAACAGCGCTTGTAGGGCCGTCAGGCTCTGGCAAGAGCACATGTGCGCGTCTTGCGGCAAGGCTATGGGATGTTACCGGCGGCTCTATAAAGGTCGGTGGTGTTGATATCTCAACGGTAGACCCAGAGGTCCTGCTCTCTGACTATTCGATGGTATTCCAGGATGTTGTCCTCTTCGATGATACTGTCATGGAGAACATAAGGCTTGGAAGGCGCGGTGCGAGTGATGCTGAGGTGCTCTCTGCTGCAAGGGATGCAAACTGCGATGAGTTCGTATCGAGGCTTGCAGATGGCTATAACACGGCCATCGGAGAGAATGGAGCGAAGCTTTCGGGAGGTGAGAGGCAGAGGATATCAATAGCGAGGGCCTTGCTGAAGGATGCCCCGATAGTGCTTCTGGATGAGGCTACGGCAAGCCTTGATGTTGAGAATGAGACGAAAGTGCAGGAGGCGCTATCACGTCTCCTTAAAGGAAAGACCGTGCTTGTTATTGCCCACAGGATGCGTACAGTCGAGGGGGTGGATAAGGTCATAGTCCTTAAGGATGGAGAGGTCGCTGAGGAAGGAAGACCCGAAGAGCTCATGAAGCGCGTTGGGCTTTTCAGCCATATGGTGCAGCTTCAGAGGGAAAGCGCAGGATGGAGGCTTTGATGGGGGCGGATTACAAGAACTGGGTACCTAGGGGAATGGTTGCTGTGCTTGCTGTGTTGGCTGTGTTTCTTTTCATTGCCTTCTGCCTTGTGTTGAAGTTCTCCGCGCTTTCTGCGTCTATCGTCTTTGTCGGCTTTGTTGCAGTTCTTATATTCTTCCTATGGTCTGTCGTTGCGTACAGGGCGTTCTCGTACAATGGAAGGCGGCAGCTTGCCAAGGGGATAATCGATGGCATTGCTTCATATGTCTCGCTTCCCGAAGGTGGAAGCATCCTTGATGTCGGATGCGGAAGCGGAGCTCTCTCAATTGCCGTTGCGAAGAAGAATCCCAGATGCTCTGTCGTCGGCATTGACAGATGGGGACGGGAGTACGCGTCATTCTCCCAGGAACTTTGCACTGAGAATGCGATCGCCGAGAATGTCCGCAATGTAAGCTTCGAGAATGGGGACGCGAGATCGCTTATCTTCCTTGATGGGTCTTTCGATGCTGTTGTGAGCAACTATGTATATCACAACATATCATCCAAGAACAGGGAGGAGCTTCTCTATGAGACTCTCAGGGTCCTCAAGAAGGGAGGGGTGTTCGCGATCCACGATATAATGAGCAGGAGCAAGTATGGGGATATAGAGGCATTTGCTCAACGACTGAGGCACGAAGGCTATAGCGAAGTGCGGATTGTTGATACAGCCGATGGCCTTTTCATGACAAAGCGTGAGGCAGGCATTCTGATGCTCAGAGGCTCAAGGCTTCTTGTCGGGAGGAAATGAGTCATTGCCTTTTGGATATAGCCGAGCCGATAAGCACAAGAGCCGTCCCAGAGAGCATCATTGCAGATATCGGTTCAGAGAGGAAGATGGTTGAGAAGATGAGGGTTATCACAGGGACGAGGAATATGTATATGCTTGTCTTCACAGCTCCCAGCTTTGCCACTGTATAATTCCATGTCACGAAGCAGAGCGCGGAGGCGCCAAGGCCCAGGTATAATAGGTTGAGGATGTTATCCGCGCTATGGAATCTCTCCGCATCAAGGGCTGCGCCTGAGAGCAGGAGTATCGGGAGCATGGCCGCGATTCCATAGAGGAATATCCTTCTCGTTGCCTGTATTATATTGTATCCATATGCCCCGATCTTCTTTGACAGCAGCGAGTAGATTGCCCATATGAATGCTGCAAGAAGCGCAAGGAGATCTCCCTTTGGGTTGATGCTTACCTCGTTTCCGTTGAGGCTTATCAGGAGGATGCCTGCAAGGGCAAGCAGGAATCCTATGTAGAACTTTGCCGTTATCCGCTCTTTGCTTCCTGTCGCTTTGCCAAGTACAGCTGTGAAGAACGGGGCGGTTGAGACTATGACACCGACATTCGAGGCGCTCGTGAATGTCAGTGCGACGTTCTCAAGAAGATAGTACAGGCAGATACCGCTGATGCCGGCAAGTGCGAACGTGATCTCCTCTTTCAGGCCTTTCCATGAGAATGGATGAGGATTGATAAGGAAAAGTGCAACGTATCCAAGCACAAAGCGCAGGAACAGAATCTCTATTGGAAGAAACGATTCCAGAAGCACCTTTGTCGATATGAATGTGGTTCCCCAGATGAGCACTGTGATGATTGCGGTATAGTGTCCTGAAGAAATTCCCTTGTTCATTCATCGCTCCTTGAACATCCTGAAGTATGTACCGGGCGTGAGTCCGATGTATCTTGAGAAGACGTTCGTGAAATGGCTTTGGTCAGAGAATCCTGTCATGAGAGCGGCCTCCCCAGGCCGTATTCCGGATGCAAGCAGGGCGGAGGCCTTTCTGATTCTCACATTCTCGATATAAACATGCGGAGTAACTCCCTTCTCCTTTGCAAATGCCCTCAGGAATGTTGATACAGAGAGCGCTGAGATATCTGAAAGAAGGGCCAGAGTCAGCCTTTTTCCATAGTTCTTCTCGATATATCCGCATGCATCATCGATCTTCCTGCTGTATTCATTCCTCTTTGGATTTTCCAATCCGGAATATCCGTCAAGAAGCTCCGATACGACAATAGCCAGTGCTTCTTCCTTCTCAAGCGCATCACTTTCCTCTTCGATTGCCGTAATCAATGAGAGCATTCCTTGC